>JANNQT010000107.1:0-21596 GCA_031400895.1 Alphaproteobacteria bacterium | reverse complement strand
CTTTACTCCACCGGCCGCTGGCTCGCCGAGGCGCTGGCGGCGATCGCCGCAAATCGTTCGCGCGCGCGCGCGCCGATCCTGGTTGGCGGCACCGGGCTTTATTTCAAGGCGCTGACCCAAGGCTTGGCGCAGATGCCGGCGATTGACGCGGATCTGCGCGCGGCCTTGCGCAAGCGCGCGGCGCGGGAAGGCGCGCCGGCGCTGCATGCCGAACTGGCGCGCCGCGACCCGCTCACCGCGGCGCGGCTTGAACCGAACGACGCGCTGCGGATCCTGCGCGCGCTCGAAGTGCTGGAGACGACCGGCGAAAGCATCGGCGCGCTGCAGGCGGCCACCAAGCCAGCGCTGGCGCGCGAGGATTGGGTCGGCTTGGCGTTGACCCCCGATCGCGCGGCGCTCTACGGTGCTATCGACGCGCGTTTCGAGGCGATGCTTGCCGCCGGTGCGCTTGACGAAGTGCGCGCCTTCGCCGCGCGAGGGCTCGATGCCGATTTGCCAGCGATGAAAGCCCACGGCGCGCCGGCGCTGATGGCGCACCTGCGCGGCGAACTTTCCCTCGCCGCCGCCGCCGAGATCGCCCAACGTGACACCCGCCGCTACGCCAAACGCCAGTTTACCTGGATTGGGGGGCAGATGGGCGAGTGGGAGCGGGTCAACGAGGGTGAATTGGAGCGGAGGACCGAGGTTGCGCTGGAATTGTTGCAGGTGTGATGGTTGAGCGGATTCTGAAGGCGCGCGGTCCTTGGCTCACCCCCCTACCTGCCCCCGGTGCCGCAGCTTCGCATCCGCCAGCACGCACGCCAGCATGGCTTCCGCCACTGGCGCGGCGCGGATGCCGACGCAGGGATCGTGGCGGCCCTTGGTGGAGATTTCGGCGTTTTGGCCGAAGCGGTCGATGGTTTGGCGCGGGGTTAGGATCGAAGAGGTGGGCTTGATGGCGAGGCGCGCCACGATGGTTTGACCAGTGGAGATGCCGCCCAGCACGCCACCTGCCTGGTTGGACAAGAACACCGGCTTGCCGTCTTCGCCGGCGCGCATTTCGTCGGCGTTTTCCACGCCGGTGAGCGCCGCTGCCGCGAAGCCCGCGCCGATCTCGACGCCCTTGACCGCGTTAATGCTCATCAGCGCGCCGGCGAGTTCGGCATCGAGCTTGCCGTAGATCGGCGCGCCCCAGCCGGCGGGGACGCCGGTGGCTTCGACTTCGACGATGGCGCCCAGCGAATTGCCGTCCTTGCGGGTGGCGTCGAGCAACGCCTCCCAGGCTTTCGCGGCTTCCGCGTCAGGGCACCAGAACGGATTGTTCTCGACTTCGGCCCAATCCCAACGCGCACGGTCGATGGCGTGCGAACCGATCTGCACCAAAGCCGCGCGGATCACGACGTCTTCGCCCAGTACGCGCCGCGCCACCGCGCCAGCGGCCACGCGCGCGGCGGTTTCGCGCGCCGACTGCCGTCCGCCACCGCGATAGTCGCGCACGCCATATTTGGCGTCGTACACATAATCGGCGTGGCCGGGGCGGTAGAGGTCGCGGATGGCGTCATAGTCGCGCCCGCGCTGATCGACATTTTCGATCATCAGCGAAATCGGCGCGCCGGTCGTCACCGGTCCGCCGGTGCGGTCGTCCTCGAACACGCCGGAGAGGATTTTCACTTCGTCCGGCTCCTGGCGCTGGGTGACGAAGCGGCTCTGGCCCGGGCGGCGGCGGTTCAGCCAATATTGGATCTCCGCCAGCGTTAGCGGCAGCCCGGGGGGCGCCCCGTCCACCACGCAGCCCAGCGCCGGCCCATGGCTCTCGCCCCAGGTGGTGACGCGGAAAAGGTGGCCGAAGCTGTTGTGGGACATGGGCACCTTAGGTGACACAATCGTTTTTGCGCCGCAAACATCTGTCATCGGCGCACAGGGATGCTAGACTAGGAATCATGGTCGATAGCGTAATTCCCGATATAGATGACACGGTCCTGGCTTGGTATCGGGCAAGGGCAGACGCCGCCGGCATAGGTCTTGAGGAGCAAGTCGTGCTCGAGTTGACTGCGCAGGCGCAAATGTGCGCCGGGGCGGAATGACCGCCCCGCTGATCCCCCCCTCGCCCAGCTACGATCCCACCGCGTCGCCGCCGCCGGACGATGCGGCTTTGTTTGCCGAGGGCGAGCCGTTGGCGCTGTTTGCGCGCTGGTTCAAGGAGGCCACGGACAAGGAGCCGAGCGATCCCAATGCCATGGCGCTCGCCACCGCCGACGCGTCGGGCGCGCCCGACGTGCGCATGGTGTTGCTGAAGGATTTCGACGCGGCGGGGTTTGTCTTCTACTCCAACGCCGAAAGCGCCAAGGGCGTTCAGCTGGAACATAGTCCACGCGCGGCTTTGTGCTTCCATTGGAAAAGCCTGCGCCGGCAAGTGCGCGTGCGAGGAGCGATCGAGCCGGTCTCGGATGCGGAAGCCGACGCGTATTTCGCCAGCCGCGACCGTGGCGCGCGCCTCGGCGCGTGGGCCAGCGAGCAATCGCGCCCGCTGCCCGAGCGGCTGGCTCTGGAAAAACGCGTCGCCGAATTCGCGCTGAAGTTCGGGCTGGGGGAGATCCCGCGCCCGCCGCACTGGCGCGGTTGGCGGCTGGTCCCGCTGGCGATCGAGTTCTGGCGCGACCGGCCTTTTCGTTTGCACGATCGGTTGGTGTTTGAGCGCGACGCGCCGGGCGCGGCGTGGCGGAAGCGGCGGCTTTATCCGTGAGGGGGCGATTGCCGCCGCCCCGAGACGCCTCTAACATCACGCCTAACACCAAGGGAGGCGAAAGGCGATGCTCGGGCTTATGCAGGATTGGCCGCTGACGGTCGATAGGATTCTGGACCACGCCCATTCCTGGTTTCCCAAACGCGAGGTGGTGACGCGCAGCCTCGAAGGGCCGATCTCGCGGACTAATTATGGTAATATCTGGCGCCGCGCCAAGCAGGTCACCAATGCGCTGCGCGAGCGCGGTATTGTCCAGGGCGACCGTGTCGCCACGCTCGCCTGGAACACCGAGCGGCACATGGAAGCCTGGTACGGAACCATGGGCATGGGCGCGGTGCTGCACACAGTGAACCCGCGGCTCTTCCCCGAGCAGATCGCCTGGATCATCAATCACGCCGAGGACAAAATATTGTTTCTCGACACCAGCTTTGTGGCGACCATTGAAAGAATCGCCGGGCAGCTCGCTAGCGTCAAAGCCTATGTGATCCTCACCGACCGCGACCACATGCCCGAGACCAGCCTGCGGGGGGCCATCGCCTTCGAGGATTTCATCGCCGGCCACGAGCAGAGCGCGCAATGGGGCGGGTTCGACGAAAACACCGCCTGCGGGCTGTGCTACACCTCGGGCACCACCGGTGATCCCAAGGGCGTGCTCTACTCACACCGCTCCAATTTGCTGCACGCGATGGCGGCCAACAGCGCCGATTGCTTTGGCGCCGGCGCCAATGATGTGGTGCTGCCGGTGGTGCCGATGTTCCACGCCAACGCCTGGGCGATCGCCTTCGTGGCGCCGATGTGCGGGGCCAAGCTGGTCATGCCCGGGGCCAAGCTCGACGGCGCCAGCGTCTACGAATTGCTGGAGAGCGAGAAGGTGACGTTCACCGCGGCGGTGCCGACCGTGTGGCTGATGCTCTTGAACTATTTGCGCGAGACCAAATCCAAACTCACCACGCTGAAGCGCGTCGCCATCGGCGGCTCGGCGGTGCCGGAAGCAGTGCTGCGCGCGTTCGAGGACGATTACGGCGTCGAAGTGATCCACGCCTGGGGCATGACCGAGATGAGCCCGATCGGCACCATCGGCAAACTGCTGCCCGAGCACTACAACCAGGGCCACGAAGCCATCATCAAAACCAAGCTCAAACAGGGCCGGGCGCTGTTCACGGTCGATATGAAAATAGTCGATGATGAAGGCAAAGAGAAACCCCATGACGGCAAGGCATTCGGGCGGCTGATGGTGAAAGGCCCAGCGGTGGCGCGCGCCTATTTCAAGAACGCCGGCGCGCGCAACGACAAGGGCGAGTGCCTGGAGGCGGACGGTTTCTTCGATACGGGCGATGTCGCGACCTTGGACGAACTTGGCATCATGCAGATCACCGACCGGGCCAAGGATGTGATCAAGTCGGGTGGAGAGTGGATTTCCTCGATCGACATCGAGAACATCGCCATTGGCTGCGACGGCGTCGCCAACGCTGCAGTCATCGGCGTCGTGCATCCCAAGTGGGACGAGCGGCCTTTGCTGATTATCGAGCCGAAGCCGGGTGCCAATCCGACCAAGGAACAAGTGCTCGCCTTCCTCGAAGGCAAGATCGCCAAATGGTGGACGCCCGACGATGTCGTCTACACCGAGAAGATCCCGCTCGGCGCCACCGGCAAGATCAACAAACTGGCGCTGCGCGAGACGTTCAAAGATTATCGGTTCCCAGGCGTGTGAGCGGCGGAGTGATAGCAACAGCTTTTGATGGGTCTAGGTGTAGGTGAGTTTGCGCATCTCCAAAGTCACACTCGTCGTACGCGACTATGCCGAGGCGATATCCTATTTTGTCGGCGCGCTTGGCTTCAAGCTGGTGGAAAACACCGACATGGGGGGCGGCAAACGCTGGGTTGTGGTGTCGCCCGGCGAGGGTTCAGCCGAAATCCTGCTGGCCAAGGGCGTGGGCGAGGTGCAAACCGCGCGCGTCGGCGACCAGACCGGTGGCCGCGTCGCTTTGTTCCTCGACAGCGACGATTTCGACCGCGACCACGCGGCGTTTCTTTCGCGCGGGGTTAAATTCCTGGAACCGCCGCGTGTGGAGGCCTATGGCAAAGTGGCGGTGTTCGAGGATATCTACGGCAACAAGTGGGATCTGGTTGAGCCGAAGGCTGGGGATAGGAATGGATAAGTTTCGCGACTTGGTAGTGCGTATCGCGCTTGGACTGGCGCTGTTCTTGCCGTTGTATTTCGTGGTCGCCGCGCTGGGCACCAAGTTCGGGCTGTTCGACTGGCGGCTAGGATTTGTGGAATTGACGGCGACGTGGGGCATGACGCGGATCGCGCCGTTTGTTCTGGGCGTCGCCGGGATTGCGCTGGCGCTGGCGTTTTTCACGCCGCCGCGGCGCGGGGTGGTGAACGCGGTATTGGCGCTGCTGATCCCAGCGGGCGCTTTGGGTTATGGACTGTTCGTGCGCCAACAGGCGCAGAGCATCGCACCGATCCACGACCTCTCCACCGATCTGCTTAATCCGCCCTCGTTCAGCGAGGCGGTTATAAGCGCGCGCGCCTCCATTCCTGAGGTCAACGGCGCCGATCTGCTCTCCAAGCGTGACAGCGCAGGCACGTCCTTCATCGAGTGGCAAGGCCGCGCCTACGGCGACATCGCTCACGTCGTTACCAGCCTCGACCGCGCGCGCGCCTTCCAGATCGCCGCCGATTTGGCGGACAATCAGGATTGGCGCATCGGGGACCTCGATCCCAGCAATGGTGTTATCGAGGCGGTGGCGGAGACGTTCTGGTTCGGCTTCAAGGATGACATCGTCATCAGAGTTCGCTCCGAAGGGTCTGGCGCGCGCATCGACATGCGCTCCGGCAGCCGCGTCGGGCGTTCCGATCTCGGCGCCAATGCCGCGCGCATGCGCCCGTTCCTTGAGGCTTTGCGCGCCCGCGTGGATGAGGTCGAGGCGCAAGAGGGACCGGCGTTGGCGCCGCCCCGTGAAGGCAGCGAGACCGACACACCTGCGCCGCCGCCGCCCTGATCATACCAGCGCCCTACTGACTCATAAGAATCAAACTGAACTGCGTCCGTCATTCCGGGGCTCGGCAAAGCCGAGAGCCCGGAGTGGCGGAGCATCGGCCTGCATGCGAAGGTCAACGCAGGCATCACTCGTTCGGCGCCAGGTAAGCCGCGTTGGCATCGCGGATCAGCGCCGCGGAATCGTCGTAGAGGAACGGTACGAACACATAGCGCTTGCCCGCTGTCACTGGCGTTGCCTGGTGCAGCAGCGCGCAGGAAAACACGCACGCGCCCCCAGGGGGTGGGCGAAAGCGCTCCTGACCGAATTCCGGAAAAATCAGATCGCCACCCTCGTATTCGCTGTTGAGATTGAGCGAAACGGCGAAGCGGCGGTGGGCGGTGCCCTTGGTGGTGTTGTCGCGATGGGCGGCAAAGTGTCCTTGGTCGTCGCCGCGATAGCAGGCGACCAGGAAGCGCTCGATGCGGGTGGCGTCGAACTGGAAGGCGCGGGCGATTTCTGGGACGACGCGTCGGCGGACGCGCTCGCGGCAGGCCTCTCTCAGTGTGGGGTCGTTGATCAGCCAATCGTGCCGCCGCTTGTGAGCGGGGTCGTGCTTTTGCACGGTCATGCCGTCTTTTTCGACCATGAAGCCGCTGGCTACACCGCCATCGGCTTCATGGCCCTCGATCAATCGCTTGCACAGCGCCGGCTCGAACACGCCGGGCACGTTGAGCACCGGCGCATGCAGCGCCGCCCGCCGCGGCTGCGCCGGCGTGTGCAGGCGCTCGAATTGCTCGAACACGGCGCTTGCGTGGGTCGCCGGATCGGTCACCGGGAACACCGCCTTGATGCGCAGCCGCGGATCGATCATGAACGAAGTTGCCCGTACCCCGCTATCGGCGGCAACGCCGTAAAGCGCTGCCGCCAGCCGCTCGCTGTCGAACAGATAGCGCACGGCTAGGGGCGATTCCGGCACACGCGCGCCGCGATCGGCGGGGTCGGCGCTGACGATCAGCATGCCGGTGGTGAAGGGGATCAGCCGCGGCGCGCACGCGAGCAAGCCGTCGCGAACCCGGGCGTCGTCGGGGTTGGAAAACGAAGTGAGAAAGGTCAGCAGCAGGCTGCGCCCGCCTTGCGCCGGCAGCAGGAAACGATCGGTGACGTCGGATGGCAGGCGAAACCACGGCGCCGGATCGCCGGGATAAAGCGGCGGCGCCGCGCGCTGGGGCGCATTCAGCGGGACGATGTCTTCCGGCGTGGGCAAACGACTCTCCAAGACTCGCTCACCTTATACCAAAGACCCAATCTGTTGACCCCTTGACGCACCCTTTCAACGTTGTCCTTCGCACGCATGCACAGGCGCTGTCATTCCGGGGCGCGCAACTAGCGCGTCAGCCAATATTCGTTATCGACGCAAGGGGGGCCCTCGCAGACGACGCGCCCCAGATCGATCAGCCGCAGCACGTGCGCGAGCACGGAATGGCAGGCGGCGGGGTGCAGGCGCTTGTCCACATCAGCGTAGATCTCGGCCACCATGTCCTTGATCAGATGCTTGCCGCTCGTCAGCTGCGCCAGCACCTGCGCCTCACGCTCGAGCCGGTGGTCGAGATAGGCCTGGATGAAGGGGCGCGGCTCGCGGATGGGCGGACCATGGGTGGGCCATAGCGTGTCACAATTGCGATCGCGCACTTTTTCGAGGCTGGCGAGGTAATGGCTCATGTCGCCATCGGGCGGGCCGATAATGGTGGTGGACCAGCCCATGATGTGGTCGCCGGGGAACAGCGCGTTCTCCTCCAGCAGCGCATAGGCCATGTGGTGCGAGGTGTGGCCCGGCGTCGATACCGCTTCGAGGGTCCAACCCGGGCCGGCGAAGCGGTCGCCGTCGTGCAGCGTCACGTCGGGAGTAAAGCCGGTGTCGTCGCCGGCTTCCAGACGCACCGCGTCGCAGGGATCGTGCTTGAGGGCGATGGCGCTGGCGTGGATTTTCGCGCCGGTGCGCTCGGCTAAGGGCCGCGCGGCGGGGCTGTGATCCATGTGAAAATGGGTGACGAAGATGTGGGTGAGCCGCTCGCCTTCGAGCGCGCGCATCAGCACGTCGAGATGCTCGCGCGTGTCCGGTCCGGGATCGATCAGCGCCACCTCGCCCTGGCCGATAATGTAAACGCCGGTGCCCTTGTAGGTGAACGGCCCCGGATTGTCGGCGACGACACGGCGGATCAGCGGGCTGACCTGCTGCGCTTCGCCATAAGCGAAGTCCATGTCGCGCACAAAAGGGATCTTGTACGCCATGTGCTAAACCTGTCCGTCCTTCAGCTTCCAGCGCCGCGAGCATAGTCGCGGAAGGCCGCCGCTAGCATGCGGGTGGCCTTCAGCTTGTCGGGGAGATTGAGTGAGATCGGGGGCCCCATGTCAGTGTTGTTTGCATCGACGATGTAGAGTTTTCCGTCGGCGCGATCTCTGAGCACGTCCACACCGCCCCAATCCAATCCGAGCGCCTGCGTGAACGCGGCGATCTGGCTCAATTCCTCGGGCGAGAAGATTTCTTCCGGCGCCCGCAGCAACACTTCGCTATTCGTATTGAGGAAGCGCTTGGTTACGGGGCGGCGCTTTATGAATACACAGGCCGCCTTGCCGCCGACCGTGCAGGTGCGCAAATCCTCCACCAGATCCGGATCGAAGCCGCGATTGTCGATCACGCGCTGGTAGACCCGCCCCGGCTGCGGCGGCGTCGGGCATTGCACGATCCGCCCGTCATGGGCGGCGTTGATCTCGGACTTTTCCACCGCCGGGCCGACATGGGTGCTGGGATCGACCGCGAGCGGACGGCCAAAGGCGATTTCGCTGGCCCGGGCGACGGCGGTCTTGGAAACATCAGTGCAAGCGAAATTGATCAGCTTGGCGCCGGGCTTCAGCTGCGGCGGCGGTGCGTTGGGAGTGTAGGTCGCGTCCTCGAATTGCATGACCACATCGGCCTGGGTGAAATCCTTGGCCAGTTTGGCGCCGGCCGCGCGCGAGACCGCCCAGATCAGATACCAAGGTCGGGCGCGCTCAGGGGTGAAGGCAATGGTGAAGTGCGGTGTCGCCGGCTCGATGCGCTGGGCGGCGAAGAAGAAACGAAACCAGGCGCTGACTTGCTTAATGATGGAGGGAGAATACGGCACGCGTGCGCCGGTCTTGCGCACGGTGAGGCCGGTCAGGCCCCACTCGAAATCGCGTAGCCATACGGGCCCGGAAGTCTGGAACGTGCGCTCGGTGGTCTCCGTCATCAGCGCGCCTCCACGGCCCAAGCCTTGCAGACCCCGGTCACCATGAGCCCCGTGCTTGGCGTAGCCTTGTTCGTTCTGGATCGTGTGCGCACGGTGCTGCTCGCCATGTCGTTTATCATCCTGATTAAGATCGCCATGTCGCTGGCGGCTTGATCGCCTGATCGCATTACATCTGGGGCGCCAACGTGGCGAGCACGGGTCCCAACCCGGTTAAATCGTAACCCGCCTTACCCGCCAAGGCGAGCAATTCATCCGGCCGGCGCGCGCCCGCCGAGGCCTGCGCCATCGCCCACGCCATAATGGACCGCGTCCCGGTTCGGCAATAGGCCAGCACAGGCCCGCAAGCCTCCGCCAGCGCCGCCGCTGTCTCGGCCACGGCAGCTGGATTTGGCCTGCCCTGGAACGGGATATGGCGGTACTCCAAGCCCGCGGACGCGGCTGCAGCCCTCAACTCGGCCTCGTCAGGCTGATCCGGTGATTCGCCCGCCGGGCGATTGGAAATCAGCAGTTTGAACCCGGCTGCGGCGGCGCGGGTCATGTCGGCGGGCAAAATCTGGGCGGCGACGGCGAAGTCTGGGGCCACGGCTTTGAACTCGGTCATCGCCGCCAAGTTGACAGGGCTTCGCCGGGAAGCAAGGCTCCGCACCGACGCAGGCGCACCCCCAGCGCCCCCCGGGGACCTCGCGAAATGCTCGCTTACGCCGCCCGCCGGTTGATGGCCGCGACCCCGACGCTTGTTTGCGGGCTGGCGTTCGCCTTTCTGTTGTTGCGTTTCGCCCCTGGCGGGGCCTTTGGCGGCGAACGGTATTTGTCGCCCGGCGTCGAGGCGAGGCTGGTCGCGGATTACGGGCTCGATTTGCCGATCGGCCAGCAACTCGCCGGCTTCCTCGCGGGATTGTTGCGCGGCGATCTCGGCCCCTCCATGGTTTACGAGGACAAGGACGTTCTCGACCTGTTGGCGGAGGGCGCGCCCGTCAGCCTTCTGGTCGGACTTAGCGCGCTGGTGCTAGGGACGGTCCTGGGCGGTGCGCTAGGAGCGGCGGCGGCGGTGCGTCCACATCGCCTGGCTGACCGTGTCGCCGCGGCGCTGGCGCTAACGGGATTGTGCCTGGCGCCCTTGCTGGCGGCGCCCTTGCTGCAATGGCTGTTCGGGGTGGAGCTGCGCGCCGCGCCGGTGGGGGGCCTTTACCGCGACGAGTTCCGCGTCGGCCATTTGCTGTTGCCGGTGGCGGCGCTGGCGCTGCCCCTGGTTGCGCTGTTCGCAAGTTCGATGCGGGCGAGCCTGGCGGAGGTGCTGGCGTCCAACTTTGTTTTCACCGCCCGGGCCAGGGGCGTTCCCGCGCCGGTGGTGCTGTGGACGCACGCGTTTCCGCTCGCGCTCTTGGAAATGCTCTCGAGTCTTGGCGGCGTCTTGGCGAGCGTGCTGGCGGGGCTGGCCGTGGTGGAGACGTTGTTTCAATTGCCGGGCATCGGCCGGCAAGTAGTGCTGGCCGCCAGCGAGCACGACTACACGCTGGTCGCCGGCGCGGCGCTGACCCTCGGCCTGCTGATCGTCTTGTTCAATATCGGCGCGGATATGTTACGCTGGCGGATCGATCCGAGGCTGCGCGGGCCATGAGCGAGCAATTGATCGAGCGAGCCCCGGCGCCGTCCCACGAAAGCCCCGCCCCAGTGTGGGCGCTGCGCCGCCGGCTGGGGGGAGCGGCCGCAATTGGCGTTTGTTTGCTGGTGTTGCTGATCGGGCTGGCGCTACTTGGGTTGCTGTGGTTCGCTCCGCGCCAAAGCGAAGTCTTTGCGATCAATTTACCGCCGTCGCTTGCGGGCGGGCATTGGTTCGGAACCGACGCCACCGGAGGCGACGTGCTCGCGCTCTTGCTGGGTGGGCTCGGCGTCACGCTTTTGGTGGGCGCGAGCGCGAGCCTGGTGGCGCTGACGCTCGGCCTGATGTGGGGCGTGCTGGCGAGCTATGCGGCCGGCGCGGTCGGCGCGGCGATGACGCGGTTTGTCGAAGCGCTGGTCGCCATGCCCTTGCTGTTTTTCAGCATCGGCTTTTTGCTGGTCGTGCGCTCGGGCGATCCGCTTGCGAATTTGTTATTCCTCGGCTTGGCGGTGGGGGTGAGCGAGAGCTTGGTATTGGCGCGCCTGGCGCACGGGCGGGCGGCGTCGCTGCTGCGCCGGCCCTTCGTTGACGCGGCGCGGGCAGCGGGCGCGAGCCCGGGCCAGATCATCGCTCGCCACCTCGCGCCCAACCTGATCGGGCCGATGCTGCGGGGCGTTACGCTTGCGGCGCCCGCAATTGTCTTGAGCGAGAGCTTGCTGTCTTTCATCGGGCTAGGCGCGGCGGCGCCGATTGCTTCGCTGGGCCGCCTGATTGCCGACGGCGCCGCTCAGATGCAAAGCACGCCGTGGGCTCTGATCGCGCCGGCGTCGGCGCTGTTTGTGTTGCTGCTCGCGCTGCGGTTTTTGAGCGACGTCGGTGCTCACTCTGAGCGGCGCACCCGGATCGCCGGACCGCCGGCCTCGACCGACATCAAATAGCTGCCGAGCGCCGCGCGGCGGATAGTGACGGCGCCGCCCTCGCGGGCGCGCCGTACGTTTGCATCGTCGATCTGGGCCCACACTTGCCCATTCGCCATGGTAAAGAGCGCCTTGCCATCGGCGCGGTGCGAGACGCGGGCGATTTCGAGTTGCAATTCGGCGACGTTGGGCTCCGCGTCCGGTCGATTGGCGCCGCCGCCGAACAAGCGCGGCAGGCTGGGGAGCGAAAACCCGAATGCATCGCGCTCGATTGCCTGCGCCTGGGCGCGATCGACGGAGACCAGATCGCCGCTGTTCTGAGCTTGCCGCAGCCGGCCCACGGCGGAATCATAGCAGGCTAGGCGCTCGGCCTCAGCGGTGACTTGGGCGCAGGCATAGACCTGGTCCAGCACTGGCGGGGCTTGCGGATCGCCCTGGGCGGCGGCGGGGGCGGCGAGGGCGAGGGCGAGGGCAAGACTGGCTAAAGCGCGACGCATCTGGGGGGCTCCCGAACATTGGGCGATCATTCTAGACTGCCGGCTGGGTTTGTCAGCACGCAAGTGCGGCGAGGAGTGAAGCAATGCGCGAGGGCTCGGACCGCAGGGCGGTGCTGGCAGGGGGCCTCGCCGCCACGCTTGCGGGGTGCGGTGAAACTCGCCTGCTTGGGTTGGACAAGGCGCGGCGCTCGCTCGATATTTGCAATTTCGGCGAACCGCGCTCGCTCGATCCCCACAAAGTAAGCAGCGCTTGCGAGAACAATATTGTGGGCAATTTGTTTGTCGGGCTGGTCACCGATAACGCCAAGGCCGAGCCGATACCGGGCATGGCCGAGCGCTGGGAAACCAGCGCCGACGGGCTGACCTGGAGTTTCAGCCTGCGGCGCGCGCGATGGTCGGATGGCGAAGCGTGCGACGCGCACGATTTCGCCTTCGCCTTGCGGCGCGCACTTGACCCGGCCACCAGCGCGGAGCGTGCGTTTCTGCTTTATCCGCTGCGCAACGCCGAGGCGGTCAATCTGGGACGCTTGCCGGGCGAGGCGCTTGGCGTGCGCGCCATCGACGACGGCACGCTGGAAGTCCAACTCGACTATCCGGCGCCCTATCTGCCGCGTGTACTCAAGCACCCGGTCGCGTTTCCGGTGCCCAAGCATCGGCTTGCCCGTCATGGCGAGGATTGGGTCAAGCTTTCCAATATCGCCGTCAATGGCGCCTTCGCGCCGCGGCGGTGGCTGTCGAACTACATCGTGCACCTCGAACGCAATCGCGGCTTTTACGATTCCGGCAATGTCACGCTCGAGCACCTGTATTTCTATCCGACGCACGATCTTAAATTGATGGCCGAGCGTGTGGCGGCGGGCGAGGCGGGCTGGGCCACGCGCTTTGTGATCGGCGAAACAGCGGCGCTCGAACGCGATCTGGCGGGATTTCCCCGTCTCGCGCCGCGATTGGCGTGCGAGTATTTCTGCTTCAACACCAAGCTTACGCCGTTTGAGGACGCGCGCGTGCGCCAGGCGCTGGCGATGGCGTACGCGCCGCCCCCTGGCGAGGCGCCCGCCACCGCGCTTCTACCGCCGGGGACGGCGAATTATCCGCGCGAGGCGCGCTGTCGCTGGGCCGAAATTTCGCCGCGCGAGCGCCGCCGCGAAGCCGAGCATCTGCTGCGCACTGCGGGGTTCGGACCGGAGCAGCCGCTGCGCCTAGAGATTTCACATCTAAGCGCCACGGATGCGCCCCGGCTCGCGGCTGCGCAGCGAAGCTGGGGCGCGATCGCGCCTTGGGTGGGCGTGAGCTTTCGCGCCGCGGCCAACGCCAACGCGCTGGATGCGCGCCTGCGGGCCGGAGATTTCGCGATCGGGGAAGCCAGTAGCGCGGACCTGCTCAACGACGCCGCCAGTTTCTTAGGCCTGCACGGCGCCCGCGGCGGCGCGCGCAATATCTCGGGTTATTCCAATCCAGAGTTCGACCGGTTGCTGTGGGATTCCGATGTCGAGAGCGATCCCGCAAAACGCGCCCGCTTGCTCAGTCAGGCCGAGCAGATTTTGCTCGACGACGCTCCGCTCTGCGTCAGCGGCTACAACAATTCCGCCAATCTCGTGCACCCCGATCTCAGCGGCTACGAGGACAATCCCGAAGACATCCACCGAGCCCGCTGGTTTGGAATCAGCGGCTAGAGGGACGAGAAGGCGCGATTTCGGGCGGCAGTGTGCCGGCCAGAGCAGTCATGGATCCAGCGCCAGCAGCGCGAAGGTTGCGAGCCAGTGTTCGCCCATGTAATCGCCGACGACGTGGGGGAGACTGGCTTCAATGTGGCGTTCCGCGGCGCCGGTCGCCTTCGCGGCCAGTAAGGTTCGCGCGGGCATTGCCGCCGCGATGGCCCGCCAGCACCAGGCGCGTGAGAAATTGAGGCCGTCGAGATGGGCGATCTTGCCGTCGCTGCGATCGCTGACGCGAGCGGGCGCGAACAAGGCCCTGGGTTCGCCATCGCCCGCGCGCGGCAGAAAAGTGTCGAACCAGGCGGCGAACGCTTCCGGCGCCAGCAAGCGGCGCATGCATTCGGCCTGCACCAGCGTGGGCGAGAGAAAATCGTCCTGGCTGGGCTCCCAGGCTTGCGCGTCGCGGTCGGCGCCGTACCAGGCGAGCGCCTTGGCGCGGATGAGCTGAAACAGGTCGGGATCGTTGGCTTCGGCATAGTCAGCTGCGAGGCGCATGGCGAAAGCGCTGGAAGAATGCACGCCGGTGCGTACCGGATAGTCGCACAAGGGAAGGAAAGCCGTGAAGCGCAACGCAAACGCTTGCGCGAGCGGGCGAAGCGTTGCGGCGGCGTCCACGCATGCGCCATGTCGGTGCGCGTCGAGCTCGGATTGCAGCGCCAGCAACCAGCCCCAGCCATAGGGACGCTCGAAACCGCGCGATTGCAGGCGTTCAAGATAGGCGCACTCGGCGGCGACGTTGTCGCACGTTATTCGCTCGGCAAACAGCGCGGCGATCGCGGCGGCGCACGAAAGCTCACGATAGCGCCGCAGCAGACGCGCCAGAAGCCAATAGCCATGGACGCACGAATGCCAATCAAAGCTGCCGAAGAAGATCGGGTGCAGCGCGCTCGGCGTCTTCGCGTCGTCTGCGCCGCCCATGACATGATCAAGCTTGTTCGGATACTCACGTCCGACATGCGCGAGCGCCAGGGCGGCGAATTTCTCGGCGATGTCCCTTGTGAGGCGGGTCATGATGGAAACGCCAGCAGCCGCATCAGCGCGATGTTGGCGAGCAGCAGCGGCAGCGCTGTCGGAATCTGCGCGCGGATGACGCCGTTGAGCGCCGCGTTGCGGTCGGGAAGCTCCAAGAGGTTCGCCGGCACGACGTTGAAGTTCGCCGCCATTGGCGTCATCAGCGTGCCGCAGAAGCCGGCGAGCATGCCGATGGCGCAGACGCGCGCGGGATCGCCGCCGAGCTCCTGCACGACGATCGGCAAGCCAACCGCCGCCGTCATCACTGGAAACGCCGCGAAGGCGTTGCCCATGACGATTGTGAACAGCGCCATGCCGATGCAATAGGCGGCCACCGCGAGCGTGCGCGAGTCGGGCGGGATGTACGCGGAGAACAAACGCCCGACCTGATCGCCAACGCCGGCGGCCAGGAAAACCGCGCCGAGCGAGGCGAGCATCTGCGGCAGGATTGCCGCCCAGCCGACTGTGTCGAGTAGCCGCCGGCCTTCCTGCAGCGGCGCCAATGCCGGCGGGCGCAGCCACGCCATCGCCGCAGCGATGGCGATCAGCACGCCGACAACGAGCGCCACCAAGGTCGTACGCGATGGATTTGCATCGATGAGCGCCGGGCCAAGGGCAGTGAATTTCACCAGCAGCGTGCCGCCGAGCGCAACGGCTGGAATGATCAGCGCCGGCAAGAACAACAGGTTTCCCCGTTGTTCGGCGCTTTTCACGCGCTGTTCGACAGACGTCGTTTTTGGCGCGCCGCGGCCCAGGCCGATGACAGCGACGATGACCAGCCCGAGCGCCAGCACCCCGTTGCCGAGATCGCCGATCGCCGAGCCGGCGAGAAAGCTCGTCGCCAGCAGGCCCCAGAACAGGAAGTTCCACAAGCGCCGCGGATTGCTGGCGTCGAGCGCTGAAAGCGCTGACACTGCGGCGAAGAACAGTCCGCCGACCAGGTAGACATGCGCCAGCGAGAGCGGGAGTGCGAACGCGCTCATCGCGGCGCACCTTGACCGAGCGCGCGGTTGAGCCTGCGATCCAGCAGCCATAGCCGCAGCGAATGGATCGCCAGTGCGGCGAAGGCTGTCGGGATGGCCCACAGCGAAACCTCGAATGGTTCGACAATAATTCCGCTGTTCTTGAGGAAATCCTGGATCAGCAGGATCGAGGCGATGGCGATGAAGATGTCTTCGCCGAAAAACAGCCCGATATTGTCGACTGCGGCGGCGTGGGCGCGAATGAGAAAACGTTCGCGATCGGGCAAAGCGCCGAACTTGGCTTCGGCCGCGCCCTCGGCCATCGGCGCCACCAGCGGGCGCACCATCTGCGCATGTCCGCCCAGCGAGGTGAGCCCGAGCGCGGCGGCACCCTGGCGAATGACCAGATAGATCCAGAGCAGGCGCCCGACTGTGGCCGCGCGCACATTCGCGATCGCTATGCGCGCGCGTTCTTGCAGGCCGGCGCGCTCCAGCAAGCCGATCGCCGCCAGCGCCAGCCAAACCACGCTGATATAGCGCGCGTCGTTGAAGGCTTTGCCGAAGGCGGCGAGGGTCGCGGTCGCCGCGGCGAGCATCGCGCTGAGATCGGCCTCCGGCGTCCACGCGGCGGCGAGCCCGGTCGTGAGCGCGGCTGCCATGACCACCAGCAGCGGGTTGGCGCGGACGATGAAGCCGAGAACGACGACGGCTATGCCAAGCAGCACGAGCATCGATTTTTCCTTGTCGTCCGTCGCAGACGCCTGGCGCCCGGTTGCGTTGGGGCTAAATTCGCCACCAGCGGTATGGGAGAGGCGTGTCATGGTCAAATGGGTTTTTGGACTTGCCGCGCTGCTGCTCGCGGCTTGCGCGTCTTCGGCCCCGCCAGCGTCGCCTACCGCCGCGGCGGTGCGGCTGGAGCTGGCCTGGCGGGTGAGCGGGCTGGCCAATCCAGAGAGCGCGGCGCTGTCGGCGGACGGCGATTTTCTCTATGTCACGAACGTCAACGGTGAGGGCGATGCCAAGGACGGCAACGGATTTATCTCGCGCGTTTCAGTCGGTGGCGAGGTCTTGGAACGCGAATGGGCGCGCGGCCTCAATGGCCCCAAGGGCATTATGCGCGGCGGACCATCGCTCTACGTCGCCGACATCGACCGCATGGTGGTTATCGACGCGACCAGCGGCGCGATCAACCGCACGGTGGCGATCGCCGGCGCGCGATTTCTCAACGACCTAACCTTCGCGCCCGACGGGCGGGTGCTGATCGCCGATTCGGCGGGCGGACGCATCTACGCGATCGGCTCGGATACCGCCGAAGTCTGGCTTGAGCATGCCTTACTCGACAGCGTCAATGGCTTGTTGCCGGAACCGGAGCGGCTTGTCGTCACCACCATGGCGGGGCGTTTGCTGGCCATCGACTATGAGAGCAAGGCGGTGAGCGTGCTGGCGGAGGGGCTAGGCGATGGCGACGGGCTCGCGACCTTGGGCGATGGGCGCTATTTGGTGAGCGAATGGCCGGGGCTCATGCACGTGGTCACGGCTGACGGCGCGCACACGACCATCATGGATACGCGCGCGGAAAATCGTTTTCTGAATGATTTCCTGGTGGTGGACTCGACGCTCTACCAACCGCACTGGACGCCAAGCGAATTTAGCGCCTACCGCCTGGTTCAAGCTTCGCCATAACCGCCGCCGCCGGGCGTTTCGATCACAAACACGTCGCCCGCGTCCATGTCGAGTTCATCGGTGGGGCCGAGTGAGACGATACTTCCATCGCCGCGTTCGACATAATTGACCCCTGGCGCGCCGGCGCCGCCGCCGTTCAAGCCGAACGGCGCGGTGCTTCGGCGATTGGATAGAATTGCCGCCTTCATCGGTTCGCGAAACCGGATGCGGCGGACCGCGCCGTCGCCGCCCCGGTTCGCGCCCGCGCCGCCCGAGCCGCGGCGCACGCAAAAGCATTCCACCAAGACCGGGAAACGCGCTTCGAGCACTTCGGGATCGGTGAGGCGGGAATTGGTCATGTGCGTTTGCACCGCGGAGGCGCCATGGAATCCAGGCCCCGCGCCGGCGCCGCCGCAAATGGTCTCGTAATATTGGCGCTTGTCGTCGCCGAAGGTAAAATTGTTCATCGTGCCTTGCGACGCCGCCAGCACGCCAAGTGCGCCATAGAGCGCATCCACCACTACCTGGCTGGTCTCGACATTGCCGGCCACCACCGCCGCGCCGCGGCGCGGATTGAGCAGGCAGCCCTCGGGCACGACGATCTCTATGGGCTTCAGGCAACCCTCGTTGAGCGGGATGGAATCATTCACCAACGTGCGGAACACATAAAGCGTGGCCGCGCGCGTGATGGCCAGCGGTGCGTTGAAATTGCCTTCGTGCTGGGCGCTCGTGCCAGTAAAGTCCACGCGCACCGTGCGGCGGGCGCGATCTGGGGAGATGGCGACGCGGATCGTTGCGCCGATGTCCAGGGGAAGCTCCATCGCGCCGGGATCGAGTCCATCGATGACGCGGCGAATCTGTTCCTCCGCGTTATCCTGCACGTGGTGCATGTAAGCGATCACGCCGCTGCGCCCGTATTGGGCGACCAGCCGCGCCAATTCTCGCGCCCCACGCACACAGGCGGCGATCTGCGCCTTCAGGTCAGCGATGTTGCGGTCGATGTCGCGCGCTGGGTTGGGGCCGGAGGCAAACAGCGCGCGGGTCTCGGTTTCGCGAAGTTTGCCGCCCGCGACCAGCAAGAAATTCTCGATCAACACGCCCTCGTCTGCCACATTGCGGCTGTGCGGCGGCATTGAGCCGGGCGTCAGGCCGCCAATGTCGGCGTGGTGGCCGCGGGCGGCGGTGAAGAAGGCGGGCGCGCTGTCGCCGTCGAGGATGACCGGCGTGATCAGGGTGATGTCAGGCAAATGCGTGCCCCCGGCATGCGGTGCATTGAGCATGAAGATGTCGCCGGGACGCATGGCGCCGGCGCGCTGGCGCATGATCTCGCGCACGCTGTCGCCCATCGAGCCCAGGTGCACCGGAATATGCGGCGCGTTCGCCACCAAGCCGCCTTCGTGGTCGAAAACCGCGCAGGAAAAGTCCAGCCGCTCCTTGATGTTGACCGAGGACGCCGTGGTTTGCAGCGCCAGGCCCATTTCTTCGGCGGCGGCCATGAAGCGGTTGTTGAACACTTCGAGCAGGATGGGATCGACGTTTGTGCCGATTGCGGCGCCTTGAGTGCGTGGCTCGCGGCGCGTCAGCACGATGTCGCCGTGCTCGCTGACTCGCATCTGCCAGCCATCTTCCACCAGCGTCGTCGCGCCCTGTTCGAGCACCAGCGCCGGCCCCGCGGCGCGGAAACCGGCGGCGAGCGCCGCGCGCTGGTAAACCGGCGTTGCGTGCGCGCGCCCGTTACAACGCAGTTGAACCGTGTCCAAAGGCAACGCTGCTGCGCTTGAGGCGGGCGCGGGCGGCGCGGCGGCTGCCTCGCCCCCGCGTGCAACCGCTTCCGCTGACAGCGCCGCCACCATGATCGCGCGGCTATCGGTAAAACCAAAGCGTTTGGCGTGTTCGGCTTCAAACGCCGTCGCCATGATGGCGGACGCCGCAAGCGCGATCGGCAGCGCCGCGTCCGCGCCAGCGTATTTGAGTTGCGCGGTGAGTGTGACTTCGATTGCCTCGCCGCCCTGGTTCTCAAGCGCGGTGCGCGCGCGTTTGGCGAGCGCTTCCGCGCGCTCCGCGAGTGCGTGCGCCGTCGCCAGGGGCTGTTCCACGGTTTCCTCGACGAGGGCGCGCATATCCGCCAGCCCCATGCCCCAGGCAGACAAGACGCCGGCAAGCGGATGCAGCAGAATCGTGTCGATGCCAACCGCATCCGCCACTGCGCAGGCATGTTGTCCGCCAGCGCCGCCAAACGCTGCGAGCGCGTATTCGGCGGGGTTATAGCCGCGCTGGATGGAAATCTTCTTGATCGCTTCGGCCATGTGAAGATTGGCGATAGCGATAAAACCTTCCGCCGCTTCCTCTTGTGTGAAGGGGCGGGCGGTGGCGCGGGCGACGTCGGCGCAGAGTAGGGCGAACTGTGTTTCGACGGCGGCGGGGTCAAGCATTTGGTTGCCGTCGGGTCCGAAGATCGCGGGAAAGTACTCTGGGCGCACCCGCCCCAGCAGCAGGTTGCAATCGGTGAGCGTCAGCGGCCCGCCGCGGCGATAGCAGGCGGGTCCGGGGTCGGCGCCGGCGGAACGGGGTCCCACGCGCAGGCGCGCGCCGTCGAAAAAGCATATCGAGCCGCCGCCCGCAGCCACGGTGTGAACCTGCAGCATCGGCGCGGAGAGCCGCACGCCGGCTATAATCGTATCGTGTGTGCGCTCGAAGGCCCCGGCGAAATGCGACACATCCGTCGAAGTGCCGCCCATGTCGAAGCCAAGCGCGCGCGTAAAGCCGGCGCGCCGCGCCGCCGCCGCCATGGCGACCACGCCCCCGGCCGGCCCCGATAGCACCGCGTCGCTGCCGCGAAACTTGTCCGCGCTGGCCAGCCCGCCATTGGACTGCATGAACAGCAGGCGGGTATGCGTTTCGGCGAAAGGCCGCGAGAATTCATCGACATAGGCGCGAAGGACGGGCGACAAATAGGCGTCGGCCACACTGGTGTCGGCCCGGGGAATGAATTTGATCAGCCCGCTAATCTCGGAGCTAACCGAAATTTGGCTGAAGCCGATCTCACCGGCGATGGCCGCCAGGCGCTGCTCGTGGGTTGGGTAGGCCCAGCCATGCAGGCAGGCGATAGCGACGGCGCGAACGCCGCTTTCGTAGGCGCCAAGCAGCGCCTGACGCGCGTGCGCCTCATCGAGCGGGACAAGCACCTCTCCCTCGGCGGTCACACGCTCGCGGACCTCGATCACGCTTTCATGAAGCTGGTCGGGCTTGATAATGTGGCGCGCGAAAATATCCGGCCGCGCCTGCTGGCCGATCTCGAGCGCGTCGGCAAACCCCGCTGTGGTCACCAGCGCCACGCGCGCGCCCTTGCGTTCCAGCAGCGCGTTGGTCGCGACCGTGGTGCCGAGCCGGACTTCAGCGACATCCGCGGCGCTGGCGCCGTGCTCGGCAAGCACGCGGCTGACGCCTTCAACAGCAGCGTCGCTGTATTGGTTCGGGGCGTGCGAGAGTAGCTTTTCGAGGATCAGCCGCCCGTCGGGGGCCTGCGCGATGGTGTCGGTGAAGGTGCCGCCGCGATCGATCCAAAAGCGCCACCCCATCAAACCTGTCCCTGGGGGCCGCAGCCCCTCCCATGATGCCTGGAATATCCGTCTACCGGCAAGCCCAGGGCCAGCGAGGGGAACTGTGACGTGGCGGCAACATTGCCTGTAGGAAACGAACGCTTTCTGTATCTTCCGCCTGACCGCGTCCACCGGAAGCGCTAGTGAGGCTTGCGAGAATTTTAGCTTTGGACAGCAGCGAATTGGCTCGGCGACAGCTGTTCCATTCGCTTTTTGGGGGCGCCCTGGGGGACGGGGGTCGCGCCGCAATGGCGGTGCTTTGGCGCACGGTTGCTCATTAACCCTCTCGGGCTGATCGGGTTTGACTACGGCTACGGAGCGGACGATGTGTTCCCGAGAGACGGGCAACCCGACGGGTGGAAATTTCATTTTCAATTCGGCAGAGGATTTTAGTTTACTTAATTGATTATGTTTTGTTCTTGCAGCGAAATTTCCAATTATTCGTCCAGCACCAAACAAATATAACATGGTCCAAACTGTTCCGTGTTATGGAAAACAAACGTCATGAATTGAAAATAAATAAATACTCAATTTCACAAACAAGCCTCGAACAAGTTTTCATTTCTTTCGCGAAGGAACAGCACTGTAAAAAATAATTGGCAGTTACAATTATTTTTTAAATTAAAAACCAAGTTACTTAACATTTTCATGTTAAAT
>JANNQT010000106.1:0-14379 GCA_031400895.1 Alphaproteobacteria bacterium | reverse complement strand
CCGACTGCCGTTCTATCTTCCGAACGCCGCGTTCAGCTTCGCCATCTGGTCTGACACAGGGTTGCCGGCGGAGGCTTCCCCGCCCTCGCTGTACATCACTTCGTCGAGCCGGCGCACGCGCTCATAGATAGCTGCACCGCGGGCGATCAGCGCCTTCAGCGACTCGGGCAGATCCTGCGCCGCCGTGAACCCGGATTGCTGCCCCGGCTCGCGTGAGATCAGCCGGTATTTATCGCTTGCCGCGTCGGCCAACGCGATTTCGCCGTCACGCACCGCCCGCTGCACCAGGAGCCAAGACGCCACCTGCATCAGCCGCGTGGTCAAGCGCATGCTCTCGCCGGCATAAGCCAGCGCCGCGGCGCGCGAGAGCCGCCTGGCGGCGGCGCGTCCGGGGCCGTCGAGATAGGCGGCGCTTTCCTCGACCAGCGCCATGCCATCCTTGAAGGTGCGCTCGAACACCTCCGATTTGGCGAAATCGAGGGTGCGCAAGCGCTCGCCGCCGCCGCTGCTTGGGGAAGGATGGGTCGTATCGGTCATTGGCCCGTCAACTCGCAAGAGGCGGGCCGAGGCCCCGGTCGGATTTAGGAGGGACGACCTGAGAACACCGAATCCGCCGCCGCCCGCTGCGCCCGCTTGGCGGCGATGGCGCGCTGGCACAAGCCGATCTCGCTTTGCAGCCGTTCAATGCGGTCCTCCAACTCGTCAATCGACGCCCCCTCCAATTGCGCCTCGAGCGAGAGCGCCTTCTTCACCGGCGGCGCGAACGGATCGTCGTCGAACATGGGCTTGACCTCCGCCTTGCAGCCTAACCCAGAATGGCGGACGATTTAAGCGGCGAGCACGGGAGAAATGGCGAACATGCGAAAAATAATTCACGGACCGGGCACGCCCTTGTCGTTGGCGGTGGTGGCGCGGCCCGATCCTGGCCACGGCGAAGTGCTGATCCGGGTTGCGGCCGCTGGGGTCAACCGGCCCGACCTGATGCAGCGCGCCGGCCTCTACCCCCCGCCCCCCGGCGCGCCCGAGACCTTGGGCCTGGAAGTGGCCGGGGTGATCGAAACCGTGGGCGCCGGCGTCGCCCGCTGGCACGAGGGCGATGAGGTCTGCGCGCTGCTGCCAGGCGGGGGCTATGCCAGCTACGCCGTCGCCGACCAGGGCGCGCTTTTGCCGATCCCGCGCGGGCTCTCGCTGGTCGAAGCGGCGGCGTTGCCGGAGACTGTGTTTACCGTGTGGGCGAACGTGTTCGAAAGCGGCGCGCTGAAGCCGAAGGAAACCCTGCTGGTGCACGGCGGCGCTTCCGGCATCGGCACCATCGCCATCCAGATGGCCAGGGCCCACGGGGCGCGCGTGTTCGCCACCGCCGGCGACGACACCAAGTGCAAGCTCTGCGAAAAACTCGGCGCCGCGCGCGCCATCAATTACCGCCGTGAGGATTTCGAAACCATCGTGCGCGAGGCCGGCGGCGCCGATGTGGTGCTCGACATGGTCGGCGGGCCCTATGTGCAGAAGAACCTCAATCTGCTGAACGAGATGGGCCGCTGCGTGATGATCGCGTTTCTGCAAGGGCCGCAGGCTGAACTCAATCTGGTGCGCTTGATGCTGAAGCGCCTCACCTTGACCGGCTCGACCCTGCGCTCGCGCTCGCCCGCGGAGAAAGCCCGGCTTGCGCACGAAGTCGAGCGCGTGGTGTGGCCCTGGATCGAGGCGGGCAAGGTCAAGCCGGTGATCGATTCCACCTTTCCCCTGGCCGACGCCGAAGCCGCGCACTCACGCCTGCAGTCGGGGGCGCATGCGGGGAAAGTCGTACTGGTAGCGGGTTAGGCGCGAAAGCGCGGGATTCCCCAATCAGGCGGGCTTCGTTGGCGCGCGGCGCTCGCGGGCCTATGCCGCAGCCGCGGCGCGGAGCGCGCCTTGCCTATGGAGAATCCAAATGCGCAAATTGTTGAGTACGCTGGCCGCGGCCGCTTTGTTGGCGGGTGTCGGCGCCAGCGCCCAAGCGACCGAAGGCTGGTACGGCCGCGCCGATGTCGGCTACAGCATCAATGGCGAAGTCGACGTCGAAGTTTTCGACGGCGAGGAGACCTTCAGCGACACCGTCGATCTCGACAATGACTGGATGGCCGATGTCGGCCTCGGCTATGCCTATGGCAACGGCCTGCGGGCGGAGCTCGAACTGGCGCGCCGCGCCAACGAATTGAGCGACCTCGCCGGCGCCGATGTCGATGCCACTTCGCTGATGCTCAACGGCTTCTACGATTTCAACCGCGACGGCGGCTGGCAACCCTATGTCGGCCTGGGTGTCGGTTACGCCCAGGTCGAGGCCGGGGCCGCCGACGACAGCGCCTGGGCCTGGCAAGCGCTTGCCGGGCTCGGGATGGCGCTCAGCGATCGCCTTACGCTCGATGTCGGCTATCGCTATTTCCAAACCCGCGACCTCGAATTCGGCCCCATCAGCGACGCCGACTACACCCACCAGGCGGTAACACTTGGCTTGCGCTACCAATTCGCCGCGCCCGCGCCAGCGCCGGTGGCGCAAACGCCGCCGCCCCCGCCGCCTCCCGCGCCGCCGCCGCCACCGCCGCCGTGCCCGACTTCGGAATTCGTGGTTTATTTCGAGTGGGACCGCGACAACCTCAACGATGCGGCCAACGCCACCATCGAGCAAGCGGCCGCGCGTGCGCGCGAGTGCCACGTCACCGCCACCGTGATTGTCGGCCACACCGACCGCTCGGGCTCGAACGCCTATAATGACGGCTTGTCGCAGCGGCGCGCCAGTGTCGTGCGCGAAGCGCTGCTGGCGCGCGGCTTGGCGGCCAACACCATGACCACGCAGGCGCGCGGCGAAACCGAACCGGCGCGGCAAACCCGCGACGGCGCGCGCGAACCGCTCAACCGCCGCACCGCCGTGACCATCACCTTCCACTGAAACGGCATCTTGTACTTAACTGCAAGCGGGCTCGGCGCTGGCCGGGCCCGCTTTTTCTTTGCCGGAACGGCAAAAGCAACGCGCGCAGCGTTAACGCGCGAAGTTAATTTCGGCGCGCACGCGCAAATTTCTCCAACGGGTTGGACAAGATTGGAGCCGGCTTCGCGTACGCGTATCACGGATGCCAGGGGCGCGTGCATTTGCGCCGGATGGAGAATCTCTGATGCGTAAATTGTTGAGCACGCTCGCGGTCGCGGCGCTGTTGGCTGGTTATGCCGGCGGCGCGCAAGCCACCGAAGGCTGGTACGTCCGCGCCGATATCGGCTACAGCATGGACGGCGAAGCGCCGGTCAATTCCTTCTATGATTATTACGACTACGAATATTATCAAAGCGAATGGGAGAGCGGCGAGGTCGTCGATCTTCATGACGATTGGATGGTCGATGCCGGCCTGGGCTTTGCCTTCGAGAACGGCTTCCGCGCCGAGGCCGAACTGGCGCGGCGCACCAACGAGATCGAAAGCCTCGACTTCGACTATTATTCCTCATCCTCGATCGACAACATCTTCGCCACCTCGCTGATGGTGAACGGCTTCTACGATTTCAACCGCGACGGCCAGATCAGCCCCTATGTCGGCCTCGGCGTCGGCTGGGCTAAGGTCGATGCCGGCGAAGACGACGACAGCAAGCTGGCCTGGCAGGCGATGGCCGGCGTCGGCGTGGCGCTAAGCGAACGCCTGACGGTCGATCTCGGCTATCGCCATTTCGAGACCGACGACCTAGACTACGTCACGGTACCCGCCGGTTACGAGCACGAAGCGGTGACGCTCGGCCTGCGCTATCAACTCGCGGCCGCCGCGCCGCTGCCAGTCGCGCAGCCCGCGCTGCCGCCCCCGCCTCCCGCGCCGGCGACGGTCGCGTGCCCGACCTCGGAGTTCGTGGTCTATTTCGAATGGGACCGTTCGGAGCTGAACCAGGAAGCGATGGACACCATCGACCAAGCGGTGGCGCGCGCGCGTCAGTGCAACGTCAACGCGGTCGCCATCATCGGCCACACCGATGCCTCCGGCTCGAACGCCTACAATATGGGCTTGTCCGAGCGCCGCGCCGTGATCGTCCGTGACGCGCTGGTCAGCCGCGGCATGGCGATGTCGATGAGCCTCGCCGCGCGCGGCGAAAGCGAACAGGCGCAACCGACCCGCGACGGCGTGCGCGAGCCGCTCAACCGCCGCACCGCGGTGACGATCAGCTTCCGCTAAGCCGATCGCGCCAACGCAAACCAGAACGGGCCCGGCGCTAGCGTCGGGCCCGTTTCATATTCCACCGATGGCTCAGGGATTAGGCGAGCCAGTGGCTCTCTTGGTGAACATCGGTTTGCGGCGCGGCGATGCCGACATCGCTCAACGCGGCGAGATAATCGAATTGCGGCTCCGGCGACTGGAACGCCCACGAGGCGTTATCGAGCCCCACCGGCTCATCGGCCGCCGCGATCTCCAGCGCCATTGCAGCTGCTGCGCTCACGAACACGAACGCGTCCCAGGAAGCGTCGGCCAGCACCAGCCTGGTGATGGTCGGGGCCTGGGCTTGGGGGGTCGCCTTGGGAGCCCCGGCAGCGTCCGCGACCGCGGGAACGAACGCCGCCCCGGTTTGCGCCGTCAGGTAGAGCATCAGCGCGCCAATGCCGCCACGTTGGGTTTTCATGCGGGTCCCTCCTTTACCACACCTACCAATACGCCATGGGGATAACATTATTCCACAGCCGATAGAATTAATTCGCGTCCAGCGTCTTTTTTGGCGCACTCGCAATCCATCCGGCTTCCCTTTTGTTCCCGGAACGTCTATGGGAGCGGCAGCTGGTCGATTGCGCCCGTGATCGCTAGCCGTTGCTCCTTGGAAGGTCCCTTGGGTCCCGCGCCTGGCGACGACGCCGGGCGCGTTCGCGTATTTGGAGCCCAAACATGTCCATCCTGATGCCCAAGGCCACCGCGGTCTGGCTGATCGAGAACACCTCGCTGGCGTTCGGCCAGATCGCCGACTTCTGCACGCTGCACCCGCTCGAAGTGCAAGGCATCGCCAACGAGGACGTCGCTAAAGGCATCAGGGGCGTCGATCCGATCGCCGGCGGCGTGCTGACGCGCGAGGAGATCGCCAAGGGCGAGGCCGACGCCGCCTACCGCCTGCAGCTGCTGGAGCAAAAGCGCGTGGACCTGCCGCAGGTGAAAAAGCGCGGCGCCCGCTACACCCCGATCGCCCGCCGCGGCGACCGCCCCGACGCCATCCAATGGTTCCTCAAGCACCACCCCGAAGTTCCGGATTCCAAGATCATCAAGCTGATCGGCACCACCAAATCCACCATCGAGCAGGTGCGCGGGCGCAGCCATTGGAACTCCAGCCAGATCAAGCCGGTCGATCCGGTCACCATCGGCCTGTGCACGCAGATCGAACTCGACGCCATTGTCGCCGACGCCGCCGAAGCCAAGGCCCGCGCCGAAGCGAAAGCCGCGAAGGCGGAGGCGAAAACCCTAAAGCCCGCGCAGGAAACCGCGCCGGCGGAGAACCACGAGCACGGCGAAGGGTAGACGCGCGCCCCAATATGGACCGCCGGCGTCCTCGCCGGCTCTGGTTCCATGCGTGCCGGCGTCCGAACATTTGCCATCGCCTGTGCCGGCGAGGACGCGGGCGGTCCATGGCCGGCGGTCCGGACTCAAGCGCCCATGGACCGCTCATCCCCAACCCCCAGCGCTGGCGAACTTCACCCTGGCCTTCTGCTCTGCAGCGCCGCAAACAGGGTGCCGTCGTCCAGGAGATCAAGCTCCCCGCCCACCGGCACGCCGTGCGACAAGCGGCTGATGGTGAGGCGCAGCGGGGCCAGGCGTTCGGCCAGATAGTGCGCGGTGGTCTGGCCATCGACGGTGGCGGCGAGCGCCAGGATCACTTCGCGCACGCCGCCTTCGCTGGCGCGCGCGATCAGCTTGGGAATGCGCAAATCCTCCGGCCGCACGCCGTCGAGCGCCGAGAGCACGCCGCCGAGCACATGGTAGCGCCCCTTGAACGCGCCCGCGCGTTCGAGCGCCCACACGTCGGCCACTTCGGCGACCACGCAGAGCAGGCTATCGTCGCGCTCGGGCGCGGCGCAGAGCGCGCACGGATCGATGGTGTCGAGCGCGCCGCACGTGGCGCATGGCTTCACCTTCATCGCCGCCTCAGCTAGCGCCGCCGCCAGCGGAACCATCAGCGCGTCTTTCTTCTTCAACAAGAGCAGCGCTGCCCGCCGCGCCGAACGCGGCCCCAGGCCAGGCACTTTCGCCAACAGCGAAATCAGCGCCTCGATCTCAGGCGCGGCGATGGCGGACTTGGAGCGCATCACGCCACATTAGCGCGCCGCGCAGTCGAGAGCGAGGGGATGGGCTTGATGGTCGCCAAGCCGAACCGAACCGGTTTTCGGCTGGGTCGCTGTTTCTTGCGGAAATGTGATGACCATCGCCGCCGCGCTACGCTAGGATGGGGCCAAATCAGGCGCGGGAGAGTCGATGGTCACGCGACATAAGGACTTTGGCCGCCGCGCGAGCCTGTTCCGGGCGCTGGAGGACGACCAGGACGGTCCCGGCGAGTACGCTTTCTCGCTCACCCACGCTCGCCCGCAATACGCGCTGCTGCCGACTTCTGGAACCGCCCAGAACGGCAAGACCATCCTCAGCTGGGATCAGGCCGCCGCCCAGATCACGCGCGAGAGCGATGGATGGGGCTTGAGCCTCGGCGTCGGCGCCACGGTAACCTACGCCTATCGCGCCACCGCGCCGATCGCGATGCCGGGCGACACCTCCGGCTTTTCGCAATTCTCGGTCGCGCAGATCGCGGCGACCGAAACCGCGCTGGCGCTATGGGCGGACGTGGCCAACATCACTTTCGTGCGTGCCAACGCCAGCGGCTATTCTAACAGCGCTACCATCCTGTTCGGCAATTATTCCGCCGGCCAGGCCGGCGCTTCGGCGTTCGCGTTCCTTCCTGGCTCGACCTTCGCCAGTTCGGTGGACGGCGACGTCTGGATCAATAGAACATTGCCCGACAATCAGGATTTCACGCTCGGCGGCTTCGGGCTGCAGATCATCGCGCACGAGATCGGCCACGCCATCGGCTTGAGCCATCCCGGCGATTACAATGGCGGCGCGCCAACTTACGATGTCAACGCCATCTATTGGCAGGATTCGCGCGCCTTCTCGATCATGAGCTATTTCGGCTCGCCCAATGTCGGCGGCAATCTGCCGGCGTTTTCCGACGGGCCGCAATTGCACGACATCGCCGCCGCGCAGCGGCTTTACGGCGCCAACACCAGCACCCGCACAGGCGACACTGTTTACGGCTTCAACTCCAACACCGGGCTGGCGCACTACACGATCACCGCCGCCACGCAGGGCGCGGTGTTCGCGATCTGGGACGGCGGCGGCGTCGATACCCTCGACCTTTCCGGCTACAGCCAAAACGCCGACATCGATCTGCGCGCGGAGAGCCATTCCAGCGCCGGGCCGACCGACGCTAACGGGCCAGCGGTGTTTAATTTCTCCATCGCCCGCGGCGTGGTGATCGAATACGCCATCGGCGGCGCGGGCAACGACGCGCTCACCGGCAATTCCGCGGCCAACCGGCTCGAGGGCCGCGCCGGCGCGGATACCTTGGCGGGTGCAGCCGGCGCGGATACACTTGACGGCGGCCTGGGCGCGGACTTGTTGCAAGGCGGGCTCGGCAACGATCTTTATCTGGTCGATAATGTCGGCGACGGCGTGCTTGAAGCGCCGAGCGAGGGGGCCGACACCGTGTTTGCTTCGATCAGCTACACGCTCGCCGGCAACGTCGAGAATTTGACGCTCTCCGGGGCCGCGCTGCTCGGCACGGGCAATGAGCTCGACAACCGCATTACCGGTTTTTCCATCGACAACCGCCTCGAAGGCAGGGGCGGCGCCGACATCCTCGACGGCGGCTTGGGCGCTGACGTTCTCGACGGCGGCGCGGGCGTCGATACCGCAAGCTACGCGAGTTCCGCAGCGCCGGTGCGGGTGAATTTGGGAACCGGCTCGGCGCTTGAAGGCGAGGCGGCGGGCGACAGCTTTGTCAGCATCGAAAATCTTACCGGTTCGCAATTGGGCGATGTGCTCACCGGCAATGCCGGTGCCAATGTCATCGATGGCTTGAACGGCGCCGACAACATCAATGGCGGCGACGGCGACGATATTTTGATCGGCGGCGCCGGCGGCGATGTCTTGAATGGCGGCGTCGGCAGCGACGCGGCCAGTTATGTCAGCTCTGTTTACGCGGTGAACGTCAATCTTGGAACCGGAGTGACTTCCGGCGGTCAATCCAACGGCGACAGCTTCGTCAGCATCGAAAATCTGATCGGATCGCAGCTTGGCGATGTACTCAGCGGCGATGGTGCGGCCAACAGGATCAATGGCGGCGCCGGCAACGACGCGCTTAGCGGCGGCGGCGGCGACGACACTTTCGTGTTCGCGCCAGGCGCAGGCCAAGACCGGGTGCTGGATTTCATCGCTGGCGGGAGCGAGGACAGCCTCGATTTCTCCGCCTACAACGGAACCGGGATCACCTACACCGTCTCCCAAGCCGGCGCCGACACATTGTTCCAATTCTCCAACGGCGACGCCATCACGCTGGTCAACGTCAACAGCGCCGACCTGGTGCAGACTGACCCGTACGGCTGGAGCTGAGCCTGCGCCGCTGCGCCGCACGGAACGGTGAGAGAATCTACGCTTTGGCTGCCGGCGACCCGTCGCCAGCGGGGCGGAAGCGGGCTAACGTCACGGGGCTACCACTATACCCGAGGCTCCATGGCGCCGCCCACCCCGCTGCTCGACCTGGTCAAATTCCCCGCTGATCTGCGCGCGCTCGAAAAGAGCCAGCTGCGTCAACTGGCCGACGAATTGCGCGCCGAGACCATTAGCGCAGTGTCCGCCACAGGCGGGCATCTGGGAGCGGGGCTGGGCGTGGTCGAGCTCACGGTGGCGCTGCACTATTGCTTCGACACGCCGAAGGATGTGGTGATCTGGGATGTCGGCCATCAGGCCTATCCGCACAAAATCCTCACCGGCCGGCGCGAGCGCATCCGCACGCTGCGCCAGGGCGGGGGGCTGTCGGGCTTCACCAAGCGGGCCGAGAGCGAGTACGACGCGTTCGGCGCCGCGCATGCCGCCACTTCGATCAGCGCCGCGCTGGGCTTCGCGGTGGCGCGCGACAGACGCGGCGCGGACAATCACGTCATCGCCGTGATCGGCGACGGCTCGCTGTCGGCAGGCATGGCTTATGAGGCGATGAACAATGCCGCGGAAACCACCAAGCGGCTGATCGTGATCTTGAACGACAACGACATGTCGATCGCCCCGCCAGTGGGCGGCATGTCGTCCTATCTTGGGCGGCTGGCCTCGTCGAAAACCTATCGAGCGATCCGCAAGACCGCCAAGGCGATTACCGAACACCTGCCCGCGCCGGTGCACGATGTGGTCAAGAAGGCCGAGGAATACGCGCGCACGCTGGTCACCGGCGGGACCTTCTTTGAGGAGCTTGGCTTTCATTATCTCGGGCCGTTTGACGGCCACGATCTCGATACGCTGACCTTAATCCTCAACAATGCCAAGCACTTCACCGATCGGCCGGTGCTGATCCATGTCGTCACCAAGAAGGGCAAGGGCTACGCGCCAGCGGAAAACGCCGCCGATAAATATCACGGCGTCGCCAAGTTCAACGTAATCACCGGCGAGCAAGCCAAGGGGGCCACTGCGCCCTCCTACACCAAGGTGTTCGGCCAAAGCCTGATCCGCGAAGCGGAGCGGGACGAGAAGATCCTGGCCATCACCGCCGCCATGCCCTCGGGCACCGGGCTTGACCTGTTCGGCGCGCGCTTTCCCGACCGCACTTTCGACGTCGGCATCGCCGAGCAGCACGCGGTGACATTCGCGGCCGGGCTGGCGGCGGACGGGATGAAGCCGTTCGCGGCGATCTATTCCACATTTCTGCAGCGCGGTTACGATCAAGTCGTGCACGACGTGGCGATCCAAAAACTCCCCGTGCGCTTTGCGCTCGACCGCGCCGGCCTGGTCGGCGCCGATGGGCCGACGCACGCGGGCGCGTTTGATGTCGGTTATCTCGGCCAGCTGCCGGGCTTTGTGCTGATGGCGGCCGCCGATGGCAACGAGCTTTCGCGCATGGTGGCGACCGCGGCGCGGATCGACGATCGCCCGAGCGCGCTCCGATATCCGCGCGGCGACGCTGATGGCGTGCTGGGCGCGGACGCGCACATCCCGCTCGAAATTGGCAAGGGCCGCATCGTGCGCGAAGGGACCACCGTCGCGCTGCTCAGTTTCGGCGCGCGCATGGGCGAAGCGATCAAGGCCGCCGACAAGCTCGCCGCCATGGGCCTTTCCACCACGCTCGCCGACGCCCGCTTTGCCAAGCCGCTCGACGAGGACCTGATCCGGCGCCTGGCGCGTGAGCACGAGGTTCTACTCACCATCGAGGAAGGCGCTATGGGCGGCTTCGGCGCCTTCGTATTGCACTTCCTGGCCCGCGACGGCCTGCTCGACCGCGGCCTCAAAATCCGCACGCTGACGCTGCCGGATGTGTTCCAGGATCAAGACAAGCCGGAACTCATGTACGCCCAAGCCGGGCTCGACGCCGATGCCATCGCCGCGGCTGCGACGCTTGCGCTGGGACGAGGCGTGAACGAGGCGCGGGCTTAGCTTAACCAATCAGGACTAGACAGAACGCGCGGCGCTCATGAAATAGGCGTCGCGCGCCGGTGGTCAGTCTTTTGGCCAGCGCGCCAGAGCAGAGTCCGGAGAGAGTCCCATGGCCAAAGGTCAGATGAAATCCAACAAAGAGAAGCGTAAACCGAAGAAAGCCGCCGAGGATAAGAAGAAAAAATAGGGGTTCTGGGGTTCCGGGCCTACACAGCGCCGAAGCGGCTCCGGCCGCTCAGGCGGGCCCTCGGCTGCCGCCGAGCCCCCAATCCTTAGTCCCTACCCCACTAATCCGGTTTCCTGAACCGCATCATGAACTGATCGGTGCGGCCGCGGATGGCGGGGTCGAACACGTTGGCGCTGCGCGGGTCGTCACGGTTGCGCAGCGCGTCGCTTTCGCCGTCAAACACGAAGCCAGCCGCTTCAACTTCCGCGCGCACGCGCGCCTGGTCGATGCGGTGCAGCGCGCCCTCGGCGCTGGTTTCCAGCGCCGCGCCGGCGACCGCCGAGTGATCAATGACAATATAGAGCCCGCCGGGCTTCAGCGCCGCGAAGGCGGTGCGGTTCATGGCATTTGCGTCGCCGAGATTGTACTGGGTGAGATGCATGTCGTGGTAATTCTGCGCCGTGAACACGACGTCGAGCGGTTCGGGGAACGCGAGTGCATCGTAAGGCACGCGCGCCATGGTCGCGTTTGGATATTGCGCGGCGACTTCGAGGATCGGCGTTTCGAACGAACCGGCGACGCCATCGGGCCGGATCACCGGGTAAACTCGCCCGCGCTCGCCCACCGCCGCCGCGAACAAGCGGGTGAAATAGCCCCCGCCCGGCAGCAGATCGGCGACCCGGTCGCCCGACTCGATGCGCGCGAACGCCAGCGTCTCGGCAGGATGCCGGTTGGCGTCGCGTTCGCGATCCTCGCCGGGGCGGCGCGCGTCGGCGATCGCGGCGATGAGGTGGGCCGCGTCGGCGCTGACCTCGCGCACCGGCGGCGGCGCGGCGATTTGTTGGTGATTGCAAGCGGCCAGCGCGAGCGCGGCCAGGGCGGCGAGGGCAAAGCGTTTCATGAGCGATCCTCCAGGCGGCAAACTAGCGCGGCCTCGCGCCGATTGCACCGGCAACGCGACGAACGGTCCCCTGTCATGGACCGCCAGCGAAAAAGCAACCGGTGTCAGCGTCCCCGCTTTGCTACAACCGGTGGCGGGGTGAGTTCCAACTGCTCGGGCGGCGGCGGCAGGCGGGGCGCGGAATCCACTTGGACCGGCGCGGCGATGTCGATGCCGGCATCGCCCGCGCCCAATTCCTTGAACCGGCGCGCCTGCGGCAGCACCCTGCTTTCGATCGAATTGACCAAGCCATTATAGGTGCTCACCGACTTGCCGATGGCCTCGCCCACCCTGCCCAAATGGTCGCTCATGATCGCAATGCGCCGGTACAGCTCGCGGCCGAGTTCGGCGATTTCCTGGGCGTTCTTGGCGCTTTGTTCCTGGCGCCAGCCGTAGGCCACCGATTTCGCCAGCGCCACCATGGTGCTCGGGGTGGCGATGATCACTTTCGCCGCGAACGCGTCCTCGAACAGGTTCGGATCGCGCTCGGCGGCGGCGGCAAGGAAATTTTCGCCCGGCACGAACAGCACCACGAAATCGGCGGTGTCGGGCACGTGCTTCCAATAATCCTTCGAGGCCAGATTGCGCACATGGCTTTTCATTTCCGCCGCGTGCTTTTTCAGGAACGTCTCGCGCGCGGCTTCATCGATCGCCTCAATCGCATCAATATAGCCCGACAGCGCCACCTTGGAATCGACCACGATACAGCGCCCGCCCGGCAGATTGATGATCACGTCGGGCCGCAGCCGCGCGCCTTCGCCATCGGTGGTGGAGGCCTGCTCGATGAAATCCACTTGCGCGGTGAGGCCCGACAATTCGAGCACGTTGCGCAAGGTTTGTTCGCCCCAGCGCCCGCGCATCTTCGGTGAAGCCTTGAGCGCGGAAAGCAATTGCGTCGTGGTCTTATTGGTGAGGCCGACAGCGTCGATGATCTGGCGCACTTGCTCGCCCATCGCGGACTTGTCTTGCAGTCGTTCGCTCTGCAGGGTCGCCACCGAGGCGGCGAGCTTGGCGAGCGCCTCTTGCGCCGGGGTAAGCACTTCCTTCACGCCGCTCGCGGAGGCGTGCTTGTGCTTCTCGAACGTCTCGTTGGCCAGCGTCATGAAACTGCGCTGCGAGGCTTCAAGCGCCTGCTGCGCCAGCGCCAGAAAGCGCGCCTCCTCCGATTCCGAGCGCGCGCCGGAAGCGGCTTTGGCGCCGGCCAGTTCGCTTGCCAAACGGGAGTTTTCTGCGCGAATGTTGATGAGTTCCGCCAAGGCGCGGTCGCGCTCGGCCCGGATCGGCTCGACGCCAGCGGAACGTTGCGCAAACCAAAGAGCCGCGCCAATGGCGGCGAGAGCAAGAAGCAGCAGCAGCGATTCGGTCATTTTGCGACCCTAGCAGAAACCAGCCCGGACCGCTGGCGGCTTTGTTTCACGCTGGAAAAGTATGTTTGCGCCGATCAGCTTGACGCGCTGGCGAAATCGCTAGCTTAGCGTTCGCGGTTCGCAGCGGATCAGGCGGCTGTCTTCGACGGCGGCGGTGCGATGGGCGCCGATTTTCTGATATTCGCTATCGCCGAGCATCGAGAGCATGGCGGCGACGCTCGGGTATTCGACGATGAAGGCCATGTCCCAGCGCTCCTCGGATGGGCCGATCACCACCAGGTTCGGCGTGCCTACCCACACCACGCGCGCGCCGAGCTTGGCGATGAACGGCGCGGTTGCCGCCATGTAGCGCTGATAGGCCTGCTCGCCGCTGAGATTTTCCTGTGCGCAGGCGTGATCGACGGGGTAATTCGCCCGCGTACGGAAGCGGATTAGGTTGATCATGTTGATGACGCCGGGCGCACCGGCGCTCGCCAGCATCGCCGCGATTTGTTCCGAGCTTGGATTGACCGAGGACATGGGCCCGCTTGGTAGAGATCGGCGATCGGGGAGACAAGCAACAAAAGGGCGCGGACCCGGGGGGAGGTCCGCGCCCTCTTGGCGTCGCGGGGCTGAGCTCAGGCGACGATCAGCGCGGCTTGGCGCAGGAACAGTGCCGCGGCCGGAACGAACAGAGCGAGCGCGGCGGTGAGGGAGAGGATTTTGGTCATGGGCGTTACTCCGGTTTGGGTTTGCTGTGTCTGAGCAGGAGATGCCGCTGTCGCGGGCGTTGGATGCACGAAACTCAGCGCCAGTATGAGGTTTCCCAGTTTTGTCATTGTCTGCCTCCAAAGCTGTCTTGACCTGTCTGTCTCAGAGATGCTGCGATCGGGCGGTCTGGATGCGGGTCAGTTCTTGTCATGTTTGACTTCCCAGCATCGGCGCCAGCGCTTGAGGAGGCTTGCGCACGGCCGCGGCGAAGCGCGCGCGATACTCCGGGTGCTCGGTGCCCATCAGCCGATCCCACCAGGTGAAATAGAGTCCGTAATTGTAGCCGGCTTGGGCGTGGTGGAGATCGTGGTGGGTGGTGGTGGTGAGGAAATCGAGCCACGGTCGGCCGTCGCTGCGCGCCGGCATCAGTTCGTAGCCGGAATGGCCAAGCGTGTTGCGCACGATCTGGTGCAACATGAAGAGGCCGGTGACCCCCCACGGCGTGGGCACCAGGAACACCCAGAGCGGCACGAAGCTCGCCATCACCGC
>JANNQT010000105.1:0-1844 GCA_031400895.1 Alphaproteobacteria bacterium | reverse complement strand
CATTGCCGCGAAAGCGATGGTGGTCGTTGTGCCCTCTCCCCTTGCGGGTGAGGGCTGCTCGCTGTTTCAGCGCAAAGAATTGGGTGAGGGGTATGTTTCGGAGAACTCTTCTGGCGAAGCATACCCCTCACCCAATTCTTTGCGCTGAAACAGCGAGCAGCCCTCTCCCGCAAGGGGAGAGGGCACAACGACCACCATCGCACTCGCGGCAATGCTGCGGCGCTGGCGCAATGGTGCTCGTATGAGGACCCCGGCCAAGGACATCGGCCTCGCGATCATCGGCGGCGGCCGCGTCGGGCTGTTCCGCGGCGAAGTCGCCAACCGCCATCCGGCGGTGAAGTGGATTGGCGTCGCCGAGAAGAACCCGAACCGCGCCGGCGAGGTCGCGCCCAGGATCGGCGCCGATTTCGTGACGCAGAGCCACGTCGAGCTGCTCAAGCGTCCCGAGGTCACCTGCGCGATCATCGCCACCGACGAGCACCTGCACGTCGACCCGATCATGGCGGCGGTCGAGCGCGGCATCCCCATGCTGATCGAAAAGCCGCTGGCGACCGACTTGGCGCAGTCGGCGCGCGTGCTCAAGGCGATTACCGACGCCAAGCTCGACGCCGTCGTCGGCTATACCCAGCGCTTTCGCCGCAAATGGCTCAGCGCCAAGGAGAAGGTCCGCACCGGCGCACTCGGCGACGTCACGCTGGTGACCTCGCGCGCATTCATGAACCGGCTGGTCGCGATCGACAATTACAAGCGCACCGACGATCCCTCGACCATCTCGCCGATGGTAATCTCGGGCACGCACGCGCTGGACATCGTGATGTGGCTGATGGAAACCAAGAAACCGGTCGAGGTTTATGCACGCTCGGTGAACAAGGCGCTCGGCCCGACCTGGCAAGGCGTGGACGGCACCGGTTACACCATCTGCTTCGATGACGGCGCGATTTACCACGGCGTCATCTCCTGGGCGTTGCCTGAAGTCTGGCCCGGCGCGGTGTACAGCCTGGAAGTCGGCGCAGTGGGCACCGAAGGCGTGCTGACCATCGATGACACGCATCGCGATATCATCCTCGCCACCAACGTGATCCAGAGCGAAGGCTACGCACCGGACAAACGCCGCCACGTCGATTTCCTCACCAGCTATCCGGTGGGCGACATGGCATTGGGCGAGCTGCGCGGACCGATGCGCGAGGAAACCAATTCTTGGTTGAATCGGGTATCGCTGGGTGTGCCCACGCAACACGCAACTGCGGCGGAAGGTCATAATCGGCTGATGCTGACCAAGGCCATCGACCTGTCGGCACGGCTGAAAAAGCCGGTACAATTGCCGATTGCGCCCGGGCAAGAAAAAATTTAATAAAAACAATAACTTATTGATGTCTCATTGACGTATCAAGGAGGGGCATGATGAAAACGCTGATGCTGGTCCTGGCCTTGGGTGCGATCCCCGGCCTCGCTGTCGCACAGAACGCAGCGTTCCCGAAAAAACCGGTGCGCATGATCATCCCCTACGCCCCCGGCGGTGCCACCGATATCGTCGCGCGCCAGGTGGCCAACCAGTTGAACGACGCCTGGGGCCAGCCGATCATCGTCGACAACCGCGCCGGCGCATCCGGCAACATCGCGCTGGAAATGGCGGCACGCGCAATCCCCGATGGCTACACGGTATTCGTCGGCAACGTCTCGACCAACGCCATCAACGAGACCACTTTCGCCGAGGTGCTGAAGGTCAAACCGTCGAGGGACCTGGCGGGCGTCACCAATCTGGTGGAGATTCCACACATCCTCGCCGCCGGCGCCAGCGTACCGGCGAAAACAGTGCGCGAACTGATCGATTACTCGAAACTGCC
>JANNQT010000104.1:0-17749 GCA_031400895.1 Alphaproteobacteria bacterium | reverse complement strand
AGCGGCCGGCGGGGGGGCGTGCAGAAGGTACAGCAAGCGGCGCCGTAGCGGTTCCTTCTGCACGCCCCTCACCCCCGGCCCCTCCCCGCAAGGGGGAGGGGAGAAACACTCCGCCATGACCCCCGCCGAATGGCGCGCGCTGATCGAAGCATATCTCGACGGGCGCCTCTCCGCCGAAGCCTTCATGCGCCGCTTCATCGAGGGCTGGACGGTGGGCGCCGCGTTGCCGCGCGCGATTGCCGATCTGCAAGTCGCGGTCGAGCAATTCGAGGCCGAGGTCAATTCCGCGGGAGAGGAGGGCGCGGCCAATGACGACGCGTTACGCCAAGCAGCGCAGCGCGCGCTTGCGCGCTTGCGCGAAGAACCCAGCGTGTCCGCGCATACTTTCGACCGCACCCGCGCGCGCGAGGAAATGGCCCGCTTCCAGATCAGCGCGCGGCGGGTCTTGGGCTTGGGCTGCCTGATCGCGTTCGCCTGGGTGGCGCTGTGCGTGCTGCAGATCAATTATGTGAGCGTCGAGGTGCAGGCGGCTTTGGGTTGGGACCCATTGCCGTCGACATTGATCGGATTCTTTCTGGCGTTCGTGCCGGTCCTCGGCAATGTGCTGGCGTTCCTGGGCGCGACCCTTGAGGGCTGGCCCGATTGGCTGGCCGCTTTGGTGTTCTTCGCCGCGCCCGCGGTGACCATGCTTTCTGGTTGGTCGCGTTGGCGGCGGCGGCGGTGAACTTGACGGCGGAAAGGGAAGAGCGGATTCTAACCTCATGACGAGCCTGCTCGACACCGTGCTGGAAACCATCCGCGCCCGCCGCGACGAGATCGAGGCGCGCTATGGCATACGTCTTATTGGGGTCGTCGGCTCGGTGGCGCGGGGCGAGGAGCGGCCTGGGAGCGACGTGGACGTCATGATAGACATCACCGGCAAGCCTTCATTGTTCAGTCTGTCGGACGTGATGTTCGAGTTGGAGACGGCGCTCGGGCGTCGAATCGACTTGGTTGATCGCGAGACGATGCGGCCCGCCGCCAGGGCCTATATCGAACGCGATTTGGTGGTTGCGTGACATCCGAGGTCGCCCGTTTGTTGATGGAGGACATGCTCGCCTTCGCCCGCCGGGCTGAGCGGTTTTACGGTGGGCTGGACGCCGCCTCTATTGACGCCGATGAAATGCGCTTGTTCGCACTTATTCGTGCTCTCGAAGTAGTGGGAGAAGCCGCTTCAAAGATCCCCGCGGAAGAACGTGAGCATATTGCTAACATCCCTTGGCGGCGAATTATCGATTTCAGAAACCTGTTAATCCACGGCTACGGCCGCATTCGGACCGAAGCGCTGGTGGAGGCGGCGCGTGATCACGTGCCTCGGTTGATCGCCGAGCTCGAGCGCATTTTGAACACCGGGGCTTAGGGTTGAGATGAATTCCGACCGCGAGAGGCTGAACTTGACGGCGGCGCGGCAAGGGCCGATTTTACTCCGATGACGAGCCTGCTCGACACCGTGCTGGAAACCATCCGCGCCCGCCGCGACGAGATCGAGGCGCGCTATGGCATTCGCTTGCTTGGCGTGGTCGGCTCGGTGGCGCGGGGCGAGGAGCGCCCTGACAGCGATGTGGACATCACTTACGCGGGCACAGGCCGGCCAACGCTATTCACGCTCGCGGCGGCACAAGGCGAACTGGAAGACGCCCTCGGCCGCAGGGTCGATCTTGTTGACCCTGAAATGGCTCGGCCCGAAGCGCGCGAATGGTTTGAAGAAGACTTGGTTCTCGCGTGATTGACCGGCGAACCAAGCTCCTACTCCTAGACATGCGCGACAATGCGCAACTCGCGTTGAGTTTTCTGGGTGGCGCCGATGTTGAGGCGGTGCGTGCCGACGTTACGAAGCTGTACGCCCTCAACCGTGCGGTTGAGATTGTCGGCGAGGCGGCGTCTAAAGTCGATCCCGCCCAACGAACGAGCTTGACGAGCATCCCCTGGCGGCCAGCGATCAGCATGCGAAATCTCCTGATCCACGGCTATGACCGAGTCAAAATCGAGTACGTCGTCGATACAGTTCGCAACGACTTTCCGCCGCTCATCGCCGAAATAGAACGCATTCTGACCGACGAGGCCAAGGGCTGACCATGAATTCCGAACTTGCGACTTTGCTCTACCTCGTCTCCGGGGTGTTGTTCATCCTGGCGCTGCGCGGGCTTTCGAGCCCGGCGACCAGCCGCCAGGGCAACACTTACGGCATGATTGGCATGGGCATCGCCGTGGCGGTGACCTTGGCGCTGAAATGGAGCGACATCGATCAGGTGACGCTGATGCTGATTGCGGGCGGCGTGGCCGTCGGCGGTGGCGTCGGCGCTTATACCGCGCGCAAGATCAAGATGACGGCGATGCCGCAGCTGGTGGCGGCGTTTCACTCGCTGGTCGGTCTCGCCGCAGTGGCGGTGGCGGCGGCGGCGTTCTACGCTCCGGAGAGCTTCCACATCGCCGTGCCGATGGCCGAGGGCGGCGGCATCAAGATGCAATCGCTGATCGAGCTTTCGCTCGGAACGGCGATCGGCGCGGTGACTTTTACCGGCTCGGTGATCGCCTTCGCCAAGCTTAACGGCAATATGAGCGGCGCGCCGACCATGCTGCCGGCGCGACATGCCATCAACATCGCGCTTGCGCTCGCCATCGTGGTGATGATCGTGCTGATGGTGCAGGCCGGCGGCGCGGTCGCTTGGCATTTCTGGGCGCTTGCGGGCCTGTCGCTGCTGATCGGCGTGCTGCTGATCATCCCGATCGGCGGCGCCGACATGCCCGTTGTCGTCTCAATGCTCAATTCCTATTCGGGCTGGGCCGCCGCCGCGCTTGGCTTCACGCTTGAGAACGTGGCGCTGATCATCACCGGGGCGCTGGTGGGATCGTCGGGCGCGATCTTGTCGTACATCATGTGCAAGGGCATGAATCGCAGCTTCATCTCGGTGATCCTCGGCGGCTTCGGCACTGGCGATGGCGCCGCGGTCGCGGCCGGCAAGGAGACGCGGCCAGTGAAGCAGGGCAGCGCCGACGACGCGGCTTTCATCATGAAGAACGCCAGTAAAGTGATCATCGTGCCCGGCTACGGCATGGCGGTGGCGCAAGCCCAGCACAGCGTGCGCGAACTGGCCGACATGCTGAAGAAGGAAGGCGTCGATGTGAAATACGCCATCCACCCGGTCGCGGGCCGCATGCCCGGGCACATGAATGTGCTGCTCGCCGAGGCCAACGTGCCTTACGACGAAGTGTTCGAACTCGAAGACATCAACAACGAATTCTCACAATGCGATGTCGCCTACGTGATCGGCGCCAACGATGTGACTAATCCGTCGGCGAAAACCGATCCGAAAAGCCCCATCTACGGCATGCCGATTTTGGACGTGGAGCGCGCAAAAACCGTCCTTTTCATCAAACGCGGCATGGGGAGCGGCTATGCGGGTGTGGAGAACGAGCTGTTCTTCCGCGATAATACGATGATGCTGTTTGGCGATGCGAAGAAGATGACCGATGAGATTGTGAAGGGGTTGTAGGTCCGATTGCATGAGCGGCAGTGCGGACTTCCCGCCGAGCAAGTGCGCGATGCGCCACACGAGCGTGAGGGGCGTCCGCCTTGGCGAGAGGTCGCGCGTCCGCCTCCGCCCCCACCGGCAGGGGCTGTAGCGCCGCTAGCGGGCGACTGACGAACATACCAAGAACAGCAAGGCTAGCCCCCGCCCGCCGGGATCACGGCTTTTCTCGCACCGCCCCAGCGCGTTATGCTGCTTCGCCAACAACAGAGAATCCGATGACCGCCGCCGACGATCTGCTCACCGTGAAGCCCGACAAACAAATCTCCGCCCGCGAGTTCGGGGTCGAGAGCGATATGAAAATCCCCGCTTTCGCCAAGAAGACCGAATATGTCCCCGAGTTGGACGAGGCCTACCGGTTCGATCCGCAAACCACGCTCGCCATCCTGGCCGGCTTTGCCCACAACCGGCGGGTGATGATCCAGGGCTATCACGGCACCGGAAAATCCACCCACGTCGAGCAGGTGGCGGCGCGGCTGAATTGGCCGCTGGTGCGGATCAATCTCGACAGCCATGTCTCGCGCATCGATCTGGTCGGCAAGGACGCGATCGTGCTGAAGGAGGGCAAGCAGGTCACTGAGTTCCGCGAAGGCATGCTGCCCTGGGCGCTGCAGCGACCGGTGGCGATCTGCTTCGACGAGTATGACGCGGGCCGCCCTGACGTGATGTTCGTGATCCAGCGCGTGCTGGAAGCGAGCGGCAAGTTGACTTTGCTGGATCAGAACCGGGTGATTTCCGCCAACCCGTTCTTCAGATTGTTCTCGACCACCAACACCATTGGCCTGGGCGACACCACCGGGCTTTATCACGGCACCCAGCAGATCAACCAAGGCCAGATGGATCGCTGGTCAATCGTGACGACACTCAATTATCTCGAGCACGACGTCGAAGCCGAAATCGTCGTGGCGAAAGCGCCGACGTACAACACGCCCGAAGGCCGGCGCACCATCATGGCCATGGTCCGTGTCGCCGACATGAGCCGCAACGCCTTCATGAACGGCGACATCTCCACCGTGATGAGCCCGCGCACGGTGATCACCTGGGCGCAAAACGCGGAAATCTTCGGCGACGTGGGCCTCGCTTTCCGCATGACCTTCCTGAACAAATGCGACGAACTCGAGCGCCCCACCGTGGCCGAATTCTTCCAACGCGCGTTCGGCGCCGATTTGCCGGAGGCGGCGACGCGGGTGAAGGTGGCTTGACGCTTGCGGCTAAGCCATCCCGGCCGAAGCGAAGCGGAGAGCCGGGATCTGGCTCGGGATAGGGCGGGGGGCACCCAGTGCGGCTGAGCTGGAATGAAATACGGGCACGGGCGGCGGACTTCGCCAGGGACTGGGCCGACGCCTCTTATGAGCGCGGCGAAACGCAACGCTTCTACACGCGGTTTTTCGAGGTCTTTGGCGTTAGCAATCGGCGGGTCTTCAGCTTTGAACAGCCGGTGAAGCTGCTCGGCGACAAGCGCGGTTATATCGACCTGTTCTGGAAAGGCGTGTTGCTGGTCGAGCAGAAGAGCGCGGGGCTTAGCCTTGCCCGCGCCCGCACCCAGGCGCTCGATTATTTCCCCGGCCTCAAGGAACATGAGCTTCCGCGCTATGTGCTGCTCTGTGATTTCCAAACTTTCGAGCTGATCGATCTGGAAACCCGCGAGGAGGCGCGCTTTGCGCTTTCCGATCTGCCGGCGCACGTCGAGAAATTCGGCTTCATCCTCGGCGTCGAGAAACGCACCTTCCGCGAGCAGGACCCGGTCAACATCCTCGCCGCCGAGCTGATGGGCAAATTGCACGACGCGCTCGAATCCAGCGGATACCGAGGCCACGATCTCGAGCGGCTGTTGGTGCGGCTCCTCTTCTGCTTGTTCGCGGACGACACCTTCATCTTCGAGCCGCGCGGGATCATGGAAGACTTGATCCAGAGCCGCACCAGCGAGGATGGCGCCGACACTGGCGCATGGTTACAGAATTTGTTCGAGGTGCTGAACACGCCGGAAGACAAGCGGCAGAAGAAGCTCGACGAAGACCTCGCGAGATTTCCCTATGTCAACGGCGATTTGTTCGCGGAGCGGCTACCGATCGCGCATTTTGACTCCAAGATGCGCGCGCTGCTGCTGGAAGCGTGCGGTTTCAAGTGGGACGCGATCTCGCCGGCCATTTTCGGCTCGTTGTTCCAGTTCGTGATGAACAAAGCGGAGCGGCGCAAGGAAGGCGCGCATTATACCAACGAGAGATGCATCCTCAAAGTGATCGAGCCTTTGTTCCTCGATGAACTGCGCGCCGACCTTGCGCACATCAAGGGTTTGAAGCGGGATCGCGAAGCGCGGCTGAAGGCGTTCCAGGACAAGCTCGCCGGGCTCACCTTTTTCGATCCGGCCTGCGGCTGCGGCAATTTCCTCGTTATCGCCTATCGCGAGCTGCGCGAGATCGAGTTGGAGATTCTGAAAGAGCTCCACACCAACAAGCAATTGGTGCTCGATGTCGGCGCGCTGTCAAAGCTCAATGTCGAACAATTCTACGGCATCGAACTCGGCGAGTTTCCCGCCCGCATCGCCGAGGTGGCGCTGTGGATGATGGATCACATCGCCAATGTGCGGCTCTCCTTGGAATTTGGCCAGAATTACGCCCGCATCCCGCTCAAACAATCGCCGCACATCGTCCATGGCGACGCGCTAGAGCTGGATTGGGCAAGCGTGCTGCCGGCGGCGAAGTGTTCCTACATCATGGGCAATCCGCCATTTGTTGGCGCCAAGATGCAAAGCGAGAAGCAGCGTGCGCAGGTTCGGGCCATCGCCGATCTCGGCGGCTCGGGCGGCACGCTCGATTATGTTGCGGCCTGGTTCATCAAGGCGGGCGAATACATCTCAACCACCACCCATTCCCGGATGGCGGCGCCAGCCGCCAGTCCGGGACCCATAAACGCGAACGCCGGCGATCTTGGGCCCCGGACTTCGCCTGCGGCGAATCCGGGGATGGGTGTGCGCATCGCCTTCGTCGCCACCAATTCGATCACCCAGGGCGAGCAAGTGGCGCAGCTTTGGCCGCTCCTATTCGGTCGCTGCGGTTTGGAAATCGCCTTCGCCCACCGCACCTTCGCCTGGGAGAGCGAAGCGCGCGGCAAGGCGCACGTGCATGTCGTGGTGCTCGGCCTCACCCGCGCCGAGGATGAGCCGAAGGAAAAGCGGCTCTTTTCCTATGACGACATCAAGGCCGACCCCGTCGAAAGCCGCCACGCGGCGCTGTCGCCGTATCTGTTCGATGCGAGCGGACTGGCGGATCGGCATGTTGTCGTCGACTCCAGCGCCAAGCCGCTGTGCGATGCGCCGGAAATCATCATTGGCTCGAAGCCGATTGATGGCGGCTATTTCGTGCTTAGCAGCGAGGAACGCGACGCGATTGTCGCCGCCGATCCCAAGACGGCGAGCTTCATTCGGCCCTATGTTGGCGCCGAAGAGCACATCAACGGTGGTGATCGCTGGATCGTGGCGCTGCACAAGGCCGAGCCTGAGCAGATCGCCAATATGCCGGCGCTTGCCGACAAGGTTCGGCAAGTGCGCGACTTTCGTCTGGGAAAAATCCCATCGCGCAACCGGCCGAACGAAAACGCGCGTCCGATTGCTGACGCTTACCTTGCGGACACGCCAGTTCTGTATCACGTCAACGTTTTGCCTGAACGAACTTTTATCATTGTTCCGAAAGTTAGCTCCGAAAATCGTGACTACGCACCGATTGCCTTCAGTGGACCGCCCGTCGTTCCGAGCGATTTGGTATTCGTCGGTCAAGACGCCGACCTCTACCACTTCGCCATACTCACCTCGCGCATGCACATGGCCTGGCTGCGCCACATCGGCGGGCGGCTGAAGAGCGATTACCGCTATTCCATCGGCATCGTCTACAACACCTTCCCCTGGCCCGAGGCGGATGAGAAAGCGCGCGAGAGAATCCGCGCCCTCGCCCAAGCTGTGCTCGATGCGCGCGCGGCGCATGCGGGCGCGACGCTCGCCGATCTCTACGATGCCGATCTCATGCCCGCCGATCTGCGCCGCGCCCACCGCGAACTCGATACCGCCGTCGACAAACTCTACCGCCGCGAAGCCTTCTCCTCCGACCGCGCCCGCGTCGAGCACCTGTTCGGCCTCTACGAAAAACTCGCCGCGCCACTGCTTGCAGCGGCGCGGGCGAGGCGCAAAAAACGCTAGATTCTGTTACAGAGCTGACTTCCGCGCGGAAACAGCGTAAGGTGCCTCCTTGAACGCGGCCCACCCCCGCATCGAAATCGACCCCGCCATCACAGCGCGCGCTGGAATAGTTCGTCGTATTTCCCGCCGTCGAACGGCACGGCGTTAGTGAGGGTGGCGAAGTCGCTGACGGCGTAGTCGCGCGCGGGCGGCCAGTGCGCTTCGGTGACGCCCATCGCCGCGAGCGAGGCGGGCAGCGCCAAGCGCGCGTTCAAATCTGCGATGGCCCCCGGCAGGTCGGCGTTGGCGGCGAGACCTAGCGCCCGGCGCAGGCGGGCGAATTTTTCCGCCGCCGCGTCGCCGATCATCGCCAGCGCGTGCGGCAGGATCACCGCGTTGAGCGTGCCGTGATGCAGCTTCAGTTCGTGGATGCGCCCGAGCGCGTGGCTGAGACCGTGCACCGCGCCCAGGCCCTTCGCGAAGGCGAGCGCGCCTTCGAACGAGGCCATCATCATGTGCCAGCGCGCCTCGCGGTCGCTGCCGTCTATGACCGCGCGTTCGAGCCAGAGCATGGCCCGCTCGGCCCCGTCGATGCCGATGGCTTCGGCGGGGGGATGCACCACCGGGGAGAGCACCGCCTCGATGCAATGGGTCATCGCGTCCATGCCGGTCGCCGCGGTGAGCCCCGGCGGCAAGCCCAGCGTCAGTTCCGGATCGCAGATCGCCGCCAGCGGCACCAGGCGCGGCGAGACGAAGGTCTCCTTGCGGCCGTTTTCCAGGATAACCACCGCGCCCGGAGAAACCTCGCTGCCGGTGCCCGACGTGGTCGGGACCGCCACCAGCGGGGGGATGGCGCCGATGAAGCGCATGCCGCGCTGGCTCGCGCCCAGCCGCTCGAACGGCCCCTCGTGGCTGACCATCAGCGCCATCGCCTTAGCCAAATCCATGGACGAGCCCCCGCCGAGCGCGACGATGCCGTCCGCTCCCGCCTCGCGGTAGGCGGCGGCGGCTTTGGTAGCGGCGGTTTCGGTGGGATTGGCGGGGGTGTCGGCGAACACGCCCGCGGGCGCCTGGCCGAGCGCGGCGAGCAGGCGGTCCAGGATGCCGTTGGCCTTGAGCCCGGGATCGGTGACCACGAATGGCCGCGCCACCCCCAGGCCCTTCAGCACTTTCGGCAATTGCGCCAAGGCGCCGAAATCGAACGTGCATTGGGTCAGGTAATTCATGTTCGCCATCGGGGGTCTCCTCTGGGGGTCGATAGCCAAGCGGCGCGGGCTTGTCGAACTGTCGGCTGGAGCTGGTGGGTGGACTTGGGCCCGGTCCCGGCTAGGTTCCGCCGCCATGGTCGCCGCGGTGCTCGAAATCTCCGACTTGTCCGTTCGCTTCGAGACGCCCCTGGGCGAGTTTGCGGCGGTCAAGGGCGTTTCCCTCGCCATAGGCAGAGACGAATGCCTGGGGATCGTCGGGGAATCGGGCGCCGGCAAAAGCCTCGTCTTCCGCGCCGCCTTTGGCCTGGCGCCCGAGGGCGCTTTGGTCACCGGCTCGGTGAAGTTCAGCGGCCAGGAGATGTTGGGCCTTTCACGCCCGGAACTCGACAATATCCGCGGCCGCTACGCCGCGTTCCTGTTCGGCGATCCCGCCAACGCGCTCAGTCCGCACCTGACAATCGCCGCCCAGATGGTGGAGACGCTGACCCATCATTTCCAGATCAGCGACGAGGACGCGCTCAAGCGCGCGACCGAATGGCTTGAGCGCGTGCGCATCGCCGACGCCGAGGCGCGGCTGGCGCAATACCCGCATCAGCTTTCCCCGCTGCTGCGCCAGCGGGTGATGCTAGCGTTGGCGATGATGGGCGAGCCGGCGCTGCTGATCGCCGATGAAGCCACCAACGCGCTCGGGCCGTTCGCGCAAGCCGAATTGCTCGACCTGATCGAGCAACTGGCCAAGCAAGCGCATGCGGCCGTCGCTTTCCTCAGCCGCGACCTTGGCGCGATTGCACGCATGTCCCAGCGCGTCGCCATCCTGCGCCGCGGCGAAGTGGTGGAGAGCGGCGCGGTCGGCGAAGTTTTCGCAAGCCCCAAGTCCGAATACGCGCTGGCGCTGTTGCAGGCCGCGCCCCGCATCGCGGGCGCACGCGGGTTCGCCTTGCCCGTTCCGGCCGAGGGGCCGGCGCTGTTGGAGGTCGAGGATTTGCGTGTGCACTTCCAGGTCAAGCGCAAGACGCTGCGGGCGGTGGACGGGGTCAATTTCGCTCTGCGCGCGGGCGAAACATTAGCCGTGGTGGGCGAGGCCGGTTGCGGCAAGTCCACTTTGGCGCGTGCGGTGCTGCAATTGCAGCCGCGGACGGCCGGCGCCGTGCATTTGCAGGGATGCGCGCTGGTGCCCAGCGACCGCGCGCTGATCGCGCGCGCGCGCCGCGACCTGCAGGTGCTGTTCGCCGACCCGAGCGCGAGCCTCGATCCTAGGCTGACGCTCGCCGCCTCGATCGGTGAGCCGCTGGGGGCGTTCGCGGCCGAGTTCAGCAATTGCGAACGCCAAGAGCAGGTGAAGCAAATCATGCTCCGCGTTGGACTCGATCCGGAATTGGGCGAACGCCGCCCGCATGAGGCGTCCGCCGCTGACCTGCAGCGCGCGGCGCTGGCGCGGGCCATGATCGGCAAGCCGAAGCTGGTGGTTTGCGACGATGCTGCGGCGGCGCTCGACCTCACCGAACAGGCGCGGCTGCTGGCGCTGCTGGCCGATCTGCAGCGCGACGATGGCGTCAGCTTCCTGTACATGAGCCGCGATCTCGGCGCCGCGCGCGCGATCGCCCATCGTTTGCTGGTGCTCTATTTCGGCCAGGCGGTGGAGTGCGGGCCGGCCGAGGCGGTGCTCGCCGCGCCGCGCCATCCCTACACACGCGCGCTGGTCGCGGCGACTTTGGCCCCCGACCCGCAAGCAGTGCGGCGCCAAGTGCGCGTGGAGACTGAATGGCCGAGCCCGCTCGACACCGGCGCGCCGCTGCGCTTCCTCCAGTCCAAGCGCCTCGAAGACCCCGACGCGGTGCAATACCGCCCCCACTGGATCGAAGCCGCCCCGGGCCATTTCGTCGCCGAGCACGATGCGGAGGAAGCGGGGTGAGTCTCGCGCGCGCTTACCCCATCCCCGCCATTTTCCGCACTGATTTCCATTCCTCCGCGCTCACCGGCTGCACCGAGAGGCGCGAGTTTTTCACCAACACCATGGCGGCGAGTTTGTTTTCGGCCTTGATCGCGCGGAGCGTCACCGGCGTCTTCATAGGCTCGACCGCCTTGAAATCCACGCACACGAACGCGCCGGTCTTGTCGGTGGGGTCGGGATAAGCCTCGCGCACAACTTCGCTTACGCCGACGATCTCTTTGCCTTCGCCGGAATGGTAGAAGAAGGCGTGCTCGCCCTTCTTCATGGCTTTCAGATGCGCCTTGGCCTGATGGTTACGCACGCCGGTCCAGGCGTCGACGGCTTTCTTGACGTGCTGGTCCCACGACCAGGTCCCTGGTTCGCTCTTGATCAGCCAACAGGCCATCAGTTTGCCGGCGCCTCCGGGACTTGACCCAGAACTTCGATGCTGATGGCGACCGCGTCGCCGATCAGGTTCTGCGCCGTGGTCGAGCCGAAAGCGGCGCGCGACAGCGTGCCGGTGGCGGAGAGGCCGGCGCTGGCGCGACGATTGGAGGGACTCTCGCCGATGCGGTTGAGCGTAACATTGAGCGTCACCGGATGAGTTTGCCCCAGCAAGGTGAGGTTGCCCGTGACCTCGGCGTTGTGTTCCCCTGTCACGCGAACCGAGGTGGAGCGGAATTCCATAGCCGGGAATTGCGCGGCATTGAGCCAGCGCTCGGCGCGCAGGTGCTCGTCGCGCGTTGCGTTGCCCGATGATATGCTGGCGATCTGGATCGAGGCACGCACCGAAGAATTGGTGGGGTTGGCCTGGTCGAGCACGATCTCACCGCTCACCGCGTCGAAGCGCCCGAGCACGTGGTTAAATCCGAAGCGGTCGATTGAGAACGCCACCTGCGTATGGGCGGGGTCGATGATGTAAGTGACCGGCTCGGCGCTGGCTGCGCCGGCGGCTAACAAGGCCGCCGCGATGATCAAGGCACGCATGTTTTCTCCTCCGCAATTCGACCGCGAGCACTAACCAGGTCCAACGCTGGCGCAAGGGGTTTGCGACAGCTGGCCTTGATCTTGTCGCCCCGCTCGGCCACTTAGGACGCGCATGATCGCGCTGCAAGCAGAAGGGCTGTCCAAAAGCTACGGCGCGCGCGCCGCCGTGCGCGACCTGAGCTTTGCTGTCCCTAAGGGCGCGATCTACGGATTGCTTGGCCCCAATGGCGCGGGCAAGTCCACCACGCTGCGCATGCTGGTGGGGGTGTTGGCGCCGAGCGCGGGGCGCGTTGCCCTGCTCGGCGGGCCGATCACGCGCGCAGTGTTGAAGCGGGTCGGCTATCTGCCCGAGGAGCGCGGGCTCTACCGCAACATGAGCGCGCGCGCGGCGATCGCTTATCTGGCCCGGCTCAAGGGCATGGCCGCGGCGAGCGCGTTCAAGCGCGCCGACGAGTTGTTGACTTCGCACGGGCTCGGGCCGGTGCGGGCTAAAAAGATCAAGACGCTGTCGAAGGGCATGGCGCAGAAGGTGCAAGTGCTCGCCGCCATCGCGCACGAGCCGGAGCTGATCGTTTTCGACGAGCCGTTCTCCGGCCTCGATCCGGTGAACCAGCAGACGTTGGAGGAGACAATTCGCGCGCAAGCGCGGGCCGGGCGTTCGGTGCTGTTTTCCACCCACGTCATGGAGCACGCCGAGCGCCTGTGCGACCGCATCCTGCTCATCGCACAGGGGCGCAAGGCGTTCGAGGGCAGTGTGCCCGAGGCGCTGGCGTTGGCGCCGAGCGCGGCGGTGCTGGAGACCGAGGGCGACTTCGATCTGGCCGCGGCGCTGGCGCCGCGCGGGTTCGCCATCGAAGCCGCCGGCGCCGAGCACGGCAATAAACGCTGGCGCGCCAAGCTCGAGAACGGCCGCGACTCGCGCCAGCTGTTGCAGGCGTGCGTGGAATCGGGCGCGCCGCTGTCGCTGTTCGAGCCCACGCGCGCCAGCCTGCACGAGGCGTTCGTGGCGCTGGTGGGGGACAAGGGATGAGCGGGCGGTCCAAGAAAGCGCGCCCATGACGCCGCCGGTCATCCTCGTCGCCCGGCGCGAATATCTGGCTTACGTCACCGCCTGGGGCTTTTGGCTGTCGCTCATCACCGCGCCGCTGCTGTTCGCGGCCATGCTGTTCGCGCCGGTGCTGCTGGTGCGGGCGGAGCCGCCGCGCGCGCTCGCCATCGTCGCCGAGCGGGCAGAGGACGCGGCGCTGGTCGCCGCCGCGTTCGAAGCCGACGCCCGCGCGGCCGCGCGCGCCGAGATCAAGCTCTATCTCGACGCCGCCGCGCCCGAGTCGGCGAGCGCCGTGCTCACCGCGTTCGACGCCGCGCCCGATGCGCAAGCCGCGATCGCGGCGGCGCGGGCGCTGTCGCCTAGGCAGGCGCGTGCGGCGTTTCCATCGCCATCGCCGCGCTATTTCGTCGTGCCCGCGCCGGCGCCGGCGATCGAGGGCGTCAAGCCCTATCTCAGTGGCGCGCGTGCGCTCGCCGGCGGCCAGGCCCTGTTCGGCGCGCTCAATATCCGGCGCGACGCCTCGGGCATTCCGCTGATTGAGTATTGGAGCGTCAATCTCCAGCATGACGAGCCCACCGAGATCGCCCGCCGCGCCCTGCGCCTGGCAATGCAGCGCGAAGCGTTGGCGGCGCAAGGAATCGCGGCCGCCGAGGCTGACCGGCTGGAGCAGTTTCAGCCCAATGTGGCCCAATACGATCCCCGCCACAGCGCCGGAGCGGGCGGGGAGGTGACGATGCGCCAGCGCGCGCCGTTCTACGCCGCCATCGGCCTGGCGTTGGTGTTGTGGACGGTGGTGTTCTCAGTGGCGAACATGCTGCTCTCGGGCGTCATCGAGGAGAAGTCCAACAAGATCCTGGATACGCTGCTGACCAGCGTCACGCCACTGGAAATGCTGATGGGCAAGCTCATGGGCGTGGCCGCGGTGAGCGCCACTTTGTTTTTATTCTGGGGCGCGATCGGCGCCGGCCTCGCCAGCCTCGCCTCGGATTCACTTGGCGCCTCGCTGATCGGCCAGATCGCCGCCGCTTTTGCCGATCCGCGCCTGATGCTGGCGTTCGCGGTCGGGTTTATCACCGGTTATCTGATGTTCGGGGCGATTTTTCTGGCGCTGGGGTCGCTGTGCGATTCGATCCAGGAAGCCCAGACCCTGCTCGGGCCGGTGACCATTCTTTTGATGTTGCCGATGCTGCTGATCGGCCCGGCCATCGACAATCCCAATTCCCCGATCATCGCCGCGGCGAGCTGGTTTCCGCTGTTCACCCCGTTCCTGATGCTGATGCGCGCGCCTGCCGGGCTGAGCTGGGGCGAGATCGCCGGCCAGGGTGCGCTGATGCTGGCGAGCGTTGCTGTGCTGCTGCTGCTCGCGGCCCGCGTGTTCCGCGCTGGGGTGGTCAACCAGATCAGCCTCGCCAGCTTGTTTCGGCGCAAGCGACGCGGATAGCGCCGCGGCCGAGGTGACACACACCCACACGCAAAATCACGCCAGCACGGCCCCGGCGCAGCCTTGGGTGTGTGCCACCGACCTGTACGTATGGCGTCGGCGCGGCGTTTGCGCTAACAGGGGCGCGAATCACATAGAGGAAGTTCATGGAAACGCTTGGCATCGTCCTTCTGATCGTCGCGGTCGTGGTCGCGGCGCTGCTGATCGGCATTTACAACCGCCTGGTGGCGCTCAAGCAGAATTGCGGCCAGGCCTTCGCCGATATCGACGTGCAGCTGAAGCAGCGCCACGACCTCATCCCCAACCTGGTCGAGACCGTGAAAGGCTACGCCGCGCACGAGGCGGGCACGCTGGAAGCGGTGATCAAGGCGCGCAACAGCGCCATCAGCGCCGAGAAGACCGGCGACCCCAAGGCGATGGGCGCGGCCGAAGGCATGCTGGGCGCGGCGCTGGGGCGCCTGATTGCGCTGGCCGAGGCTTATCCCGATCTCAAGGCAAACAGCAATTTCCAGCAATTGCAGGCCGAACTTTCCGACATCGAGAACAAGCTCGCCGCCGCGCGCCGCTTCTTCAACAACGCGGTCGGCGAATACAACACCAGCCGCGAGCAATTCCCGGCGGTGCTGGTGGCCGGCCCGTTCGGCTTCGGTCCGCGTGACTTCTTCGACGTCGGCGAAGGCGAGCGCGCCAGCATGGACGCCGCGCCCCCGCAAGTGAAGTTCAACTAGGCCGGGGCCCGCGCAAGTGGCCGCAATCGGCCTGCAGAGTCACATCTGGAGCAACAACAGCAAGTCCTTGCTGCTGATGGCGGGGTTTCCGGTGCTGTTGCTGCTGGTGAGCTACGGCTTGTTCCTGTTGTTTGCGGGCCTGTCGGGCGCGAGTCTGGGACAAGATGAGATCGCCGGGCCGTTCTTGTGGGCCGCGGACGCACTTTCTCGCGCCTGGCCGTTCGCGATCGCCGGGGCGATTTTCTGGTTCGGCATCGCCTACGCCTTCTACCAGTCGATGATCGACGCCGCCACCGGCGCGCGGGCGGTCGAGCGCACGGCCGAGCCTAGGCTCTATAATCTGCTGGAGAATCTCTGCATTTCGCGCGGACTGACCGTGCCGGCGCTGCGCGTGATCGAGAGCGAGGGGCTGAACGCCTTCGCCACCGGGCTGCACCAGGGGCAATATTCCATCACCGTCACCCGCGGGTTGATGCAGACGCTCAGCGACGAGGAATTGGAGGCCGTGCTCGCGCACGAACTGACCCACATTATCAACCGCGACGTGCGGCTGCTGGTGATCGCGGTGGTGTTTGTCGGCATATTTTCCTTTGTCGGCGAACTTGCGTTTCGCGGGCTCTGGCATTCGGGCGGCGGGACGCGCACGCGGCGCTCCTCCGGGCGTGACAATGGCGGCGGCGCGATCGTCGCCATCATCGCCGCCCTGGTGATAATCGCGCTGGCTTACGCGCTGGCGATCGTCATCCGCTTTTCGCTGTCGCGGCGGCGCGAATATTTGGCCGACGCGGGTGCGGTGGAACTCACCAAGCGCCCCGATGCCATGATCTCGGCGCTGCAGAAGATTTCCGGCAATGCCGCGGTCAACGCGCCCTCGGAGGTGCGCGAGATGTTCATCGAGAATCCGCACTCTGATTTCGCCAGCATTTTCGCCACCCACCCCCCGATCGAGAAACGCATCGAAGCGCTGGTGCGCTTCGCCGGCGGCAAGCTTGCAGCGCCGAAGCAGGGGCCGTGGGGGTAAAAAATTGGGCGTGGGCGGAGCAAACTCCTTCCCACGCCCAAGGCATGGAGCTCGGGGGTCAGTCCAGCAGCTGCAGATAATCGCGGGCGCCTTGCACCCAGTCGCGGAAGTCCGGCAGCATCTGGTAGGCCAGCAGCGCGCCGGCGAGAATGGCGAGGAAGGTCACGAACCCATCGCCGCCGCCGCGCGTGCGCTGGCCGCTGGCGGTGGCGTAGGCGGCGCGGCGCAGATAGCCGAGTGGGGTGGCGATCGCGGCGTAGGCGATGGCGAGGATGGCGAGCAGCAGCCAGGTTGGGAGATCGCCGGGCGGAATCCAGTCGAACAGCGCGCCGTGGTTCAGCAGCGCAAACAGCGCCAGTACGAAGCCGATGGCCAGCGCCGCGGTGACGATCGACAGCACGAACGCCAGCAACCCCGCCAGCACGCGGGTCAGATAACCCGCCGGCGGCGTCGCCGGCTCGGCCATGCGCCAGTCGTGCCGGCGCGCGCGCCGCTCCTCACGCCAGGATTGGCGCTGCGCGCGCCAGGAAGAGCGCCAATTCCTGGCCGTGTCGTCGGCGAAGCGGCCATATTCACGCTTGGCGCGCTCGATCACTTCCTGAGCGTTGAACGGAATCCCATGCGCGGCGGCCCATTCCGCATTGGTGTGCGCCGAGGGCAGCAGGAACATCAGCGCCACATAGACGATGATGGCGCCGCCGCCGCTGAACAGCGCCGCGACGATGAAGATGAGGCGCACGAGATTGGGGTCGAGATCGAAATAAGCGCCGATTCCGGCGCAGACACCGGAGATTTGCGCGCCTTCCTTGATGCGGTAGAGCCGCTTGCGCGGGGCTTCGGACGCGGCCTCGCTCTCGTGGCGCGGCGCGTTCGCGTCGGCCGCGCCCTCCACCGGCCCCATCTCCTCGAGCACGCGCGTCATTTCCTCGGCATTGACCACGCTCTTGCTCGGCCCCAGGCAACCCGCGCATTTATCGGCGATGGCTTGTTCGAGGTCGGCGACGATTTCGGCCTTGTCGGGATTGTCGGCGAGCGCAGCTTGCGCGCGCGAAAGATAGGCGCCCAGCGCCTCGTAGGCGGGCGCCTCCAGCTGATAGGAATTGCCGTTGAGATTGACAGTGACGACGCGTTCCATGGCTAACCCCCCAATTGTTCCAGTGTTTCGGTGAGTCGGCGCCAATAGCCGGCGAGGTCGGCGAGGCGCGCCTGGCCTTTGGCGGTGAGCGAATAGTATTTGCGCGGCGGGCCGGCCTCGGATTCCACCCACTCGTAATCGACCAATTCTTCGCGCCGCAGCCGCGACAGCAGCGGATAGAGCGTGCCCTCCTGGGTGGCGAACGGGGTGGCGGCCAGCCGCGCCATGATGTCGGCCACGTAGACACGCTCGGCCGCAATCAGTGTCAGCAGCGCCAATTCCAACAGACCCTTGCGGACGGCGGCGAATTGTTCATCAGCCTGTGCCATAAAGCTACCTTGGTCAAAAAAGGTAGCTGGTCAAGAAGCAGGTGTCAAGCGGCATTGCACGCGCCAGATTCCGGGGCCGCCGCAGGCGGAACCCGGAATCCAGCTGGCGCGAAGCGCCAACTAAAACTCGTTAGCGCGCGACTCCTGGATTCCGGGTTCGCACTTCGTGCGCCCCGGAATGACGG
>JANNQT010000103.1:0-2775 GCA_031400895.1 Alphaproteobacteria bacterium | reverse complement strand
CCCGCCACCCTTCGTGTCGCTCGACACGCTGTCGCCGCAGGCCCGCGCGTTTTACGCCGAGAACCGCCGCGTCGCCAATGGCAAGGCGAAGCGCGTGCTCGGCTGGACACCCGACTATCCCGATTTTGTCGCCGGCTTGCGTGCACTGAGCGCAATCAACAGCCCCACCATCGCGACAACCCCGCCCGCTGCCGCCAGTGCGGTCCAGCGGTAATCCTCGAGCAACGTCGAAATCAGCATCGCCAATATCGGCGTCAGCACCCCTGAATAGGCAGCCTTGGCGGGGCCGATGGCGCGGATGACGCCGAAGTAGCAGGTGAAGGCGACCGCGCTGGCAGCCACGCCCAGATAGACAACGCCCAGCCAATAGGTGGCGCGCGGCTCGAAAACCGGCGCGCCGACCGTCGGCAGCGCGAGCGCCACATTCATCAGTCCGCCCCACAGCATGCCCCAGGCGAGCACCGACGCCATCGGCAACACCCGCGCTCGTTCCGTCCCCTGCATGATGTTGGCGACCGATGCCGAGAACAGCCCGAGCAAGGTGAGCGCAACGCCAAGGATTGTCGCTTCGGCACTCGCCCCGTCGCGGCGCACCTCCTGCACGATGAGCAGCGCGACACCGATCAAAGCAACACCTGAGCCGACAATGAATCGTCCTGAAAGCGGCGCTTTGAGGAAGATTCGCCCGAGAACGGCGTTCGGTACGATCAGCAAGGCAAACACCACCGCGACAAGCCCAGAAGCGATATGGTCCTCCGCGCGGTAGATGAAATTGAAGTTGAGCACGAACTGCGCGAGGCCAAACAGCGCGGCAAAGATATGGCCGTCGCGCCCGATCACGAGCGGCGCGCGCGTCGCCAGCGCCCAGACGAACATCGCCACGGCACCGATCAGAAAGCGATAGGCAACACTCCAAGTTGGCGGCACCACACCCAACTGGTCGCGAATGACATACCAGGTCGATCCCCAGATAACGGTGGCGATCATGAAGGGGACGAAGACGCGGGGGGTGAGGATCGAGGGGTTGCTCACAGGCGTGAAAGCGCCGCCGCCAGCGCGTCGATCTCGGCCTGCGGCTGGTCCCATGACACGACGAAGCGGACTTCGCCTTCGGTCCAGTCGTAGAACTCGAAGCCCTGCGCGCGCAGTTGCGCCGCCTCGTCGGGGGCCGCGCGGAGGAAAACCTCATTGGCCTCGACGGGGTGCAGCAACCGCGTGCCCGCCGCTGCCGCCAGCATTGATGCCCCCGCATTTGCGGCGCGCGCATTGGCGAGCCAGCGGTCTTCGTCGAGCAGCGCCAGCACTTGCGCCGCCAGATAGCGCCCCTTCGACGCGAGGTGTCCGGCGCGCTTGCGGCGGATGCGGATTTCTTGTGCCAATGACGTATCGAAACAAACCAGCACTTCCGCCGACAGGCCGCCGTTCTTGATAAAGCCGAAGCTCAAGGCTTCGACCCCGCCGCGCCATGTCAGGTCGGCGGGCGATGCGCCGGTATGGACGACGGCATTGGCAAAGCGCGCGCCGTCCATGTGGAAACGCAAGCCGCGTGCCTTTGCCAGCGCGCCGATGGCGGCAACCTCGGCAGAGCTATAGCTGCGCCCGTATTCGGTGGCGTTTGTGATCGATATTGCGGCGGGCTGGACGCGGTGGACATCGTCAGCGATGGCATCGAGCCGCGCGGAAATGGTGTCGGGCGTCAGCTTTGCGCCCGAGCCATCGGCAAGGATCAGTTTGGCCCCGCCGGTGAAGAATTCCGGCGCGCCCGCTTCGTCATTTTCGATATGAGAATCGCGGTGACAGACGATGCCGCGGTAGGGCGGGCACAGTGCGGCGAGCGCGAGCGCATTCGCCGCTGTCCCGCTCGCCGCCCAGATCGCGGCGACAGGCGTTTCGAACAGATCGGAAAATACGCCGTCGAGTGAGCGGCTGAGCGCGTCGCCGTCATAGGCGGTATCGACATGGTTTGCGCGTGCCATTGCGTCGAGCACGGCAGGATGGACGGCGGCGGCGTTGTCGGAGAAAAAGCGCATGGCCCGCCCTTGCGGACCCTGCGCTTCAACGTCAATCGGCGGGGTCGATCCGCTGGCCGGCGACCCAGCGATAAGTTATCGCGCCGATGGCCCCGCCGAGAATAGGCGCGATCCAGAACAGCCAAAGCTGTTGCAACGCAATTCCACCCTCGATCAGCGCAGGGCCGGTCGAACGCGCCGGATTTACCGAGGTATTGGTCACGGGAATCGAGATCAGGTGGATGAGCGTCAGGCACAAGCCGATAGCGAGCGGTGCCATGCCCGCCGGGGCGCGCGCATCGGTCGCGCCCATGATGACAAACAGGAAGACCGCCGTTAGCACCAGCTCAATGACGAACGCCGCCGTTGCGTTATACCCGCCGGGCGAATGCGCGCCGTACCCGTTGGAGGCGAGGCCGCTGGCGATATTCCAGTCCACCTTGCCGCTGGCCACCACAAACAGCAGCGCCGCACCCATAACGGCCCCGAACACTTGCGCGAAGATATAGCCGGGCACGGTGCGGCCGTCGACGCGCCCACCAGCCCAGAGACCAATAGTGACTGCAGGATTGAGGTGGCAGCCCGAGATATGCCCGATGGCATACGCCATTGTCACCACCGACAGGCCGAACGCGAGGCTGACACCCAGCAGCCCGATCCCGACGTTGGGAAATGCGGCTGCCAAAACCGCACTGCCGCAGCCACCGAACACCAGCCAGAATGTGCCGATCGCCTCGGCAATCAAGGGATTGATCGATTTCATATA
>JANNQT010000102.1:0-21147 GCA_031400895.1 Alphaproteobacteria bacterium | reverse complement strand
TCCGCCGCACCTGTTGATCCGTGATCCGCCGTCCCGACATCAGCCTGCCCCTCCGCGTACGCGGAGGGGCAGGCTGATCCCCAATCACCAACCGGCCATTGAGATTGTCGCCAAGCGGCCATCATAATCGACGTCGCGCAGAAGGGACTGCGTTGAGATAGCCGTATATGTAGAGCTTCAATAAAACGGCGGGATGATAGCCCGGCCGGCCCGGTGGCGCTGGGATCGACCGCGTCAAAGGCGAGCGCCCGCAGGCCCAACGTCTCCACGAAGGCGTCGGCCGCGCGAACCGGATTGTCTTCGTCGACGAAGTCCTCAAGATACGCCGGAAACAGCCCGCCCTGATCGCTCGCCCTGTTGGATGGCATGCTGCGCTTGCGACGCGCGCAAGCACCGATAGCGGAAATTCAACGTCCTTCAGGCGTAAAGGTGGCAACCAGGTCAAACCGGTCTCCGCGAAAGGTTTGGCAGACATAGGTAACTGGTTCGCCGCTCCGCCAGGTCCAGCGTTCGACCAGTAAGCAGGGAGTATGGCGCGGTATCGCGAGATGGCTGCTGACGTCTGCGCTGGCGCCGACTGCACTGATCCGGTGACGGGCCTGCGTCCAGGGCACGGACTGGATCAGCCAGGCGCCGGGAGATTGTGTTGTGAAATCCGCAACCGCTGCTTCTGGCACGCACGACAGACTGATCAGCCGGTCTTCAAACGCAAAAGGTCCGTCCTGACCCTGATGGATGCCGGTGACGTGACGCAGGCTGGTGCAGCTTGCAAAATTCCCGCTGAGCCCATCGTCCCTGCGGATGTCCGAGGCTAGCAGGTCGAAGTGGTAACCGCCGGTGCGCTCGGCGATTGCCTTGCCGATGTCGGGAATCTCGAGCACGGCCGATTGCACGTGCGGGTAGGCGACAAAGGTGCCCGCCTTGCGCCGCCGTTCGAGCATGCCGGTGCGGACGAGCGCTGTCAGCGCCTTGCCGACGGTGGCGCGCGCGCAACTATATTGGATGACAAGCTCATGCTCGAACGGAATGCGGTAACCTGGCGGCCATTCGCCCGACGCAATGCGCGCTTCGATCTCCGAGCGTATCCGCTCCGCAATTGTCATTCGGCCATGATCCGGTCCACCACTTTCAGGTAGCGCGTCGTCACATGTGCGCTGTCCCTGTGCTGGCCGCCTGTTACCAACTTTCGCCCCCGTTTCCAGACGGTGTCGATACAGCTGTTGCGCGCCGCAAAGATCCAGTTGTCGAGAAGCTGATCGCCCTTGCGTCCATGAAGCGCGGGATGGGCGCCATTGAGCGTCACGAAATCGGCCGCATGGCCCACGGCAAGCCCAGGCTTGATGCCCATGGCTTGTGCGCCGCCAGCCAGAGTGTCTCCAAACAACCGTCGCGCGACAGAGGGATGGGTGTCGCTTGCCAGGACATTGCGCCCCTGATGCGCGAGCCGCTGGCTGTATTCCAGGCCGCGAAGTTCTTGTGCAGGGTCGATCAAAATGTTCGAATCGGTTCCCGTGCCGATCCGTCCGCCTGCGTTCAGATAGCGCAACGCAGGGAAAATGCCGTCGCCCAGATTTGCTTCGGTGATCGGACATAGACCAGCAACCGCACCGCTTGCGGCCAGAGCGTCGGTCTCCAGGTCGGTCAGGTGGGTCGCATGGATCAGGCACCAGCGCTTATCCAGCCCCGCATGGTCGAGCAGCCATTCGACCGGGCGCATTCCAGAATAAGCCAGACTGTCCTGCACTTCCTTTTCTTGTTCCGCTGCGTGGATGTGGATTGGCCCTTGCGGGTGCATGGCGATCAGCGCGGCGAGTTCATCAGGCGTCACCGCGCGCAGGCTGTGTGGGGCGATGCCGAGCGTGTCGCCGTCGGAGAGCAGCGGTCGACAGGCCTCTATCAGGCGCGAGAAACTGTCCAGATCATGGATAAAGCGACGCTGGCCATGGTTGGGAGCGTGTCCGCCAAAATTACTGTGTGCATAAAAGACCGGAAGCAAGGTCAGCCCGATGCCAGTCGCTTTGGCGGCGGCGGCAATACGTCCGGCCATTTCGGCAAGATCGCCATAAGCCCGGCCATTCGCGTCATTGTGCAGATAGTGAAACTCACCGACATGGGTGTAGCCCGTTTCCAGCATCTCAACATACGCCATGGCGGCGATCTCTTCGGTATCGTCCGGGGTCAGGCGGTCGAGGAAACGGTACATGACTTCGCGCCAGCTCCAGAAATTGTCGTCGCCGCTACCGCCACGATGTTCGGCGAGTCCGGCCATGGCGCGTTGAAAGGCGTGACTGTGGACATTGGCGAGGCCCGGCAGGGTGATCTGGTGCACCTCGTCATCAGGCGCGGCGGGCTTGTCCGTTTCGACGGACGCAATCACTCCGCCGACCACCGTGAACCGCACATTTTGCGCCCACCCATCGGGCAAAAGAGCGGTTGCTGACCAGAATGTGGGCATGAGGCCTCTCCTGCGAATGGAAATATTATGTCTAGACATAACGAAATTGATCTGCAACTCTTATGTCCATGAACAGTGAGTTCACTCGTCCGGCAGAGCTGGTCCATCGTATCGGTGCAAATCCGCTCCATCAACGCATCTGGAGGGGGCAATGAGCATCACCATACAAGCGGGGGCGGTGTCATTGGCCGATTGGCGACGCATCTACCGGGGCGAAACGCCGGTACTCGATGCGTCCTGTCATCCGAAGATCATTGCCAGCGCCGCAGCGATAGCCCGCATATTGGCGCGGCATGAACCCGTGTATGGCATCAACACCGGCTTTGGAAAACTCGCCAGCGTCAGGATCAGCGATGATGATCTGCTGACCCTGCAGCGCAATATCGTGCTGAGCCACTCGGCGGGTCTGGGGGAGCCGATGCCGGCGCCGGTCGCGCGGCTGATGATGGCGCTGAAGCTCGCCAGTCTCGCGCAAGGGGCCTCGGGCGTGCAGCTGGCGACGATCGATATGCTCGGTGCGCTGCTGAAAAATGGCCTTACGCCGGTGATCCCCGCGCAAGGCTCGGTTGGTGCATCGGGCGATCTTGCGCCGCTCGCCCATATGGCCGCCGCGATGATCGGCACCGGTGAAATCTGGGTGGACGATGTCCGCACACCGGCGCTTCAGGCGCTAGCAGAGGCCGGACTGTCGCCCCTTGTGCTAGGACCTAAGGAAGGCCTGGCCCTGCTCAACGGCACGCAGTTCTCCTGCGCTTATGCGCTGGCCGGATTGTTCGAGGCGGAACGGCTGTTTGCAACCGCACTGCTAACAGGTGCGCTGTCCACCGAAGCGGCCAAAGGTTCCGACGTTCCATTCGATCCGCGCATTCATGCCTTGCGCGGACACAGAGGCCAGATCGAAACGGCGGCGGCGTTGCGAACCTTGATGAGCGGTTCTGCGATCCGCGCCTCACACCTGACCGATGATTTCCGCGTGCAGGACCCTTATTGCCTGCGCTGCCAACCGCAAGTGATGGGGGCGGTGCTTGATATGTTGCGCCATGCGGCCAACACGTTGTTGACCGAAGCCAATGGCGTGTCCGACAATCCTCTGATTTTCGCCGACACCGATGAGGCGCTGTCCGGCGGCAACTTCCACGCCGAGCCGGTCGCCTTTGCCGCCGACATGATCGCGATGGGATTGTGCGAAATTGGCTCGATTGCGGAGCGGCGGATCGCGATGCTGGTCGATCCGGCGCTGTCGGGCCTGCCCGCCTTCCTCACCCCGCGTCCCGGCCTCAATTCGGGTTTCATGATCCCGCAGGTGACGGCGGCGGCTTTGGTTTCGGAAAACAAGCAGCGCGCCTATCCCGCCAGCGTCGATTCCATCCCGACCTCGGCCAATCAGGAAGATCATGTCTCGATGGCGGCGCACGGCTCAAGGCGGCTGTTGGGCATGGCGGACAATGTCGTGGGCGTGCTGGGAATCGAATATCTGGCGGCGGCGCAAGGCTGCGATTTCCATGCGCCGCTAAGGTCAAGCAATGTGCTGGAATCAGTACGCGCGCTGCTGCGAACCACCGTGCCGACGCTTGATGAGGATCGTTATTTCCATCCCGACATGGCCCATGCACAGGAATTGGTTTCGTCGGGGGAAGTTGCGGCGCTGGCCACACTGCCGGGGGTTGCGTGAACGACTGGCTCTCCGTTTCACCGGGTCATGCGCCGCTGATCGTCAGCATCCCCCATGCTGGGACGATCATTCCCGACGAAGTTTCCGGGCTGATCTCGCTCGATCTGGCGCGCCGCGATGCCGATCATCATGTTGATCAACTTTATGCCTTTGCAGCCGATCTGGGCGCGACCATCATCCAGAGCCGGATTTCGCGCACGGTGATCGACCTCAACCGTGATCCTTCGGGGCAATCGCTCTATCTGGGGCAGGCGACAACCGGGCTCTGCCCGGAAACGAGTTTTGACGGCGAGCCCCTTTATGGGGCCGGACCCAAGCCCGGCGCGGCGGAAATTGACCGGCGGCGTTTGGCCTGGTTCGACCCCTATCACGCGGCGCTGCGCGAACAGATCGGTCGCCTGCGTGCGCTTCACCCAGCAATTGTCCTCTATGACGCACACTCGATCCGCAGTCATGTGCCGCGCCTGTTCGAAGGCGAATTGCCGCAGTTCAACATCGGCAGTTTTGACGGGGTCAGTTGCGATGCCGCGCTGACCGATGCGATTGCAGCGGAGTGTGCCAACGGAACTCATGTCGTCAATGGCCGTTTCAAGGGCGGCTGGATCACGCGCCATTACGGCGATCCGGCGCACGGCATCCACGCGGTACAGATGGAACTGGCGATCCGGGGCTACGCCGATGAAGATGGCCCTTGGCCCCCGCACTGGGACGCGGTCCGCGCTGCACCCATGCAAGCCAAGCTCCATACCATTCTTACCACCTGTCTAGATTTTGCGAAGGAGCAGCGATGAACCGTCTTGATAACAGCCGCGTCATCCGCGCCGCGCACGGCACAGAGCTCAGCGCGAAAAGCTGGCTGACCGAAGCCCCGCTGCGGATGCTGATGAACAATCTCGATCCTGATGTCGCCGAAGACCCGGCCTCGCTTGTCGTCTATGGTGGTATTGGCCGTGCAGCGCGCAACTGGGAATGCTATGACCAGATAGTTGCGACGCTCAAACGGCTTGAGGATGACCAGACTCTGCTTGTCCAGTCGGGCAAGCCAGTTGGCGTATTCCGCACGCACAAGGATGCGCCGCGCGTTCTGCTCGCCAATTCCAACCTCGTGCCCAAATGGGCGACATGGGAACATTTCCACGAACTCGATCGTGCCGGACTGATGATGTACGGCCAGATGACGGCGGGTTCGTGGATTTACATCGGCTCGCAGGGCATTGTGCAGGGCACCTATGAGACTTTCGTCGAGATGGGCCGCCAGCACTATGGCGGCGATCTGTCGGGTAAGTGGATCCTGACCGCTGGGCTAGGCGGCATGGGCGGCGCGCAGCCGCTGGCGGCAACGATGGCCGGCGCTTCGTGCTTGGCGGTGGAGTGCCAGCCTTCGCGCATCGAAATGCGGCTGCGCACTGGCTATATTGATCGTCAGACCGACAGTCTGGATGAGGCGCTGGAGATCGTCACCACCAGCAAGAATCCGGTTTCCGTCGGCCTGCTTGGCAACGCTGCGGATGTCTTCCCGGAAGTCTATCGTCGCGGGGTTCGGCCCGATGCCGTGACCGATCAGACTTCTGCGCATGATCCGATCAACGGCTATCTACCGCAAGGCTGGACGCTCGACCAATGGATGACTGCACGCGAACGCGATCCGGCGCGCGTGGAGAAGGCGGCGCGCGCATCGATGGCTGTCCATGTCCGTGCGATGCTCGATTTCTGGCATGCTGGCGTGCCGACGCTCGATTATGGAAATAATATCCGTCAGGTAGCCAAGGATGAAGGCGTCGAAAACGCCTTTGATTTTCCGGGCTTCGTACCAGCTTATATCCGCCCGCTGTTCTGCCGGGGTGTCGGGCCATTCCGCTGGGTCGCGCTGTCTGGCGATCCGGAAGATATCTACAAAACCGACGCCAAGGTTAAGCAGCTGATCCCCGATGATCCCCATCTCCACAACTGGCTCGACATGGCGCGCGAGCGGATTCATTTTCAGGGGCTCCCGGCGCGGATCTGCTGGGTCGGGCTCGGCTGGCGACACCGACTGGGGATCGCGTTCAACGAAATGGTGCGCTCGGGCGAGTTGAAGGCCCCGGTCGTGATCGGACGCGATCATCTCGATTCAGGCTCTGTCGCCAGCCCCAATCGTGAGACCGAAGCGATGCGGGATGGATCGGACGCGGTGTCCGACTGGCCGCTTCTCAACGCGCTGCTCAACACGGCATCGGGCGCGACATGGGTTTCGCTGCATCACGGCGGCGGGGTCGGCATGGGCTATTCGCAGCATTCGGGCATGGTCATCGTGGCCGATGGAACCGACGATGCGGCCCGGCGCCTCGAGCGGGTGCTGTGGAACGATCCCGGCACCGGTGTGATGCGTCATGCCGATGCGGGCTATGAAATCGCTCTAGATTGCGCGCGTGAGCAGGGGCTGGACTTGCCGGCGATCCTGTAGAGCTCGGGGGGAGAAGAGTCGCAGTGAGAGGCAATCCGCTGCAATCGCCTGCCCTGCTTGGTGAAATCAGTTTCGTGATGAAGGGCGGCGCCATCGTTCGCCAGAATGGCGCACCGACCGGCGTTCAATAGTTCAAAAATAAAAGCGGGAGGATGAAATGGCCAGTGTTGGCAAGGAGCGGGGCGCGGAGGGCACAGACATCCTTGGTCCGCTGCCCATGTCACGTTTGCAGATTGCCGTTGTTGCAATAACGGTGGGGCTAAACGGGCTTGACAGCTTCGATGTCCTGGCGATCAGCTTTGCCTCGCCCGGCATTACCAGCGATTGGGGCATAGACCGCGCGGCGCTGGGTTTCGTCCTGGCGATGGAATTGATCGGCATGGCGATCGGGTCGATCCTGCTCGGCAATCTGGCAGACCGGATTGGTCGCCGCACGACCATGCTCGCCTGCCTTGTCGTCATGGCTCTTGGCATGTTCATGGCAACCACGGCGCAAGATGTCACAAGCCTCTCGATCTGGCGGGTGCTGACCGGGCTGGGAATCGGCGGAATGCTTGCTGCGACCAATGCGGTTGCCGCCGAATTTTCCAATGCCCGCCGCCGCCGCCTTTGCCTGGCGCTGATGGTGATCGGCTTTCCACTGGGTGCGGTGATCGGCGGGGCCATCGCTGCGCAATTGCTCGATGGTGGGCATTGGTGAATGGTGTTTGAATTTGGCGCCTTTGTCACGGCGCTATTCATTCCACTTGTCTGGTTTTTCGTTCCGGAATCGGCCGATTATCTGGCCAACAAGCAGCCCAAAAACGCACTCAACTGGATCAACAAGACTTTGGCCCGGATGGGCCATGTTGCACTCGATGCTTTGCCAAAGCTGGACGCGGGGCGAGCCAAGGATTCGCTGGCGGCGCTGTTCACGCCCGGTCTTGTGGCGACCACTCTGCTCGTCACGCTTGCCTATTTCGGGCACATCACCACTTTCTACTTCATCCTGAAATGGACGCCCAAGATCGTCGCAGACATGGGCTTTGCGCCGGGGCTGGCGGCGGGGGTGCTCGTCTGGGCCAATGTCGGCGGCGCGCTGGGTGGTGCGTTGTTCGGGCTGCTGACTTTACGATTCGGGTTGAAGCCGCTGACGCTGACCGCTCTCTTCCTCTCCGCGATTATGGTCGCAGCGTTCGGACGCGGGCCGGATGATCTCAACCAGCTGGCGCTGATGGCAGCCGGCGCAGGCTTTTTGACTGAAGCGGGAATCGTCGGGCTCTATTCGGTACTCGCACAGGTGTTCCCGACGCCGGTGCGGGCCAGCGGCACCGGCTTTGCTATTGGCGTGGGACGCGGCGGGGCAGCACTTGCGCCGATCCTTGCGGGCCTGTTGTTTCAGGCAGGCTACGGCTTGCAGGCCGTGGCCATCATAATGGGGGCCGGATCGTTGATCGCGGCATGCGCACTATTGGGGCTGAGGTTGCGCACAGCCGACCTTCAGTAGCCACATTTTCTGAGCCAATAAGGCGGTTCAACAAGCACCCGCCGAGGGCCGTCTTAGCTTGGCCTCGGCAGTGCTCGCCAACGCCTCCATGTATTGCGAGTTGGGCGCCAAGGAGAAATCACAGCAGCATCGAAAACGACGACAAAGCGCGAGTGACAGCAACGGGCCAACGGCGTGAATACGTAATCCATGACGTGGCGTCAATTTTGGAGGGCATTCCGTCCGCTCGTAACAATGTGGCCCATTCAAGCCGGTACGTTCAGCCGGTCTGACGGCAGTCTGACGGCGCGAATTTGCCGCTCGCCCATCAAGACTACGATGAACTGCTGGAAGTTGCGCTTGACGCCAATAGCACACGGCGTGGGCATCACCTTCGCCAACCAAGCGTGGACTGCTGCGCTATCGCGGGGCCGCTCTCAGGGTTCGCCGAGCTTGGATAGAACCCCGGCCTACGAATGCGAGGTTTCGCCGTGTTGGTAGGCAAAAACACCCAGCGTAAGGACCTCTAAGGCTGCTCGGTAACATTTCGCCGCTGCCTGCCAATCGTCTCTATTGACTGTCTGGTCGCCTCGCACCTCCAGCGCACTGCCGAGATTGCTCTGGGTCATGGCCCATTGCGCCGGGGCGGCGTCGCGGGGCGCCAAGGGGAGGGCGGCGTCTCGATAAGCGCTGACAGCGCTTTTCGCGATCGCTTTGCGGATAGGCGTCCGCGACCTCGCCGTAGAGTTTGGCAGCGTGCAAATGCTCGAGCCGCATCAGCGCGATCTCTGCACGTTGGCTAAGGTTTCGCCCGCGATACCGCTTGCCCTGGTCGAGCATTTCATCCTGTTCGGCAAGCCAACGCACATGCCTGGTATCCAATTCAGCCAGGATACGGTCCGCGCCGTCCAAATCGCCGGCTTCGAGCGCGTCATGCGCTTTGCGACGGGCAGCTTCAAACTCGGCCGGCATATTTGTTGCCTCGCCCGCTCTTGCGAGGAGCTCCTCGGACGTCACCCGAATTCCTTCGAAACGGGACGCTTCGTCTGAGAACGCTCAATGGGCACTTCCGCCGGAGCGGCTCGACCAAAATCCGACAGGCGAACCCAGGTCGTGAAGCCGGAGTAAGGTGTGGTTGTTCCGATGGACGCGCATGCGCGTCCCTGCGCAGGCGCCGTCACGGGGCCGGCTCGGGGGCTGGCTCGCGCGGCTGGGTGGCGCGGCGCAGCATGTCTTCGAGCGGATTGCGCGGCGTTTCCGCTGGCGGTTGGGCTTCGGGTTGCGCTGCTTCGGTCGGCGGTGCGCCCTCGGCCGGCGCTGGTGCGTTCTCGGCCGGGCGCCCGAACAGCGCTTCGCCGAGGCTCACCAGCGGGTTGCCCGCGCCCTGGTCGCGCAGCACCGCCTGGGCGCGGGCGCGCAATTGGTTCTGCACCACATCGCCCAGCGCCGGGGCGAAGCTGACGTGCGTCCACGGCCCGGAAACCCGGAACGGCACGCCCAGCCCGGCGACCGCGAGGTCGCCGCCCTGGCCCTGCGCTGAGCGCACCGCGCGCGGGACCAGGCGCATGTCGATGGTTTGCGCGCCGATATCGACCAAGCCGGTTCCCTCCAGCCGCACAAACGGGTTCAGCAGCCGCAAATCCTGGGTCGCGGCGACGCCGTTGGCGACCGAGAAGCTCGCCGCCAGTTCGGCGAAATCGGTGGCGCCGCCTTCGCCGGCGGCTTGCCCGCTCAGCGCCTGCTGCAGCGCGCGCGCCATCTGCGCGAAGTTGACGCCCTTCCATTGCCCGTCATTGAAATTGAACGAGGCGCTGCCGCTCCAGGCGCGCATCAGCGCCGCTTGCGTCGCGCCCTGGCCGACCAGCGACGCGCGCAGGCGGCCGCGTCCGACGATGCGGTCGAAGCCGATGGAGTCGCGCAACAGGGTTTCGGCCTGGATGTTCTGCACATCGAGTTCGACGGCAATGCGTGGGGTCGCACCCGAGCCGTCGGCGATCAGCCGCGCCGCGCCGGCGCCTTGGTAAAGCGAGACCCGCGTCAACCGCGCGTCCGCCGCGCCATTGGCCACGCGCAAGCTCACCGCCACATCGGCAAAGCTCATGCGCTGGAATTTGAGCCCGTCAAGCGTCAGCGCCAGATTGGCGTCGAGCGCGCGCAAGCCGGAAAGGTCGAGCGGCGTGTTCGGCCAGACCGCGTCCACCTCCACGCCGCCCGCCGCGCCTTGCGCCGGGGCGGGCAGGTACGGGTTCACGTCAATAATTCCGGCGTCGAGCGCGCCGTCGATGCGCAGCCGGCCGTTGGCTTGGGTAATCAGCGCCAAGCGTCCGCTGGCGTCGATGCCGTCGAGGCTCAAGCTCGCATCGGTGAGCGCGGTTTCTTGCCCCGCGTGCGCCAACTGCGCCGCAACTCGGAAGCGGCCGAAGCCGCCGCCTTGGCCAAGCGGCGAGCCGATCCAGGCTAGCAGCTGGCGTAGGCTCGCACCGTCGGCTTCGATCTTGCCGGTGAGCGCGCCGGTGGCGGCGTTGAAAGCGCCATCGAGGCTGGCGTTGAGCGGACTCGAGCGCAGCCGCGCTTGGATCGGCGTCTGGCCCTGTTCCAGCACCGCGCGCGGCAGCCCGATCTCGGCCTCGATCTCGAGCCGCTGCTCGCGATAGGTCAGCGCCGCGTCGAGCTGGGCGGGCTGATCCAGCGATTGCAGCGCCAGGCGCACGTCCACGTCGTCAAGCCGCATCGGCTCGCCTTCGCCCTTGAAATTGATGGCGCCATCGATCAGCCTCACGTCGTCAAGGCGCAGATCCTCGAGCGTGAATTGCTGCTCGGGGGCGCTCTGCTCGGTAGGGAACAGCCAATTGGCGGCGCCGTTCTCGCCGACTTCGAGATTAAGCTCGGCGTCCTCGAAAATGAGCTGCTTGACCTCGATGGCGCCGGCCAGCAGCGGCATCAGCTTGACCGCGAACACCAGCCGTTCGGCGGCAATAAACGGCGTCTCGGTGGAGAAGCCTTCCGGGTTGGAGAGCGAAATCTTGTCGACCGAGAAACCCAGCGCCGGCCAGAAGGTGATGTCGATATTGTCGCCCAGAATCAGTTCGCGCCCGGTGGCTTCCTCGATGCGCTTTTCGGCCTCGCGCGCCGCCAGCTGCTTGGGGAAAAAAACGAAAAACAGCGCGAGCGCCAGCACCAGCACGCCAAGCAGCGCGGCAAAGCCGATGGCGAACGTCTTGAAATTGAGCTTCATCTGGACCCCTTCGGCGCTAGCCTTAAGGCCCCACGGCGGCGAAATCGAGCCCGCGAGCGCTGCTTTGCGCCGAGGGCCGGCTTGGGCTAAGGGCAGGGCCGAATGAAGCGCTTCCTGGCGGCCCTGATGGAGGAATTGGCGGCGCGCCGCCGGCGCATGCGCGAACTCTTGGGCGATCGCGGCGCGGCGTTCGCGGAATTCCTGATCCTGGCTGGCATCCTCGCTGGTTCGCTGGGGCTGTTCATTGCCGAGTGGATGGCGGGGGCGGCCCCGTGGGGCTTTGGCGTTCCCGTCGCGTTCGCGCTTGGCTTTGTGCTGATCGAGGCCCGCCGGCAGGCGCAGATTCGCCGCGGCGCGGACCCCGAACAAGTTGCGGTGCGATACGATTGGTTCGCCCAGATGTTCGCGTCGGCGTGCGCACTGGCGGGGGCGGCGGCGTTCGCGGTCGCGCTCGGGGCCAAGCCGGCGCCAGCGGTGGACCCGTGGGCCCCGCCGCCGGACGCAGTCCTCACCGACATAGCCCCGCCCGTCCCCTGAGTGACCACTTTGAGCAGCTTGACGGCATCGGCGCGTCCCTGCATCACCGGCGCCGATGGTTGAACTGACGCTCCCCAAGAATTCGCAAATCAAAGCCGGCAAGCGCCACCGCGCGCCTAAGCACGCCAAGCGCGTGCGCGAGTTCAAGGTCTATCGCTACGACCCCGACACCGGCGAAAACCCGCGCTGGGACACCTACGCGGTCGATCTCGACAGCTGCGGGCCGATGGTGCTGGACGCGCTGATCGCCATCAAGAACGACATCGATCCGACTCTGACCTTTCGCCGTTCCTGCCGCGAGGGCGTGTGCGGCTCGTGCGCGATGAACGTGTCAGGGCGCAACACGCTCGCCTGCACCAAGGGCATCGACGAATTGCCGGGCGGAACCATCATTGTGTCGCCGCTGCCGCATCAGCCGGTGATCAAGGATCTGGTGCCCGATCTCAGCGGCTTTATGGCCCAATATGCGGCCATCGAGCCCTATCTGCAGTCGGATGCTCCCGATCCCGCCGCCGAGCGCCGGCAAAGTCCGGAGGACCGCGCCAAGCTCGACGGGCTCTATGAATGCATCCTCTGCGCCTGCTGCTCGACCGCGTGCCCCTCCTATTGGTGGAACGGCGAGCGCTTCATGGGGCCGGCGGCGCTGCTGCAGGCGCAGCGCTGGATTTCCGACAGCCGCGACGACCACACTGGCGAGCGCCTCGATGCACTCGAGGACCCGTTCAAGCTCTATCGTTGCCACACCATCATGAATTGCGCGCAGGTTTGTCCCAAGGGGCTCAACCCGGCCAAGGCCATCGCCGAGATCAAACAGCACATGGTGGAGCGCAAGCTTTGAGCTTCCCGGCCGATTTCGTCTGGGGCGCGGCCACCGCCGCCCACCAGGTTGAGGGCGGCAATTGGAACAGCGATTGCTGGGCGCTCGAACACGCCAAGCCGTCGTTCTTCTCCGAACCCTCCGCCGACGGCTGCGATCACCTGGCGCGTTACGAGGACGACATCGCCATCCTCGCCGGGCTCGGCCTTAACGCCTATCGCTTCTCGATCGAGTGGGCGCGGGTGGAGCCGGAGGAGGGGGCGTTCAGCCAGGCAGCGCTCGATCATTATCGTCGCGTCATCGACGCCTGCAGGCGGCGCGAGGTGCGCCCGATCGCCACCTTCCATCATTTCACCAATCCGCGCTGGGTGGCGCGTGAAGGCGGCTGGGCCGTCGATGGCATTGTCGACCGCTTCGCCCGCTATTGCGAACGCACCGCGCAGGCGCTGGCGGGCGAACTCGCCTACGCTTGCACTATCAATGAGATCAACATCCCTGACGCCATCGCCGATCTCATCGCCTTCGGCCGGCACGCCCATCCCGAAAGCGCCGAGGCCGCCGAACGCGCGCTCGGCGCGCCGCTGGACGGCATGTTCCTGTTCGCCGGCGGCTGCGGTTTCGCCGAACGCGCGCTGGCGGCGCATGTGAAGGCCCGCGAGGCGATCAAGGCGGCGGCGCCGCACGTACCGGTGGGCCTGACTCTGTCCTTGCAGGAGGTCGAAGCCGAGGGCGGAGCGGCCTCGGAAGCGGCGGCCAAGGCCTATTTGGAAATGGCGCACACGCCTTACTACGAGACGGTGAAGGGCGATGATTTCCTCGGCGTGCAAACCTATACCCGCGTGCGCTTCAGCGCCGACGGCCACCAAATGCACGGCCCCCCCGAAGGGGCCGAGACCACGCAGATGGGCTACGAGTTCCGGCCCGAGGCGCTCAGCGCCGCCTGCCGCGAGGCTTGGGAGGCGACGCAGGTCCCGATCCTGATCACTGAAAGCGGCGTCGCCACCGCCGACGATACCCACCGCCGCGCCTTCATCCGCCGCGCGCTCGCCGGCGTTGAGGCCGACATCGCCGCGGGCGTCGATATTCGCGGCTACGTCTATTGGACGCTGCTCGACAATTTCGAGTGGCTGCGCGGCTACGCCCCCACCTTCGGCCTGATCGGAATCGATCGCGCCAGCATGGCCCGCACCATCAAACCCTCCGCGGTCATGCTCGGCGAAATCGCCCGAGCCAACGCGCTCAATCCCTAAGCCGGCAGCCGTAGCCCTCTTCGTGCACCGCCTCGGCGCGGAAGGCGCCGAACAGCACGCTGGCGTGCACGCTTTGTCCCTCGCTAGTCACCTTGACGCGGGCGCGCGCGGCCTCGGGAAAATCGCCGATGCAGCTGTCGAGCGTGCGCTCGCTGACGTGCAGGCACGAGCAGGTCTGCTTGGCGGCGTAGCCCACGGCGATGCGGGCATAGGCGAACTCGCCGCGATAGGACCAGACCACCGCCCCCGCCGCCAACACCAGCGCGCCGGCGATCCCCAGCCACACCCAACGTTTGCCCCCCACGTCCCGCTCCTATTATGCTGCCAGCAAGCATAGCCAAGCGGGAGGCGGACGTCATGGTGCGGGGCGCGATTGGGGCGGGATTATTCTTGATCGCGGCGACGGGCGCGGCGTTCGCGCAACAGCTGCAGCCGCTGCCGCCGCAGCCGGCGGGCGTTGCCTGGCCGATGCCGGACTGGCAAACCGCGCCGCTGCCGGGCGATGTTGAGCGCGCCGCCTACGATCTCGCGGTCACCGAGGCTTTCGCCGGGCCGCACCCGCTCTTGGGCGAGACGCGCGCGGTGATCGTCATCCAGGGCGGGCGCATCGTGTTCGAGCGCTACGGCGAAGGCTATGGCCGCGACAGCCGGCTGGTGTCGTGGTCGATGGCGAAATCGTTCACTCAGGCGCTGGTCGGCGCGGCGGTGCTGCAGGGGCGGGTATCGCTCGACGCGCCGATGGGCTCGCCGCACTGGCGCGCCGGCGATCGCCGCGCCTCGGTCACCTGGCGGCAATGGCTGCAAATGGTCGATGGCAGCGACTATCTGGAAAGCGCCGAGAACGTCGCCTTCAGCGGCAACGCCAACATGCTGTTCGGGCCGGGCCGCAATGACGTGGCGCGCTGGGCGGCGGCGCGGCGGCTGATCCACGATCCCGGCTCGCACTGGAATTATTCCTCGGCCGCGACGCTGCTGGTCGCCGACGCGCTGACGCGCGCGATCGTACCCGACCCGCGCGATGTGGGCGATCGCCGCGCGCGCATGCGCGCTTGGATGGAAGCGGCGCTGTTTGCGCCCATCGGCATGCGCGCTGTGGTGGAGTTCGATCCCCAGGGCACGTTCTACGGCTCCTCGCTAATCTACGCGACGGCGCGCGAATACGCCCGCTTCGGCTACCTCTATCTGCGCGACGGCGTGTGGAACGGGCGGCGGCTGGCGCCCGAAGGCTGGGTCGATTTCGCCCGTACGCACGGGCCCGCGACCGATACCGACACCTACGGCGCCGGCTGGTGGCTGACGCCGTCGCATGGGCCGGGCAGGCCGCAGCCTTCGCTGATCACCGACAATGCCATGGCCGACGCGTTCTCCGCGCAGGGCCACGAAGGGCAGATCATTGTCGTCGTGCCGTCAAAGGATTTGGTGCTGGTGCGGCTCGGGCTATTCCACGGCGGCGAAGAAGCCTGGAACGCGCTCGGCGATTGGACCACAAGGCTGATCGGCGCCTTCGGGAATCGCGCGACGCCGTGAGCATGGGAGCAGCACAATGAGTGACGAGGTGAAAATGCAGTGCGCGCGCCTGTTGCGCGAAGCAGGCTACAATTTACTCGCCGCCGAACTGGAATTCGGCTCGCTTGGCGGTTTGGCCAAGGACGAGCCGTTGTTCGTGCTGTGCGGGCGCGACCGGCTAGCGGCGACCGCGATCAAGGCCTGGATCGAGGCAGCGCGCCGCTCCAACGTCCCCGACCACAAGCTCGAACGCGCGCACGAGACCATCGAGGCGATCGAGGGCTGGCCCGGCGACCGGCATTATCCGGATTGATCAGCAATCTTCCTTGACGAGGGCTTCCTGGATCTTGTCGAGCGCGCGGTAGAGTTGCTGGCGCACATCGAGGCCCTTGGACCGCATCACATGCAGCGCCATGCGCGACAGCATCTCGCCGGCCTTGGGTTCGTCGTGGATCGCCGCCAGCGTCACCACCGCCTGCACCCGCGCAACGAACGCCTCCGCCCCCGCGCCATCGGCTTCGAGCACGCGCATGCGCAGCTGCCGCAGCGCCGTGCGCAGCGAAGGGGCGCGCCCAGCGACCTCCTCCTTGCGGCGGTCGAGCAGACGTTTGTTCCGGCCGCGCCTGCGGTCGGGACCAAAATAGTCTTTGTAATCGACCCAATCCATGGTCGGCGGCCTCTGAACCTCTATAGCGTGGGTTACCGCAGCGAAGTTTCGGATTGATTTAGAAACAATTACCGCGCTCGTAATTTAGCGCCGCCGGTCAGAGGCCCAGGCGCTCCCGCACTGCGCTTGGCGTGATGCCCGCCTCGCGAAGGCTTTGCAGCGTTGCGGCGCGGTCGCGCTTGGCCAGGCGCTTGCCGTCCTCGCCGAGGATCAGGCGATGGTGCCCGTAGCGAGGCGTCGGCAGACCCAGCAGGCGCTGCAACAGTACATGCAGGTGCGCCGCCTCGCGCAAATCCTCGCCGCGGATGACATGCGTTACGCCCTGCAAGGCGTCATCCCACACCGAGGCCAGATGGTAGCTGGCTGGAAATTCCTTGCGCGCCAGCACCACGTCGCCGTGCCCGTCGGGTTCGGCGCGCACCAACCCAGTTTCTTCCTCGAAACGCAGCGCGTCGTAGCCGTCGCCCAGCGCTGCGCGCGCGCGCCGCAGCGAAAGCCGCCAGGCAAAGGCTTCGCCGCGGGCCAGGCGCCCGGATTCTTCCGCCTCCGGCAGCGCTTCACCGTGGAAAGCCGCCTCGCTTTCGCCATGCGGCGCCGAGGCGGCGGCTTCGGCGATCTCGCGGCGGGTGCGGAAGCAGCGATAGACCAGCCCGCGCGCGATCAGCGCGTTCAGCGCCGCCTCGTACTCGCCCATGTGTTCGGACTGGCGCCGCGGCGGGCCCTCACAGGCGATGCCCAGCCAAGCCAAATCCTCCAGCATCGCCGCCTCGTATTCCGGCCGGCAGCGACCTTGATCCAAATCTTCGATCCGCAGCAGAAACCGCCCACCCGCCGCCCGCGCCGCATCGAACGCGGTCAACGCGGAAAACGCGTGCCCCAGATGCAGATAGCCCGTGGGGGAGGGGGCGAAGCGGGTGGTGAAACTCATGCGCGGTCAAGGCTACCGCTCGCGCGCGTGAGCCGCTAGCACTGCGTCCATGACAGTGTTTATCGATGGCCCGCGCCTGCCGCCGGCGCGCGGGGGCAAGCCGGACGCGCTGGTGGTGCTGCTGCACGGCTACGGCTCCAACGGCGCCGATCTGATCAGCCTTGCCCCTTATTGGCAGAAGGCGCTGCCGGGGGCGGCGTTCCTCTCGCCCAACGCTATCGAGCCCGTTCCCCAGGCGCCTGGCGGCTATCAATGGTTCCCGATCACCAACATGGACCCGCACTTGATGGAGCAGGGCGCGCGCCGCGCCGCGCAATCGGTCAACAGCTTCCTCGACCGCGAACTGGAGCGCGCGGGGCTCGATGAGAGCCGGCTGGCCTTGGTCGGGTTCTCGCAGGGGACGATGATGGCGCTGCATGTCGGCTTGCGGCGGGCGCGGGCGCCGGCGGCGATCCTGGGCTATTCCGGCGTGCTGGTGGCGGGCCAGAAACTGAAGGACGAGATGCGCGCCAAGCCGCCGGTGCTGCTGGTGCATGGCGACCGCGACCCGATGATCCCGGTGGCGGCGATGTTCGACTCGGCCCAGGCGCTGGCCGCCGCCGGCCACGGCGCGCAATGGCACGTCTCCTTCGGCGTGCCCCATTCTATCGGCCCGGACGGACTTGAACTGGGGGAGGCGTTTTTGGCTAATTATTTGAAAAGACAGCGAATCAGCGTCGCCAGCTGAGGCTTCTTGGACACGATTTCGGCCTGTCACGAAGCTGTCGCCGCAAATCGTTTATGGGCCAAGCGCGGCGTGCTATAATAGAAGCTAGGCAAGGAGTCCCAGTCTTCAATCCAACCCACTCAGCCCCCGGCCTGCAGCGCTTCCTATCTGGAGCCCAGCGATGAACGTCTCCAGCGCTCCCCTGGCGGGCTTTCCGGCGCTGGTGCTGAACGCCGATTTCCGGCCGCTCTCCTATTATCCGCTGTCGCTGTGGCCGTGGCAGGAAGCGGTGAAGGCGGTGTTCCTGGAGCGCGTCGATGTGGTCGCGCACTATGACAAGCTGATCCATTCGCCGTCGATCGAGATGCGGCTGCCGTCGGTGATCTCGCTGCGCGATTATGTGGCGCAAGACCGGCCGCCGGCGTTCACCCGTTTCAACGTGTTCCTGCGCGACGGCTTCGCCTGCCAATATTGCCGCGCCGACGACGATCTGACCTTTGACCATCTGATCCCCCGCTCCAAGGGTGGGCGCACCACTTGGGAGAACATCGTCACCGCCTGCGCGCCATGCAATCTGAAGAAGGGCGGCAAGTACGCGCGCCACGCGGCCATGCGCCCCTACCGGCGTCCGCGCCGGCCCAGCATGCACGAGTTGCAGCACGTCGGCCGCCGCTTTCCCCCGCACCATCTGCACGAAAGCTGGATGGATTATTTGTACTGGGATGTGGAGCTGGAGGCGTAAGCCTATTGGTTCACGCCGTCCACTTCCGTCCCGACATCGGTGAACATGGAATTGACGCTGTCGCCCAGGCCGCCAATGCTACCGACGATGGCGACGCCGATCAAGGCGGCGATCAGCGCGTATTCGATCGCCGTCGCGCCGCGGCGGTTGCGGAAAAAGCGCTGCATGCTCATGCCCCCGCGCGTTCGATCAATCGCGCCACCAGGCCGACATCGGCCGGCGGCATCTTGTAGTCGCGCAATTCGCGCGCCCGCACCCAGGCGATCGCCTGCGCCGCGTCGGCGTGAGGCTTGGGTTCGCCGCGCCAGCGCCGCGCCAGATAAAGCGGCATCAACAAGTGAAAGTCCGGGTAAGCGTGCGAAGCGAACGCGAACGGGTCGAGAGCATCTGGTTCGACGGTCAAATCCAGTTCCTCCTTCAACTCGCGCACTAGCGCCGCTTCCGGCGATTCTCCCGGCTCGACCTTACCGCCTGGAAACTCCCAATAACTGCCAAGCGCCTTGTGCGCGGACCGCTGCGCAATCAGCACGCGTCCCTTTGGATCGATCAACGCCGCCGCCGCCACCAAAAGCAGCTTCCGCACGGAACTTGGATTATCGCCGATCTGCATGAAAAAGCCGTGTGGAGGGATGGTTGCCGGGCGTTAGGGTAAAGGCGCGTTAGCCGTGCTCGCCAGGCTACGGGAATGTGAAGCGACGAGTAGCCAAGAAAAGCTATCTTCTGCCCCGGAGGAAGTAACATGCGCCGAGCAGGTGTGGCGGTCTCATTTTTGCTCGTGCTGCTGCTGGCGTTCTTGCCGGGCGAGGGCGGCACAACGACAATCGTGGCGCCAAGGCCAGAGCTGGTTCCGGCCAGGGCGGATTACGTCCTTGGCTCTTGCTTGCCCTATGTCGTGCTCGCGGGCTCGCGGCGCGTCGCCTTCGAGCCGGCTTTGCGGCTGGGCGACGGGGGGGGCGATGACAGGGGCCCCTATCGGGGCGGGTTGGGGGCCGCGCCCCATCCGGCGGCGCTTGTCGCGATGGACGGCGACCAGGTGACGCTATGGCATCCCGAAACCGGCGCCGAGATCGCGCGCCTCAACGTGCTCAGCGGGGGATACCAAGATTCCGAGGTCAGCCCCGATTGGACGCGGCTGTTTGTGAGCGTTCGGGGACGAGGTTTCGAGTTGTGGGACATCGCCCGCGGCGTGCGCTTGGCGGCCGGCGATGCGCCCAACGCGAACACGAACTTCGCGGCAAAATTCTCCCCCGATAGTCAGCGCATGTCGCTCATCGAGACTTTCGACGAGCGGTACCGCCGTCTGCCTTCACCTGGCGTGGGCTCGCTTTATGACGCGCGGACCGGCGCAAGGCTGGCCGACTTCGCGGGCGCCGGCGTCGATGGGTTCCTCTTGCAGGGCCAGCGCGTGCTGACGGAGCCGTTCGGCCAGGAACCCGCCGCGCTTTGGGACGCGGCCGATGGCGCGCTGATAGCGCGCTTCGATGGAGGGGGCCCCCGCGTGCTCGCGGACGAAACGCGAGTTCTCGACGAAGATGGCGGTTGGCGCTTGTGGGATGTCGGCGCCGATGCGCGCCTAGCGGAAGGCAATGGCGACATCCGATTTCTGTTCAATCCACGGAACGCGGGCTCACATGACCTTTATCGAAAGCGCGTGGGGAGAGGGGAATGAGCACGAAATTGTCTGGGATGCGCGCACCGGGCAGCGGCGCGCCGTGCTTGGCCCCGCGGGCCTCGACTGGCTCGCCGCGCCGGATGGGCGAGCCCTGGTGACAATTGACGAAGCAGGGCGCGCCGTCTTGTGGAATCTTGAGCTCGGCGAAGAATTGGGCCCGGTGGGTCAATTGTACGCCGACGCCGAAATCACGAGGGCGCCAGCGTCAGAGATTGAGGACGATTTCGGTTCATACTTCGTCCTGCGCGAGAGCGGGCGACCGCTGCCGGTGCAGATTCTGTTCTCGCGCTTAGGTGATCGGGTGGCCGTGCGCGAGCGGACTGGAGATGTTGCGGTCTGGAACACCAGCACCGGGGAACGGCTCAGCGGCATCGGTCGCTTCGATGAAACCGTGGAGCTGCGGTTTTCTCGCCAGGGACGCTGGCTTGTGGCGTTTGAACACGACGAGCCGGCGCGGGTCTGGGATGCCGTTAGCGGTCGGCGCGTGGCCCAACTTGGCCCGGCGAACGCATCTGCGGATTTCACCTTTGCCTTCGACGAGCGGCGGCTCATCTTTCACAATTGGGCGGCGCCGCCCTATGCCGAGGCTTCGCTCTGGGATGTCGCCACGGGCCGCAAGCTCGCGGACCTTCCTGGCGTCAGGCCCGGGCATCCCGCTCTCCTTTCACCCGACGGACGCTACGCGGTCCTTTCGGCGGCAGATGTCGTAAATGGCTTTCACTTGAGGCTGTGGGATCTGGCGCGCGGGCGCGATCTCGGCGTGATCGGCGGCGAGGAATATTATCCGGAGTTCATCATCAACCGCGACCGGACTTGGCTGCAGCTAGAGCGCCTTGGCCGCGACAGTCTCGGCTACGCGCGCCAGCAACTCATTGTCTTCGATCCGCGCAATGGCCACGAGATGGGCCGTTGCGATGACGCCATTCGCGTGCTCATCTATGAAACGCCAAGCGGCGTGCGTTTGGCGGCTCCGAACGCCGAGGGCGAGATGTGGTTGTGGCGGCCTCGCTGACGGCGCGCCCGCTAGCTCCGATAATCGCCGTTGATCTCGA
>JANNQT010000101.1:0-3641 GCA_031400895.1 Alphaproteobacteria bacterium | reverse complement strand
GCAAGCGCTGGTGCTGGAATGCGGGGTGGTCGGCTATTGGGCCTGGGAGCTAGAGCGCGTGCCACAAACCTGGCGCGCCGATGCAGATTTGTGCGACGAGATCTGGGGGCCGTCGCAATTCGTGGCCGCGGCGGTGCGCGCGAGTTTGCCGGATTTTGCCGGCACGATCCGCGCCGCGCCGCACCCGGTCGATCTCGATCCTTTCCCTGCTGCCGATTCCGCGATGAAACAGGCGGCGCGACGCCGGCTCGGGCTAGCGGAGGACGCCTTCATCGTCGGCTGCGCCTTCACCATGGCGTCGAATTTCGCCCGCAAGAATCCGCTGGCCGCCATCGACGCGTTCCAGCGCGCCTTCCCCGACCGTACCGACAACATCATGCTGGCGTTACGCTGCCCGGACACGCGCGATTACCCGGGGGGCAACACCGCCCTGCTGGCCCGCACCGAATCCGACCCCCGCCTCCGCCTGCTCGACCGCGCCGGCGCGCCGATCGCGGACTTTTACCACGCCCTCGATGTGTTTCTCTCGCTGCATCGCGGCGAGGGCTATGGTCTGCAGATCGTTGAAGCGCTGCAGGCCGGCGCCGTGGCGGTAGCCACCCGCTGGAGCCTCGGCGTGGAGATCGCCGCGCGCGCGCGTTTTCTCGGCATCTCCTCGCACATGGTCGCGGTCGATGACCCGCAGCGCGCCTATGCCGCTGACGCGCGCTGGGCCGAGCCGGACTCGGCGGAGGCCGCGCAAGTGTTGCGGACGCTGTGGGCTAAAGCAACGGACTTTAAATTCGCCTCAGTTTGATGGCGATCGCGGAGCGAATTTAAAGTCCCAAAGTTGCTTTAGAAACTTTTGAATCTAAAGCGTCTTCTTGGCCTTAAATGCGACAACCAGATCGATCCAAGCGCTGAGTCGCATTTAAGGCCAGACGCTTTAGCGCTTCGCGCTGATCACAGCATGCGCCAGCAACGCCACCCAGTAGAGCGCGAACACGGCGCTGAGCGACTGGGCGTCGGCGATCAACCCGCCCCACACCGCCAGCACGCAGGGCAACGGCAACAGCGCCAAGGCGCCCAGCACATAACGTTTGCGCGCGCCCAGTAGCGCAATCGCCGCGACGCCGAGCCCGTTGCAAGCCAGCCCCAGATATTTCGCCCAATGCCATGGCGCGATCGGCAAATGCGCGGCGGCGTTTTCCCAATCGGCGATCAGCCGCAACTGGGCCAGCGTTTCCACCGCGTCGGCGCCCGCGCCAAACAGCGCCGGCCCGATCGCTAGCCACGCCATCGGCTGGCGCGCACCGCCCGCAAGCATAGCCGCGCCGGCGACAAGAAACAGCGTGTAGGCGGGCACGAAGCCGTAGAGGTCAAGCCGGTTGACGGCATCCTGCGCGGCGAGCAGCGCGGCGCTGGGCGGGTCACCGAAAACCGCGACCAGGTCCGCCATGCTGGCGGCGCGCTGAAACGCGCTCACGGCTTCGCCCAGCGTTCCCGGCGCGTAAACCGCGGTCACCGCCGGCAAGAAATTGAAGCCGACAAAAATGGCGAGCGTGGCCATCCCGCCGAGGATCGCCAGCCACGACCAGAGGCGCGCGCCGCTCACGCCGGGCTGCGTTTAGTCTGAAATTGCCCGTGCGGGCGGAAGCGCCAGAGGTAGGTCGGGACGATGGCCTCGATACTCTCCAACGCGGTCACGCCGAGATCGTGAAGCTTGAGCGCGTCGTCGGCGACGGCGTTGTCGCGCCCCAACATGATGACCTGGTCGCCGGTGAGCGGGGGCGCGGCGAACGGGATGAGCTTGAACGACCATTCCGTCAACAAGCCCAACGGGTAGGCGAACACGAACGGCAACTCGAACAGCGGACGCGGGCGGTTGGTTTCCCTGGTCACGAATTGCATCAGCTGTTTGAAGCTGTAGCTGTTAGGCCCGCCCAGTTCGTAGCAGCGCCCGCGCGCCTCGGCGCGGTCGAGCGCGGCGAGGACCGCGTCGGCGACGTCGCCCACGAACACCGGCTGAAACTTGGTCTTGCCGCCAGCGATCAAGGGCAGCGCCGGGGCGAATTTGGCCATGTCGGCGATGCGATTGAAGAAAGTGTCCTCGGGCCCGAAAACGATCGAGGGCCGCAAAATCGTCGCGCTCGGCATCGCCGCCAGCACCGCGCGTTCGCCGCGATACTTGCTGCGCCCGTAGCGCGACCCTTTCGCATCGGCGCCGATGGCGGAGACGTGCGCCAGGCGCTCGATCCCCGCCTTCGCCGCCGCTTCCGCCACCGTGCGCGCGGCCTCCAGGTGCAGCGTCTCGAAATTCTGTTTGCCGCTTTCGTTGAGCACGCCAACGAGATTGACCACCGCGTCCGCGCCTTCGAGCGCCCGCGCCACGCTGTCGGGAAAGCGCACATTGGCCTGCAACAATTGGATTTGGCCGACATCGCCCATGACCCGCAACTCATGGCCGAGATGGGGCCGGCGCATGGCCACGCGCACGCGCTTGCCGGCCTTGGCTAGCGCCCGCACCACCTGCTTGCCGACAAAGCCCGAACCGCCGAACACCACCACCAGATCGTTCATGCGCACCCTCGTGAACCGGCGCCTCAATGGGGCGCCGCAGCCGGCTTGTCCATGCGCCGATTCGCCTTATCCTTGCCGGCTTTCGCCTGCACCGGGGAAGTATGGCGCGCCGCCCAACCACCCGCCTGCGCGAAGCAAGCGACCCCGCCCCGCCGGCCGGGCCGGTGATCGATGTTCCGTTCAAGGTGGTGCGCAAGCACGGTTTCTGGCGGCGCATGCGCAATCGCCTCTTCGCGGTGGCGATCGCCGCCGCGATCGGGCTGGCGATCCCGCCGCTCTGGGTGTTTTTCGAGTACCTGAACGCGCGCTGATACCGCCGGCGCTTATTATCCGCTCAGCCGCGCCATTTCTTCGTCGCTGATATCTTCGTTCGAGTACAGATCCTGCACATCGTCGGAATCTTCCAGCTGGGTGAGCAGTTTCAGTAGCGCCTCGGCGTTTTCGCCATCGACGGGAATGGCGATCTCGGTGCGCCAGACGAATTTGGCCAACGCCGGATCACCGAGCCGCTTCGTTAGCGCTTGCGATGCCGAGGCTAGAGCGGCCATCTCGCAGGTGAGCACGTGGTGCTCCTCTTCCGCCAGACAATCGTCGCAGCCGGCTTCGATGGCCGCTTCCATCATCGCTTCTTCGCCGGCGGCTTCGCGCTTGTAGCGGATTTCGCCGACGCGCTTCCAGGCGAACGACACCGAATTGGTTTCCCCCAGATTGCCGCCGCTCTTGGCGAAAGCGGCGCGGACTTCGCCGGCGGTGCGGTTCTTGTTGTCGGTGAGGCATTCGACGATCACGCCAATCCCGCCTGGGCCAAAGCCCTCATAGCGGATCTCGTCCAATTGCTCGGCCCCCGCCCCGCCGCCGCGATCGACGGCGCGCTGGATGTTGTCCTTGGGCATGTTGACGGCGCGGCCCGCGGCCATAGCGCGGTAAAGGCGCGGGTTGGCGTTGGGGTCGGCCCCGCCCAATCTCACCGCCGCCTGGATTTCGCGGGCGATCTTGGTGAACGCCTGCGCCCGGCGTTTGTCCTGCCCGCCCTTGCGATGCTGGATGTTAGCGTATTTGGAATGACCGGCCATGGGGGTGGG
>JANNQT010000100.1:0-24180 GCA_031400895.1 Alphaproteobacteria bacterium | reverse complement strand
TCTCACACAAGGGCGCGGCCATCCTCGACGTGATCAGCCCGTGCGTGGCCTTCAATAATCATGTCGGTTCGACCAAGAGTTTCGATTATGTGCGCGAGCACAACGAGGCGGTGAACCGCATGGACGTGATCAGCCCGCGCGCGCCGCTCACGGCCGAGTACGCGCCGGGCGAGTTGAAGGAAGTGCGCCAGCACGACGGCTCGATCCTGCGCCTGCGCAAGCTGGAGCAGGATTACGATTCCACCGATCGCAATTCCGCCCTGGCTTACCTGGCCAAGAAAGCCACGGAGGGCGAGATCGTCACCGGGCTGTTGTTTGTCGATCCCGACGCCCGCGATCTGCACGATGGCCTGAACACGGTGGAAACGCCGCTGAACAAGCTCACCGAGCACGACCTGGTCCCTTCACTGGGCGCGCTTGAAAGGATCAATGCGGGGCTGCGCTAACAGTTGAACAGCGCCGTTCCGGGACGTGGCGTTTCAGTCGCCGGCCGGCAAGATGGCGGCGGTCCGGGAGTGGCGCTTTGGTTGCTGGTCGGCTAAACCAAGCCCCATGACCTTTGCCCTTTACGAAAAATCCGGCCGCGTCGCCACGGTGACGCTTAACCGCCCCGAGAGCCGCAACGCTATCGCCACGCCTCAGGATTGCCATGAGCTTGGGGCGGCGCTGATGCGCGCGCACGACGACCCCGAGGTCAACGTCATCATCCTCACTGGCGCGGGCAAGAGTTTTTGCGCCGGCGGCGATCTGAAATCGATCCGAGAAGGCACCGGCATCGGCCCGCAGAGCCCGCCCGATTCCACCCGCGCCAATTATCGCCGCGGCGTACACTTCGTGATCAAGGCGCTCGCCGATGTCGAATGCGCCACCATCGCCGCCATTAACGGCCACGCCATGGGCCTAGGCCTCGACATCGCCGTGCTGTGCGACATCCGCATCTGCGGGCAATCGACCAAGATGGCGTCGAATTTCGTCAAGGTCGGCATCATTCCTGGCGACGGCGGGGCGTGGATACTCACCAACGCCATCGGCGCCTCGCGCGCGGCGGAATTGGTGCTTACCGGCGATACTATCGACGCCGCCGAAGCGCTGCGCATTGGCCTCGTCACCCGCGTCGTCGCCGATGAGGTGCTGATGGATGAAGCGCGGACGCTGGCGGCGCGCATCGCCGTGAACCCGCCGCGGGCGCTGCGGCTAGCCAAGCGGCTGCTGCGCGAAGCACAACATTCGCGCCTGCACGATGTGCTTGAGCTTTCCGCGGCATTCCAGGCGCTGGCGCACGAAACCGCCGACCACAAGGAAGCGGTGGACGCGTTCTCCAACAAACGCACGCCGAAATTCACGGGCGGGTGAGATGATCCGCGTCGGCATCGGCGGCTGGTCTTATGAGCCGTGGCGGGAGGGTTTTTATCCAGCCGACGTGCCGAAAACGAAGGAGCTGGAATACGCCAGCCGCCAGGTCACGGCGATCGAGATCAATTCCACCTTCTATCGCACCCAGAGCGCGGCCTCGTTCGAGAAATGGGCGGCGGCGACGCCGGACGATTTCATGTTTTCGGTGAAAGCCCCGCGCGCGGCGGTGCAGCGCAAGGATCTGCGCGAGGCGGGCCAGAGCATCGAGTGGTTTTTCAACAGTGGCGTCGGCGAGCTTGGCGCCAAGCTCGGGCCGATCTTCTGGCAGATGGCCCCGTACAAGAAATACGATGCCGCCGAGATGGGCGCCTATTTCGACCTGCTACCCGAAAAGCTCGGCCAGCTAAAGCTCCGCCACGCCATCGAAGTGCGCCATGAGAGTTTCACCGACGCGGCGTTCCTGAAGCTCGCGCGCGAGCGCAACATCGCCGTAGTGACGGTGGAATCGGAAAAGCATCCCCTGATCGTCGAACCGACGGCTGATTTCGCCTATGCAAGGCTGGAGCTGACGCAGGCCGACGAACCCACCGGGTATGCCAAGCCGGCGCTGCAGCGCTGGCTCAAGACCGCGCGCGCGTGGGAGAAGATCGGAGACGTGTTCTTGTACTTCATCTCCGGCGCCAAGGAGCGCAACCCGGCGGCGGCGAAGGCGATGCTGGAGCTGCTCAAGGTTTGAGAGCACGTTCTTCTCGAAATGAAACACCACCCATCCCCGGGGCGCCGCGAGAGCGGCGGGCCCGGGGCCTATAAACTCAGCCGTTTGTGGTTATGGGCCCCGGACTTGCGCTCACGCGCAATCCGGGGATGGGTGATGAAGTGGATCCGATCAGGTGGGATCGGGTCTAGACTAGCTGCCCGCCGCCGCGATGTACGCGTCGATCTGGCGCTCCAACACTGGCAGCGTCACCCCGCCATTGCCCAGCACCGCGTCATGAAAAGCGCGAATGTCGAAGCGTTCTCCGAGCGCCGACTCGGCGCGGGCGCGCAGCGCGAGAATCCGCATCTCGCCGGTCTTGTACGCAAGCGCCTGGCCCGGCCAGGCGATGTAGCGGTCGATCTCGGTGCGGATTTCGTGGGTCGAGAGCGCGGTGTTGACGGTCATGTAGTCGAGCGCACGCTGGCGCGACCAGCCCATCGAATGCATGCCGGTATCGACCACGAGGCGGCAGGCGCGCCACATCTCGTAGGTGAGCCGCCCGAACCGCTGATAAGGCGTGTGATAGATTCCCATCTCCTCGCCCAGCTTCTCCGAGTAGAGCCCCCAGCCTTCGCCGAACGCGTGCGGATAGAAATTCTGACGAAAGCGCGGCAGATCGGTGAGTTCGCGCGCGAGCGAGCCTTGGGTATGATGGCCGGGCGCCGCTTCGTGCAGGGTGAGCGAAGCCAGCACGTAAAGCGGGCGTACGTTCAGCGCATGAGTGTTGACCCAGTACTCGCCCGCCGCGCCCATGGGGCCGGGATTGTAGCGCCCGGTGGTGTAGTTCGGCGCAAGCGCCGCGGGCACCGGCCGCACGGTGTAGGGCGCGCGCGGGATACGGCCGAAGAAGTTCGGCATCTGCGCATCGATCTCGCGGGTGATCCAGGCGGCTTCGCGCAGCAATTGCTCGGGCGTGGTTGCGTAGAATTGCGGATCGGTGCGCAGGAAAGCGAGAAATTCCGCGAAGCTTCCCTGAAAGCCGGTCTCGCGCATCGTCACTTCCATCTCGGCGCGGATGCGCGCGACTTCGGCGAGGCCGACGCGGTGCACTTGTTGCGGCGTCGCCTCCGGCAGCGTGGTGTAATAGCGCACGAGATCGGAATAATAGGCGCGGCCGTTGGGCAGCGCCGACGCGGTGATCGTGCGCCGCGCGCGCGGCGCGTATTCGGTCTCGAAGAAGGCGCGAAACTCGTCGAACGCGGGGATCGCCGCGTTGGCGATGGCGGCGCGGCCTGCCTCCGCGAGGCGCGTGCGCTCGCTCTCCGGCACGCCGGCGGGAAACTCCGCGAACGGGTCCCAAAGCGGCGTGTCCTCGGGCCGGGCATAGCGCATGCCCGCGACCACCCGGCCCACCCCGCCGACGATCTCCGCCGGCAGCGTGAAGCCGTCGCGCATGCCGACGCGCATATTGGCGATGTTCTCGCGGAAATAGCGCGGCGTGTCGTTGAGGCGGGCGATGTAGGTTTCGTAGTCGCGCACGTTGCGCGGAGAGTGCGCGTCCGCCAATTGCAGGATCTCAGTGTGGAAACCGGAATCGCTGGTGAGCGGCAGCCGCCACTCCCGGTACGCCGCAAAGCGCGCGCGTTCGCCGACCATGAACTGGAACAGATCGGCGCTGACTTGCTCCTGCGCGCTCAAGCTGACGCGGTTGATGGCGGCGAGACGGGCCAGGAAGGCGCGGTCGGCCTCGAGCGCCCGCTGCTGCGCCGCTGGCGTCACTGACGCGAGCCGGTCATCGTAATCGCGCACGCCTTCATAGGTGGCGGCGAGCGGCTGCTCGCGGTACAAGAATGCGCGTTCGTCGTCGAACAAGCGCGCGAGGTCTTGGCTGGGCGATTGGGCGAAGGCGGGGGCGGCGAAGAGGGTGGCGGCGAGGGTCAGCGCGGCTAGTCTCATCTTTCACTCCTCAAGCGGCGGTGGGCGACGGTGTGCTCCTATCGCCAATCAGGGCCGAGCGCAGCAGCAGCGTTGCGGCGTAGAGCACCACAACGACAACAAGCCAGCGCAAAACGACGACATCGAGTTCCTTGACGACAAAAGCGGCGAGCAGCACGGCGGGTACCCCTCCCAACGCCAGCCCCGACACCACCCGCAAGTCGATGCGGTCGGAGGCGGCGAAGCGGAATCCCGTCGCCGGCATCAGAAACGCGCAGGCGCCGGCCATGATCGGAAAGGCGAGCTTGGGGTCGAGCCCCATCAGGCTCAGCATGATCAGCGAGGGCGCATAAAGCCCGATGCCGAACGACATCAGCACGCCGAGCAGAAAATGCATGCCAATGGCGGTGTAGAGCAGCGGTCCAACCAGCGCGGTTGCATCGCCGCCGAGCGGGAAGAGCTTCAGGTTGCTGGCGGCGTACAGCGAAGCCGCGATCAGCAGCGCTACGCCGACGAAACCCTGCACCAGGCGCACCGGCGCGCGCACCACCAAAGGCGCGCCAACCAGGCCGCCAAGCACGGCCGCGACGATGCAGCCGGTCAGCAGCAGCGGATCGACCAGGACACCGAGCAGCACAAAGAAGATCGCCGCCTGCGCGATAGTGGGCAGGGCGTGGCCGACATTGAGCACCGCGGGAATGAAGCTGTCCGGCACAAGCTTGCGGAACTTGATCCACGCCGTTGTTGGCGCGAACGAACCGATGCCTAAGGTGTCGAAGAAATTGGTGACCGCGCCGAGACCGATGGCCTCGAACAGGCTCGCCGGCAGGTCGCCGCGTTTGATCGCCGTGCGAACGATCACCGTCAGAAACACGATTCCGAGCAGCGCCAACGCTGTCAACAGAGCATAGAGAACCACAAACACCTCCCCCGGTTGGCCAATTGAAGCCTAATTCAAAGTCGCATGCAAACTCGCCTAATTCTCGGAATCACAATTGAGGGAAAACATCCATCCCACCCATCCCCGGATTGCGCGTAGCGCAAGTCCGGGGCCCATAAACTCAAGCATGTGTGGTTATGGGCCCCGGACTCGCCGCTGCGCGGCGCTCCGGGGATGGGTGTTGTCATCATGTTTCAACGAAAGCGAGCACTATATCACCTGAAACCCATGCGCGAAAACATCTTCGTCGTCGATCCAAATCTCGTTGTGGCCGGTGGCGATAGCAGAGCCTTCGATGGAGGGGATGATGGCCGGGCGGCCAGCGAGCGTTGTTTCCGCCTCGACGCGGCCAACAAAGCGGCTGCCGATATAGCTTTCGTGCACGAACGTGTCGCCGAGTTTTAGCTTTCCCTTGGCGTGCAGCTGCGCCATGCGCGCGGATGTGCCGGTGCCGCAGGGGGAGCGGTCGATGGCTTTCTCGCCGTAGAACACGGCGTTGCGTCCGTGCGCGCCCTCGGCTTTTGGCGCATCGGCCCACAGCAGGTGCGAGACGCCGCGAATGCTGGGGTCAAGGGGATGCACCGGCTCGATCTGCTCGCGCACGAGGCGGCGGACCGTGGGCGACAGCGCGAGAATTCCCGCCGCCCCCAGCGCATCAAGCCCGCGATAGACGCCCTGCGGTTCAATGATGGCGTAGAAATTGCCGCCATAGGCGATGTCGCACGTCAACGGGCCGAAGCCAGGCGCGTCGATGCGCACATTCTCGGCCGCGAGATAGCTCGCGACGTTACGGATGCGCACGCTCTCTACGTCAAATGCATTGGAGTAATGACGTGCGTTCGCTATTTTGTACGCGGCCTCGATCCGTCCGGCTGGAACATCCACTATTACCCTGCCCGGGTTTCGCGGTTTGATGAGCCCAAACTCGATCCCGAACGTAATAATTCCAATCGTCCCGTGCCCGCACATGGGCAGGCAGCCGCTGGTCTCGATGAAGAGGATGCCGACATCGGCGTCGCCGCTGGGCGAATACAGAAAGCCCCCGCTCATCATGTCGTGGCCGCGCGGCTCGAAGCACAGCCCAGTGCGGATCCAATCGAAGCGGGCGAGAAAATCCTGGCGCTTTTCGCTCATGCTCGCGCCCGTGAGTTCAGGGGCGCCTTCGACCACCAGGCGCACGGGATTGCCGCCGGTATGCCCATCGATGCAGCGGAAAGTGTGGCGCGTCATTGGCTCGGCCGCGTCGCCGCAGCAGCCTCCACCATCGCGCTCACCTCGGCGCGGCGCGCGCCGGTCAGCGGATAGCGCGGCGGGCGCACGCGCTCGGACCCGCGCCCCATGATCTGCTCGGCCAGTTTGATCGACTGCACCAGATCATGCTCGGCGTCCAAATGCAGCAGCGGCATGAACCAGCGATAGATCGCAAGCGCGGTCGCCAAATCGCCGCGCCGCGCCGCCTCATAGAGCGCCAGCGATTCTTTCGGAAACGCATTGGTCAGCCCCGATACCCAGCCGCGCGCGCCCAGGAGCAAGCCTTCCAGCGCCACATCGTCGAGCCCGGCGAACAGCACGTAACGCTGGCCCAGCGCGTTGTGCAAATCGGTGAAGCGGCGCGTATCTGGCGCGCTTTCCTTCAGGCACACGATGGTTTCGCACTCGCTGAGCTGGCGCAGCGCTTCAACGCCGATGCTGACACGGTAGGCCGGCGGATTGTTGTAAAGCATGATCGGCAACCCACTGGCGCCCGCAACAGCGCGGAAATGCGCCACCAATTCCGCTTCGCTCGGCACATACACCATTCCCGGCAGCACCATCAGCCCGTCCGCGCCCAGCTTTTCCGCGTCGCGCGCGAACGCCATGGCGCGCTTGGTGTCGAGCTCGGAGACCCCGGCGATGATCGGCACGCGCCCGGCGACCGCCTCGACCGCCGCCTTCAGCACAGCGCGCTTTTCCTCGGCTTCGAGCGAATTGTTCTCGCCCACCGTGCCCATGATGATGAGCCCGTGCACGCCGTCGCGCACCAGGGCGTCCTGGACTTTTTGGGTGGCGTCGCTATCGACCGACATGTCCGCCGCGAATTGCGTCGTTGCCGCCGGGAAAACGCCTGCCCAATCCACTTGCATCGCCTGTCTCGCTTGCCAAGGCGGGCAAGCTATACCAAGCCGTGCGGCGATGAAATCCATGCTCGTGATAGGTGGCGGCCTGGTTGGGGCGGCTGCGGCGTTGCGGCTGCAGCAGGCGGGCGTGCGCACGGTGCTGATCGATCCCGGCGACAAGCGCCGCGCCGCTTCTTACGGCAATGCCGGTCACATCGGGGTCGAGCAGGTGGCGCCGTGGTCGCAATGGCGCAACGTGTGGCGCGCGCCCGGAGCGAGCTTCGCGTTCGGCGGCCCGCTCGATTTTCGCTGGCGCGACGCCGGGCTGATCGCGCCCTGGGCGCTGCGCTTCCTGGCGGCTTGCGATGCGCGCGCGGTAGCGCGCGGGCGCGAGGCGCTGGGTGCGCTGTTGAGCGAGGCGATGGGCGCTTGGCAGCGCCTTGTCCGCGACCTCGGCGCGCCGGATTTGTTGCTGCCGCATGGCCACGTCACCGCCTGGACCAATGCGCGCGCCGCCGAACAGGGGCGCCGCGCCGCCGAGCGCACGGACTGGGGTTCGGCGACGTGGCGGGAGTTGCGCGCCGACGAAATCGCCCGCTACGGCGCCATCATGCGCAAGCCACCGCACGCGGGCATTCATTTTTCCGGCACCGGCCAGGTCAGCGATCCCCAGCACGCGCGCGATATCGTGTTGGAGGCGTTCCTGGCGCAGGGCGGCGAGATCGTGGCCGACACGGCTGTGCGGCTGGAAAGCGACGGGCGCGTCGGGCTCGCTTCCGGCGGCGAGCGCCGCGCCGAGGGCGTGCTGGTGGCGGCGGGCGCGTGGTCGGGGACGCTGCTGCGGCAGCTTGGGACCAAGCCGCCGCTGATCGGCGAGCGCGGCTATGCCATGCAAAGCGCCGAGAGCGAGTGGCCGCGCGATCTGCCGACCACGGTGTTCGAGCAGTTTTTTCTGGTGTTCTCGCGTTTTTCCGGCGGCCTGCGCGCCACCAGCTGCATCGAGTTCGGTTCGCCCGACGCGCCCGGCGACCCGCGCAAGTGGCGGCTGATGCAAAAGCGCATCGGCGCGCTTGGCCTTGGCTTCGCGGCCAAGCCGGACCGGTGGGTGGGCGCGCGCCCGACCTTGCCCGATTATGTACCCGCCATCGGCCGGCTCAAGCGGGCGCCGCGCATCCTCTATGTTTTCGGTCACGCCCATTTGGGCCTGACCATGAGCGCGGTTACCGCGGAACTAGTGGCGGACTTGGCGACTGGGCGGCCCGCGCCGTTCGATCTCGACGCATTCGGCCTGGAGCGGTTCGGCGATTTGTCGTAACAGGCGCACGGAGGTTTCTCATGCTTTCAGAAGCGACGCTCACATCGCTGGTCGGCACCACCAATCCCGACGCCGCCAAGGTCTTCTTCCAGGACCTGCTCGGGCTCAAATTCATCGCCGACGACAGCTACGCCCTGATCTTCGAAGGCAAGAACGCGCGGCTGCGGGTGAGCCGCGTGCCGGCGGTGATCCCGGCGCAATATGCGGTGCTCGCCTTTGCCGTGAGCGACATCGACAAGGCCGTCGATGGACTGACCGCCAAGGGCGTCGTGTTCGCGCGCTATCCCTTCTTCGTGCAGGATGCCAAGGGCGTTTGGACCGTCCCGAACGGAACCAAGGTGGCCTGGTTTCCCGACCCGGATTTAAACCTGCTCAGCCTCGTGCAATACGTGTGACCAAGCGCCCCATAAACTCCGAGGTAGCTGGCGCGCGGGCGGCGGATCGGCTAAACGCGCACCAATGATGTTACGAATCCGGGGAAATCAATGGCTGCTCTGATCGCCATCGGCGCCTTTATCGCGATCATTTTCCTGATCAATATCATTGAGTTCGGTCGTCCCGATTGACGATCTGGGCGGCATAGGCCGCAGCACTCATCAGCGCCAGCGCCGCCGCCGCCCAAAGCAGTATGTGCGCCGCCCAATTCAAGCCTTGGACGAGGCTGGGCGCCTCTTGCCGCAAGACGGCGGTTTGGAACGCCAGGAACGCGCCCACCCCCGCCATTTCCGCGGCGGCTTTCCATTTCCCCAACTTTCCCACCGGCAGCGCCTTGCCCTGCGCACCCAGCGCCTCGCGCAAGCCAGCGACGGCGATGTCGCGCCCGAGGATCAGCACCGCGGCCGCCACCAGCGGCATCGGCAGCGCCGCATAGGCCAGCGCCAGCAGCACGCAGGCGATCAGCACTTTGTCGGCGCTGTGATCGAGCGCGGCCCCGAGCGGGGTGACAATTCCAAGCTTGCGCGCCAGCCAGCCGTCAAGCCAATCGCTGGCCGCCGCCAGCACGAACAGCCCGAGGCACACGGCGAACAATATTCCGGCGAATTCCGGGTCCGCGTACAGCACCTGCGCTGCCCACAAGATCAGCGCCGCGATCACCGGGCCCATGGCGAGGCGGAAGAGCGTGAGCAGGGTGGGGAGGTTCATGTCCCCCTCCCCCACCTGATCGCCAAGCGATCGGGATTCGTTGTGGGCCGGACCGCGGAGCGGCCCGGTTGGGGAAGGGGGGGGGCCAGAATTGGAACCACCCATTCCCGGATTGGCGCGCAGCGCCAAGTCCGGGACCCATACACGCTATCGGAAAAAACCTGTGCACGGCGCTGGCCGAAATAATTCATCAGAGGTTTGAGATCATGGGTCCCGGGATCGCGGCTTCGCCGCGCCCCGGGAATGGGTGGGCCATTGAGCGATTCATCTCTTGTCATTGAAAAAATCATAAATTCGTTTCGCCAGTTCGGTGTTGACGCCTTCGACCGCTTCTAGCTCAGCCAAGGCCGCGCGCGATACCCCGCGCGCCGAGCCGAAGCGATCCAAGAGCGCGCGCTTGCGCGCGGGGCCGATGCCGTCGATCTCGTCGAGCGGATTTCTCACCGCTTCGGCTTTGCGCTTGCCCCTGTGCGCGCCGATGGCGAAGCGATGCGCTTCGTCGCGCAAGCGCTGCAAATAATAGAGCACCGGGCTTTTCTCCTCGAGCCGAAACGGCGCCCGTCCCGGCATGAAGAAGCGCTCGCGGCCCGCATCGCGGTCGATGCCCTTGGCGATGCCGACAATGGCGATCTTGCCCCTGAGGCCGAGTTCTTCGAGCGCTTCAAGCGCCGCGCTGAGCTGGCCCTCGCCGCCGTCGATCAGCACCAGATCGGGGATTGCGGCGAATTTTGAATCGGGGAGATCGTGGTCGCGTTCCTTGGAGAAATCCACGCCGCCGTCTTTGATTTGCGCGCCCCCTCCCCCTTGCGGGGAGGGGGTAGGGGGTGAGGGGCGCGCAAACACAACCGGCACCTGAGTGTCGGAGCGCCCCTCACCCGCCTCGCTTTGCGAGGCGCTCTCTCCGCAAGGGAGAGGGCCCAGCGCCGGTGCGTCCTCCCGCTCCGCCAGCATCCGCGCAAACCTTCGCCCGAGCATCGCTTTCATCATGGCGAAATCGTCGCCGTTGAACTTGGCGCGCTCCATGTTGAACTTGCGGTACTGGTTTTTGACGAAGCCCTCGGGGCCGGCGACGATCATGGCGCCTAGCGCATTGCTCCCCTGGATGTGGGAATTGTCGTAGACTTCGATGCGTTCGGGGCGTTCGCTCAAGCCGAACGTCTCGGCCACGCCGTCGAGCAATTTCGCCACGCTGCCGCTTTCGGCCATGCGCCGGCCTAGCGCTTCGCGCGCATTGAGCACGGCCGCGTCGAGGATGTCCTTCTTCTCGCCGCGCTGCGGTTCGCGGATTTCGACCTTGCTTTCCAGCTTCAGCGACAGCGCTTGTTCCAGCAATTCGCGGTCAGCGGGTTCGGCGCTGGCGAGGATCAGTTTCGGCGGTTCGCGCTCCTCATAAAATTGCGCGATGAAGGCGGAGAGGATGTCGGGAGCGGTTTCTTCGCTGTTGTGACGCGGGAAATAGGCGCGGTTGCCCCAATTCTGGCCGGCGCGGAAGAAGAACACCTGCATGCACGATTGCCCGCCCTCCTGGTAGAGCGCGAACACGTCGGCTTGCTCAAAACTAGTCGGGTTGATGCCCTGCGCGGCGCGCACCGAGGCGAGCGCGCGGATGCGGTTGCGCAGCCGCGCGGCGTGCTCGAACTCAAGCGCCTCTGACGCGGCGCGCATTTCCGCCGCCAACCGGTCCTGCAGCGCCGCGGTGCGGCCTTCGAGGAAATCGGCGGCGTCGCCCACTAGGCCCGCGTATTCTGTCTCGCTCACCAGCTGCACGCATGGCGCGGCGCAGCGTTTGATCTGGTAAAGCATGCACGGCCGGGTGCGCGCCGAGAAGGTGGCGTCCGAACACGAGCGCAGCAGGAACGCTTTCTGCAGCGTGTTGAGCGTTCGGTTGACGGCGCCGGCGCTGGCGAACGGGCCGTAGAATTTGCCCTTGAAGCTCTTGGCCCCGCGGTGCTTTTGCAGCGCCGGAATCGCATGGTCGGTGCGGACGGCGATGTAGGGAAAGCTCTTGTCGTCGCGCATCAACACGTTGAAGCGCGGCTTCAGCCGCTTGATCAGATTGGTTTCCAGCAGCAGCGCTTCGGTTTCGGTGCCGGTGACGATCACTTCCAGCGCCACGGTGAGCGCGATCATGCGGTGGATGGCGTTGGAATGGCCGCGCCCCTGCGCGTACTGGCCGACACGGTTTTTCAGGCTCTTGGCCTTGCCGACATAAAGCACCTCGCCGTCGCCGCCGAGCATGCGGTAGACGCCGGGGCGCGAGGGCAGCCGGGTCCAGGCGTCGCGGACCGCCTCGACGCCTTTCAGCGCCGGCGTTCGCGCTGCCTCGCCGGGCAGGCCGTCCAGGGCTGGGAGTTCGGGTTTGTCGGCGCCGGTCATGTCTAAAATATCAGATAGCTCATCGCGTTCCTGCGCGCGCCGGATTGATCCGGGAAAGTCCTGGGATTAGGCAAAGGGCTACCACCAGGGAAGGGGACACCGTGGGGAATCTCGTCAGGGGACTAGCCGCGCTTGCGGTGCTCGGCGGCGCTGCTAGCGCCCAGCGGCTGGAATTGCTTGGCGGCGACGATACCCTTGGCTCGCCGGCAATGGCGGGGCGGTCGGTCGTGCAGAGCGGCGTGGCGCGCGGCGTGGTCGCCGAACTCGACCGCGCCGGCCGCTCGCTGGTGGCTTGGCGATATGTGTCGCTGGCCGATGACATGATCAGCACCATGGTCGCCGACGAGGTCGGCCGCCGTGAGACCTATCGGCTCGACGGCGGGCGCGAGTACGTGTTCCAGGCGGCCTGCGACCGCATGTGCACCGATTTGGACATGGAATTGGTTGACCAGCACGGCGCGGTCCTGGCCAGCGACACCAGCGACGCGCAATGGCCGGTGGTGACCTTCACCCCGGCCGCGACTGGTCGCTACACGCTGCGGGTGTGGGTCAAGAGCTGCTTCGAGGAATATTGCTATGTCGGCGTCCGCGGCTACGGGCGAACCGAGGGCTAACCGTTCCTGCGGCTCCGCGCCCTCTGGACGGGTGACCCCGCCCGCCCCAGGTTCCGGTTATGGATCAGCTCGTTGCTCGCTCGCCGCGGTTTGCCGCGCCGGACCCGCCCGATTGCCGCGACATGCAGGATGTGCGCGCCGGCGTCGATGAAATCGATCGCCTGCTGGTGGCGCTGATCGCCCGCCGCCAAGGCTATATGGACGCCGCCGCCCGCATCAAGCCGAGCCGCCAGAGCGTGCGCGACGAGGCCCGCATCAGCCAGGTGCTGGCCAATGTCCGCGCCGAGGCCGAACGCCAAGGCTTGTCCTGGGCGATCGCCGAGCCGGTCTGGCGCCAGCTGATGGAGCGCTGCATCGCCTACGAATTTACCGTCTGGGACCAAATGCGCGGGCCCGCTGACGGGGCCTGAGCCGGCGTGCAACTTAGGCTCAGCTTTGGAGTTCGCGCTTGGCGCGAGTGCAAGGCGATCCATGCAAGCACGTATGGTCGTGCGTGGCGCGCCGGGCTGGCGGGTGGTAGTCGTTGCGGCTTGGTCGGCGGGGCGCTCGGATGCGATGGTCGTTTTGGTTAGTGGCGGTGTTGGTGCTGGCGCTGCTGGCGGGCGCGCTTTTCGGCATTGGCCAGTTCCTGCTGCCCAACGACCTGGCGGTGACCCGCATCGTGCAGATCGACCGGCCGCGGGCGTCGGTGTTCGCGCTGGCCAATGATTTGCGCATCGCCAAGGAATGGTCGCCGTTCTACGCCATGGACCCCGAAGCCGAGTATCGGTTCAACCAGGTGGGACCGGGCGAAGGCCAGGAAATGCGCTGGAACAGCCGTTCGCGCCGCGTCGGCGCCGGGCGCATGACGATCCAGGATTCCGAGGAAAACGTCTCGATCGAGAGCGATCTGGTGCTCCGCGACCGCGCCAGCCTCGATTCCAGCCTGCGCTTCGAGCGCACCGAGGAGAACGACACTTCGGTCGCCTGGACCATGTCCGGCCAGTGCAAGGCCGGCTGGAACAATGTGGTGTGCCGCTATTCCAACCTGATCTCGCGCGGGGTCATCCAGCAGGAGCTGGACGCCGGGCTGGCGCGGCTGAAAACGCTGGCCGAGCAATTGCCGGACGTGGATTTCGAGGGCCTAGAGCTGAACCGCGAGACTGTTCCCGAGCAGCCGATCCTGTTCGTCGATGTCACCGCCGCGCAAACCGCAGCCGAACGCGACGCCGCCGAGCGTGACGGGCGCCAGCGGCTGAATGAGTATTTCGTCGGCAACAGCATTGTCACCGATGGCTCGGTGGTGCGGATTTGGCCGCCGGTGCGCGACGCCAACAATTATCGCAGCTGGATCGTCGGCTATCCCTATGACGGCCAGGAGCCGCCCCGCTTCTCCGGCGGCGTGCGCCCCGGCCGCACCCCAGGCGGGACAGTGATCCGCTTCAGCCACAATGGCCCGCGCGACCAACTCGGCCAGACCTATCTGCGGGCCTGCACCTATTTGGTGGCGCACCGCGAACTGCCCTACGCCGCTCCGGGCGCGGCGCTGGACTGCAAGCAGCAACCGGAGGGGGTAGTGCCCTGGGAGGTGGTGCGGCAAACCACGGTCGCTCCCAATCCAAACACCGGGATCGCCGAGACCATCGAGCACACCGAAATCTATTACCCGGTCGAAGAACGCCGCTAACGCGCCTGGCTCTCGCGTGCCGCGAGCCCTGGAATGACGGGGGCGCCTGGCTTTCGCGTGCCGCGATCCGGAATGACGGCGGGGATTTGAGAACCGGTCTAACCGTGATTCCGGGGCGCCGCAGGCGAACCCGGAATCCAGAATTGTAGCGCCGTGCGCTGACTCTGGATTCCGGGTTCTCGCTTCGCGAGCCCGGGAATGACGGGACGTGTTTCATGATTTAAGCTGTCATGATGGCCCGCTACGAGTGCATCGCCGTCTACATCATGACCAACATGCGCAACGGTACGCTCTATGTCGGCGTGAGCAGCGATCTGCCGCCGCGCGTCCAGCAACACCGCGAGGGAATTATTGAGGGCTTCACCCGGAAATACGGCTGCAAACAATTGGTGTGGTGGGAGCAGCACGAACAAATGCACACCGCCCTTTCGCGCGAGAAAGAGCTCAAGAAATGGCGACGCGCTTGGAAGCTCGCGCTGATTGAGAAGGCGAACCCGACTTGGCGTGATTTGTACGAGGACTTCGTCGCGCCGCCACCGCTGCGCCCGTTCAAGGGTTAATCGTCATCGCCCGAATCCAGAAATCGCAGAGCCGTGCGCTGGCTCTGGATTCCGGGTTCGCCTTCGGCGGCCCCGGATGTGGGGGGTTATTGAGGGGGGTTAAAACCAGCCCCACCGTCATTCCGGGGCGCCGAAGGCGAACCCGGAATCCAGAGGATGACGAGGACGTCGCACGCAGCGCCGCTATCCGCCGCCGCGGCCGAAGCCGCGCGCCTGTTCCTCACCGCTCCGAGGTAAACAAGAGCAAACAAGAGTCGCGTCTATCGACGATGTCGCGCCGGTTTTAACGCAAGTCCATGAGCGCATTCCTTGCATTCCAGCGCGACTTTCGCGGAATTGTCCGGGCTTTCGCGCCCCGATTCTCCGCGAAAAGTAGCGCCTTTCGTTACCCGGCGCGATCAGAGGATTTTCAGGTTCACCGCTTTTGGACCCTTGCCCTTGGTGTCGGGCAGGGTCTGGAAGTTCACCCGCTGGCCTTCGGTCAACGAGGTCATGCCGGCGCGCTCAACCGCGCTCACGTGCACGAACACGTCGGCGCCGCCGCCGTCAGGAGTTATGAAGCCGAAGCCGCGCGCGCCGTTGAAGAATTTCACGACGCCGTCCTGGGGATCGCCGAGGGGAGCGCGAGGCGGACGATCGCCGCCGCCGTCACGCGGGGGACCGCGAAAACCGCCGCCGCCGCCGCCGCCATAGCCGCCGCCGCCTTCGCGCGAGCGAAAACCGCCGCCGCCGCCGGCGCCACCGCCACCGCCACCGCCACCGCCACCATAGCCACCGCCGTCACGCGGGCCGCGGAAACCGCCGCCAGCGCCGCCGCCGCCGCCACGAAAGCCGCCGCCGCCATAGCCGCCGCCGCCACCGCCACCGCCGCGATAGCCGCCGCCACCGCCGCCGGGTCCGCCGCCGCCGCCGCCAAAGCCGCCGCCGCCACCGCGATAGCCGCCGCCACCGCCGCCGGGGCCGCCGCCGCCGCCAAAGCCGCCGCTTTCAAATTCCGGGGGAGCTTCGCCCTCGCCGCGTTCGCGGGCCTTCTTCTTTTTCTTACGGTCGCCAGACTCGTCTTCGCTATCGTCGTCGAAACTCATTCCACTTTTCCTGCTTTAAGCCGATGGCCGAACGCCATCGGACACGCGGACGCAGTGGCGCCCGCATGACAACGCGAATGTCTGCTTTGATGTGGGGGGAGAATAATCAGCCGCACGCCGCGGAATTCGCAACCTTTGCCGGCTCAATCGCCGACGCTCCGCTTATGGGCGAGGCCACCCTTGTGGGCAAGCGCGAAAAACCGGATTTACGCCGGTTTCATCTCGGAAGCCGCCCGCTGTTCCCGCGCCGCCACAAGCCGCGCCACGATCCAGGCGCCCAGGAGCTTAGAGGCGATGCCGGTCAAAATCGTGCCCCAGGCGAATATTCCCGGTACAACTAGCGCCGCCAGGCCGATAAACACCACTTGGTCGAGCGGCGCGGAAGCCAAGCTGGAGAGCATAATGCGCTGCGATAGCGGCTTGTTGGAGAAGGTGTAGACCGCCCAATCTACGGTTTCGCTGATCAGGAAGGCGCAACCGCTGGCAATCACCACGCCCACCCAAGAGGTAAGCGTGGAGAGCAGGAGCCCGACGATCATGGCGCCCCAGATCCAGTGCTTGAGTTCGCGCTGAGCGAAATCGCGCACCACCAGAACCAGCCCGGTGACGATCGCCAGCGGCTGGAATAGCCCCCCGCCAAGCCAATCTGGGATCGCCGCCGTCGGCACCGCCGCGAACGACCAATTGATGAACGGCATCAGGCCCACGTAAAGCGCGCTCCAGCGCCGGCCCGAGAAGTAGAACGCCGCCATCACCGCCAGCACCACGAACGCCGAGCGCGGCACCCCAACGTCCGCTTGCACGAAGACATAAGCCGGCAATTTGCCTAGCGCGTCCTGCAGGCCAGCAAGCGTTTCCTGGAGTTCGATCATGGGCGGTACTTGCCGGGTGCGCCGCCGGCGCGTCCAGCGTTTAATCGCCAGCCGCTCAGGCCGGCGGCCAGCCGTTCGGCCAGGAACGGGAGGGTGAGGCGCAACGCCGCCTCCAGCCCATACGGCGGATTGATCACCAGCAGGCTCGATCCCGCCAGTCGGCCTTCAGGCGCGGGCGTGTCCACCCAGAGGTCGGCGCGCAAGCTTTCTCGGGCGCCGAGATTGGCGATCTCGGAATCGGCGGCCGCCAGGGCGCTGGCGCTCTTCAGTGGCCGCCACCAGAGATAAATGCCATGCCCGAAGCGGCGCAGCGCCGGCGCAAAGGCCTGGGCGGCGCGTTCCAATTCGCCCGGCTGCTCATAGGGCGGGTCGACCAGCACCAGCCCGCGCCGCTGCGGCGGCGGCACCAGCGCCCCCAGCGCCTCCCAGCCGTCGCGCCGGTGCAGCCGCACGCCGGGCTGGCCGCCCAGCGCCGCGGCAAGCGCCGCGTGCTCGTCCGGATGCAATTCGCAGGCATTCAGTTCGTCGCCGAGCCGCAGCGCCTCGGCCGCCAGCGCCGGCGAGCCGGGATAATAGCGCAGCGCGCCGTCGCCATTGCAGCCGCTCACCGCCGCCAGCAGGCGCGCCACCGGTTCGGGCAGGTCGGACTGTCCCCATAGCCGGCCGATCCCGCCGCGCCATTCGGGACTGCGCTCGGCCTCGGGCGAGGCCAGGTCATAGCGGCCACGTCCAGCATGGGTGTCCAATACTGCAAAGGGCGCCGGCTTGCGTTTCAGCGCCTCGAGGCACACAACAAGCGCGACATGCTTGAGCACGTCGCCATGATTGCCGGCGTGGAAGGCGTGGCGATAATTCATGGGTCTGATCCGGGAGCCGTCCGTGGCCGCTTTCCGAGACAATGCAGGCGTTCATCGCTACGAATACGATGCGCCCGAGGGATTGTCCTATGCTGAATATCGTGACGTGGGCGAGGCGCGCGCACTCATGCATGTCGAGACCCCCGCGCTCGCGCAAGGGCTGGGCTACGCCTCCAAGCTGATGGGTGAGATCGTCGCCGACGCGCGCGCCCGTGGCTTGAAGCTGCGCGCCAGCTGCGCGTTCGCGGCGGCCTATCTCAAGCGCCACCCCGACACCGCCGACGTGCAGGCGCCATGAGGAGGCCGCGTGCATCCCTGGCGGCGCTGGCGCTGCTTGCGCTTAGCGCCTGCGCGCTGGGGCCCGCCCGCGCCGACCGCGATTGGGATCTCTACCTTTCGCGCGTCTCGCAGGTGGAGCGCAGCGAGACCGCGTTCACCATCGCCCCGATCAGCGATTGGTCCTACAATCGCGGCGGCCCCACCGCGCAGACTTATGCCAGCGCGACGTTCGCGTTGGACGACCTGCGCCAAGTCTGGTTCGTGCTGGAGCCACAGCCGGGATCGGAGCTGGCGGCGCACACGCTGCTCTTGTTTGAGTTCACAGGCGACCGGCTGCTGGGCCTGACCATCGAAGCGCGGCGCGAGGCGAGCGAGGAATATTCAGCGGTTCGCGGTGCCTTCAACGCCTTTGAACTCTCCTATCTCTGGGGCTCGGCGCGCGACTTCCTCACCCGCCGCGCGGTGCTGCTCGACCACGACGTGTTCGTCTATCCGGTGGCCATCGCCGACGAGCGCAAGCGCCGGCTGCTGACCCGGCTGTTGCAGCGCACCGACGAACTCGAGGCCCGACCGCGCTATTACAATACGCTGTTTTCCAATTGCACCAATGAACTGGCCAAGGCCGCCGGCTTCAGCTGGGCGCCGGCTTTCATCCTCACCGGGCGCTCGGACGAATATCTGTTCCGGCGCGGCATCATCCCGGGCGCCGATTTCGCCACCGCGCACGCGCGCTCGGACATGAGCGATTTCATCGCCGGCCTGAACGAGGCGCCGCCGGAGCAATTCGACGCGGCGCTGCTGGTGGAATTGCGCCGTCGCAGCGGAGGCTAAGGCTATTCGCCGCCGGTGAGCACGGCGGTCGCGCCGAGCACGATTCCAAACGCCGCCATCGCGCCCGCCTTGATCGCGCTCAATTCACCGCCTGTGCAGCAGGCCCGCGCGCTCTTCGGGCGTAAGCGGTCGCCATTGGCCTTCGGGCAGGCGCCCGAGTTCGAGCGGGCCGATGCGCACCCGCTCGAGGTCGGCGACCTCCAGCCCCACCAGCGCGCACATGCGCCGGATCTGCCGTTTGCGGCCCTCTCGCAGCACGAAGCGTAGCATGTGCGGGGCAAGCGCATCGATCTTCGCCGGCTTCAGCTGGCGGCCATCCAGCGCCAGCCCATGGCGCAGCCGCGACAAACTGCTGTCGTCGACAGCGCCTTCGACGCGCACGCGATATTCCTTGTCGAGCGCCGAATTCTCGCCGATTACCGCTTTCGCCAGCACGCCATCCTCGCTGAGCAGCAACAGCCCGCGCGAGTCTTGATCCAGCCGCCCGAGCGGCGCCAACGATGTTCGGGTCGACGGGATCGCCGCGCTTGCCGCCTCGGCCCAAAGATTGGCGCCGGTGAGCAGCCGCGCCGCCGGAATCTGGCCGGCCTCTGGTTGCGCGGAAACATAGCCCACCGGCTTGTTGAGCACGAAGCTCAGCGGCGCATGCGCGCTGGCGGCGAGCGTCAGAACCTGTCCCGGCTCGATCTTGCGGCCTGGGTCGGCGACGATTTCCCCGGCGATGGAGACGCGGCCCTCGGCGATCGCTGCTTCTGCTTCACGCCGCGAACAGACGCCCTCCCGCGCCAGCCATTTGTTGACGCGGATCGGCTCGGCGCCGGTGAAGGGGCGCGTCCAGTTCAGTTCACAGCCGCCACGAAAGCGCCAGCGCGCCGAAATCCTGGCGCGCCGGCTGGGTGGCGAATTCCTCGGTGCGCCACACGAACGTATAGGCGAGGCGCCAATCGCCGGCGCTGACCGAGAGCCCGGTCTGAAAATCGAACACGTAAGGATTGCGCTCGACCGAGGGGCTGTCCTCGAAGGTATTGCCGTCGAGAAACAGATTGTGCGCCACCGCGCGGCCTTGCACGCCCGCGAACACGTTCCAGGTTAGCGACTGTCCGCCCTCGAAATGCTCAACCCCCGAGAGCGAGGGGCGCACGCGCGGGGGGCCGTAATCGGCGACCAGATTTTGGCCGACGCGCAGCGCCAGCCCCAGCCGCGCTTCGTCGCGCAGCGTGCCAAGCGTCAGCCCCGCGCTCGGCGTCAGGTCGGCCTCGAAGCCGCCGGGCAAGACATCCTCGAACCGCGCCAGCGCGCGCCAGCGGCGGTCGAACGAGAGCGCGAAGGCGAATTCGTCGCGCAGTTCGCTGTCCCAGCCTTGCGGGTCGGGTGCGCCCAGCCATTCGTGAATGCCGCGCTGCGAAGGCTTGCCCAGCGCCGAGGGGCCGACCATGCCGAATTCGAGTTCGTAAGTGTCGAGATGCCGCAAGCTTCCGTCCGGGCCGCGATCGGCCTCCACCGCGACCATGATCTGCATATAGAGCCAGCCGGCGTAAGGGTGCTGGTCGGGCGGACCGGGATTGGCGACGATGTCCTGCGGCGTGAAGATCGATTGGCCGAGCGCCACGCCCCAGAAATCGGCGTTATCGCCAGAGATAGGCCGGGTGAACGCGCCAGCCCCGCGCAGCCAGCCGGGCACGGCTTCGTCCGGCGAGACGTAGGCGAGCTTGATCCCGGAAGTGTAGTTGCGGTCGCCGCCCGAGGAGAGGCTATCGTTTTCCACCGCGAGCGAGAGCACCCCCTTCTGTGCTTCCAAACGCTCCGCCAGCGCCGCGCCGGGCCAGGCCGCCAGCGCCGCGCCGGCTAGCCGGATCAGGCGATGATGTCGGGCGTCAGCCGGTCCTCGATCCATTGGATTTGGTCCCTCAGCACCAGCTTGCTCCGCTTCAGTCTAGCCAGCTGCAGCGTGTCCCTGCTCTTGTCATGCAATGCGGCGATGGCGTTGTCGAGCGCGCGGTGTTCCTCGCGCAGCTCGCCCAGACGCGCCTTCAGGGCGCGTTTTTCGGGCGTATCGTTGATGTCGAACTCGTCTTCGCAATCGGCCACGCTTCGACTCCGCCGCGCGCGAGCTAAGCCACGCTCGGGCGGCGCTGTAAAGCGGGGGCCGATCTCGCACTTGCGAAGGCCCACCACTAAGTAATGTTCCAGCGCCGAAAAGATGAAGACAAAGCGTGTCTTTGGCGCCATGCTTCGAATCGCCCTAACCAAGAGGAGGTGCCTTCGATGGCAATCGAGCAGCGGCTAGCCGAACTCGACGCCCGACATCGGGATTTGGACCTGATCATCGACAACGAGGCCAAAAGGCCGTCCGCGGACAGTTCGCGGCTCTCGGCGATGAAACGCCAGAAATTGAAGATCAAAGAAGAAATAGAAGACATAAGGCAGCGACTATCGATCCGCCACTAGCGGTCGGGATCGCGCCCGTCATTCGGGGCTCTGCGCGCGGACGCCGGCAGCGCGTCTGAAAGACGCGCGGGTCCTGGGTCGGCTTTGCTTGCGCGCGCCTGGTCAGAGGTCCGCGTACGCCCCGCCGTCGGCTTCGCTCTCCCACTCGGAGAAAGCGGCAAACGGATCGGGGTCGTTATCTTACCAGGCTTTTGTCAACGGAACCGAGCCGACGCCCGCGGCCTCACCGCCCCAGCACCACGGCGATGCGTTTTTCGCGCGGGGGGCGGCCCTCGGCGGGCATGTCTTCCTGCAGCACCAAGGTCGCGGGAGTGTCGGCATCGACGTCGAACACCAGATCGGCGATGAACGGCACCAGGCCCCGCTTTTGCCAATCGCTTTGCGGCAGCGCTGGCGATTGCGCCAGCACCGCGCCCTGCGCGTTGATCAATTGGGCGCGGAACTGGCCCTCGAAATACCAATCGTTGGGCGCGCTGCCCTCGACGCTGATCGGGCTCGTCACCCGCGCCCCGGCGCTGGGGGCCTTACTCAGAATGAGTTCGGAGGAGGCCATTCCTTCGCGGGCGATGCCCGCACCAGCGGCGCGCTCGGCCCCGGCGCTGATGGAATCGCTGGCGTCCGGTTGTTTTGCTTTTTCAGCTGGGGGCGAGCAGGCGGCGAGCAGGGCGAGGGCGAGGAGGAGGGGTCGGGTTTTCATGGGGGCGCAAGTTAGGCAAAAATTGATTGCGCGCAACATGGTGCGTGCGTACGCGCGTTTGTTCGCCGCGAACAGCTTTCGAAGGTTACCCATGGCCCGCCACCTAGAACGCCACCTGGTTTCCCGCATCGGCTGGCTGCGCGCGGCGGTGTTGGGGGCCAATGACGGGATCGTTTCGACCGCGAGCCTGATCGTCGGCGTCGCCGCCGCCGGCGCTTCGCGCGAGGCGATCCTGGTCGCTGGCGTCGCTGGGCTGGTGGCGGGAGCGATGTCGATGGCGGCGGGGGAATATGTGTCGGTAAGCTCGCAGAGCGACACCGAGCAGGCCGACCTCGCGCGCGAGCGAGGTGAATTGGCCAGCCAGCCGGAATTCGAGCTGGAAGAGCTCGCGGGAATTTATGCCAAGCGCGGCCTGACCCCAGAACTGGCCCGCCAGGTGGCCGAGCAGCTGACCGCCAAGGACGCGCTCGGCGCGCATGCGCGCGATGAACTCGGCATTTCCGATTTCACCCGCGCGCGCCCGGTGCAGGCGGCGCTGACCTCGGCGGCGACGTTCGCGGCGGGCGCGGGCCTGCCGCTGCTGCTGGCGGGGGCGTGGCCGCGCGCGGGGCTGGAGCTTGCCGTCTGCGCCGCTTCGCTCCTGTTCCTGGCCGGCTTGGGCGCGCTGGGCGCGCGCACCGGCGGGGCAGGCATGTGGCGCGCGGCGGGGCGGGTAACGCTCTGGGGCGCGCTGGCGATGGCGGCGACGGCGGGCGTGGGGTCGCTGTTCGGCGTTGCGGCTTAAGGCTTTAGCGTGCATGCGTGCGGGCCCATGAGTTTCATCGTTGAACTGGACAATGTCGCGCGCGAAGCCGGTGTTTACGCCGAAGCCGCGCGTGCCGCGGTGCGGGCGCGTGTGTCCGACCGCCAGGCCATCGACCGCGAGCAGCATCTGGTGCATGGCCTGGCCTGGGTGGCGACTTATGCCGAGACGCTGCGCGAAGTGGCCGCCTGGGCGCGCGCGTTGGATGAGCGTGGCGGGTTTGGCGAAACCGAACTGCTGCTGGCGAAGCTGCTGGCGAGCGAATATGCCGCCCAGCTCGCCGGCGGCGTGGCGATGACGCAAGTGGAGAGCGTCCGTCCGGCCGATTTCGGCATCGCCGCGCCGCCGGTTTCGCTGGCGGTGACGCAAGGCGAGAAAACCAGGCTCGCTGAATTGCTGCGCGACGGCCGCGGCCACGCCACGCTGGAAAACACCGGGCTCGATGCCGACCTCGACCTGATCCGTGACCAGTTCCGCAAATTCGCCGACGCCGAAGTGGTCCCGTTCGCGCACGGCTGGCATCTGCGCGACGAACTGATCCCGCTCGAGATCGTCGCGCAGATGGGCGAACTCGGCGTGTTCGGGCTGACCATTCCAGAACAATTCGGCGGCGCCGGGCTGGGCAAGATGGCGATGTGCGTGGTCAGCGAGGAATTGTCGCGCGGCTATATCGGCGTCGGCTCGCTGGGCACACGTTCGGAAATCGCCGCCGAACTTATTCTCTCGGGCGGCACGCCCGAGCAGAAGGCGCACTGGCTGCCGAAAATCGCCAGCGCCGAAATCCTGCCGACAGCGGTATTCACAGAACCCAACACCGGCTCCGATCTGGCAAGTCTGAGTACGCGCGCCGCCAGGAGCGGCGACGCTTACCTCGTCACAGGGGCCAAGACCTGGATCACCCACGCCGCCCGCGCCGACCTGATGACGCTCTTGGTGCGCACCGAGGCGAACTCGAAGGATCATCGCGGCCTTTCGATGTTGCTGGCTGAGAAACCGCGCGGGAGCATGGAGAATCCGTTTCCCGCGCCCGGCATGTCGGGCGGCGAGATCGCGGTGCTCGGCTATCGCGGCATGAAGGAGTACGAGATTGGCTTCGACGGCTTTGCCGTTCCCGCGGCCAATCTGCTCGGCGGCGAAGAGGGCCAGGGCTTCAAGCAATTGATGGCGACGTTCGAGTCAGCGCGCATCCAGACCGCCGCCCGCGCCGTCGGCGTGGCTCAGTGCGCGCTGGAGCTGGGGCTCAAATACGCGCTGGAGCGCAAGCAATTCGGGGTCGAGATTTTCTCGTTCCCGCGCGTCGCCAACAAGCTGGTGATGATGGCCGCTGAAATCATGGGCGCGCGGCAGATCGCGTATTTCGCGGCGCGGCGCAAGGACAGCGGCAAACGCTGCGACCTCGAAGCCGGAATGGCCAAATTGCTGGCCGCGCGCGTGGCCTGGGCCGGCGCCGACAACGCGCTGCAAATCCACGGCGGCAACGGCTTCGCGCTCGAATACCCGATTTCCCGCGTGCTCTGCGACGCGCGCATCCTCAACATTTTCGAAGGCGCCGGCGAGATCCAGGCGCAAGTGATCGGCCGGCGGCTGCTTGAGGAGGGACGCAATTGAGGCTGG
>JANNQT010000099.1:0-2986 GCA_031400895.1 Alphaproteobacteria bacterium | reverse complement strand
ATCCAAAGCGCGACCCGCGCGGCGGGGTCGGCGACGCTGACTTCGATGGCGCGGCCGGCGCGGAGGTCAGCGGCGCTACCCATTGTATTTGGCTGGCCGAGGGCTGAGCGGTCGATATAAATGCGCGTGCGCGGTCCAATCGCATAGGAGCGTTGCTGCGCGTCGGCGCCCATCATGGAGAAACTGGTTTCGCCGCCGACCGCCGCGGGCGCGACCGCCGCGCTTAGCTCGCCCTGCATAGTGACCGCACCGGGCGATTGGCCGATCGGAATAAATTGCTCGGTCGCCTGTTGCGCCGAAGCCGCCCCGGCAAACGCCGCGAGTGCAACAAGGGCCATACTGATCGTGTGCATGCGCGCCTCCTTAGCGACTTATGTGGGCGCGGGCGCGGATGGCGCCAAGATGCGGCCCCGCGCGCGTTGCAGCGCGGCGAGCGCGTCGCTGATATTGGCGTGGCGCCGGTTGCCGTGCGATCCGCTCTGGCGCTTGGCCTCGGCAAGGTCGCCAACCGCGTCGGCGTGCAGGCTTGCGCCAACCAGCACATCGATCGCGTCCTGGGTCTCTTCCTGCGCCAGCAGCAGCGGGCGCGCCCGCGCCAGGCGCGGCGCCGCGCCCGCTTGGGTCAAATAAGCTTCCGCTTGCCGAATGTTTTCCAGCGCGTTGATGACGCGCAGGAAGGCGGCGATGGCTTGGATTTCGGTGGCGTCGATCTCGAGGGCCGAGCCGGTGGCTTGCAGAATCAATTGCCCCGCCGGCGATTCATTGAATGAATCGCCATCGTAAAAGCCAACAGCGGCCTCTATCGTCGCGACGGAATTGTTGTGGAAGAACGGCCCGGTGTCAGCCGCTTCCACCAAGGGCGGGGTGTTGAATGTGCCATCGCCGGGAACGCCGAAACCATCATCGCGCGGGGGCGCTGGATCGCCGAGCAATTGACCGGGCGGGTCGGGCAGATTTTCCACGCCAGTATCGAAATTGAGATTGCCGCCGGGCCCGAAGATGGCCGGATCGCCGTTGGCGCCGGCGTTGAAGTGACAGACATTGCAGCGCCCGCGCGTGTTGTCCATGAACAGCGCTTGCCCGCGCGCGGCGACCGGGCTGGCCAGCGGCAGCGGCAAGCTCAAATCCTGCTGACGGCCAAGTGACAACATGAACGCCTCGAGCGCGTCCAGTTCTTCACTCGTAGGCAAGCGGAAATCGACGCCCGCTACCCGGTTGAGCGTCTTGGGAAAATGTTGGATCACCGCGCCGGTGGCGAAGGCGCGCAGCGAACCATCGCCTGGAGCGCCGTCGCCGCTCCAGCCGGTACGCGGCCCGGCGGCGCTGGCCACCGAGTTGCGCAAAGCTAGAACGTGCGGCACCCCGCGCAACGCGAAGACATTGTCCAAATCTTGAAAGCCATCGAGGTTTTCGCGGATCAGGCCGTTGCCGCGCATCTGCCGCGGCGCCTCGAAGCCGCGCGCAAGCGCGGGCTGGGTCTCGGCCACGAACAACGGATCGTCAGGCGGCAGCGTCGCGATGAAATTGGGCGTCAAGCCAAAATTGTCCTCGGCCCGATGGCAGGTCGCGCACGTGCGGCCATTGCCAGCGAAAGTCTCGTTGAAAAAAAGGTCCCGGCCGCGCTCAACCAAGGTCGGCGGCGTGCTTGGCGGCGGCGGCGCCGCGTTGCAGGCGGCCAACGCCAAGCCGCACACGATCAAGACGCAGCGCAAAGATTGTACGCGCAATTGCATGGCGCCCTCCGCCAAGACCGCAGAAACTCTGACGCCGCCACGCGACAAGGTCGAATGAATGATTGGTTATCCGCGGTGTTGTTGGGCGCGTGCGCATGCAAAAAAATAGCGACGCCTTGTGCTCGGAGACAAACGGGGACGCCGGCGGTCCAAGCGTTTACCGCCCCGCCACTCGTGCATCCAAGGGCGTGTAAAGTGCAGCCCCACCCGCGGCCAGGCGTTCGAGTTCGGGTGTAGGTTGGCCATAACGTTTGCGGCACAGCGCCATGTGCGAGAGCGCGCGCTCGGCGTAATCTCGGCTCTCGTGGCGCGGCATGGTCTCCAGCAGCAGCAGCGGATCGATGTCGGCGGGTTGGGTCGCGAGCCAACGCGAAAGCCAGCCTGGCCCGCCATTGTAGGACGCAAACAAGCGGCCCAAATCGCCGTCATGATGAAACTCGGTCATCAGCCAGTGCACGTAGGATTGGCCAAGTCGCATGTTGAGGCCGGGCTCAAACAAGGCGGCTGGCGTGCGGCGATAATTGGTGGAGCGGTCCATGTCGCGCGCGGTGGAAGGCAACAATTGCATGAGCCCGCGCGCGTTCGACACGCTCACGGCCTTTGGGTTGAAATAACTCTCTTGGCGCACGATAGCGTAGACGAGGGCGCGGTCGAGCGAGAAGCCGTCGTCTGGCTCAAACGATGTGGTCGGGCAAAAGCCCACCGCCACATCGCGCCCACCATACTCGGCCGCGCGCAATTGCGCGCTCGGCGCTTCAAGCGCGATGGCGAGCGCCAGGTAAGTGCGATCGTCGTCGCTGGAGAGGTCGGTGTGCAAACGTCGCATTTCGCTCTCGACCTCCGAGAGCCGTCCCAATTGCGCCAGCGCCGCCGCGCGCCGCGCCGCCGGATAGCGTTCGACGAAACGGGCGATGGTGTCGCCATCGACGTCGGGGGGCATGAAATTGAGCGCGCTGTCGCGGCCGAGCTGTGCTTCGGCGAGCTGGCCGTAGAACGTCCATGGCCGTGTGGCCGCGGCCTCGAGATGGTCCGCTACGCCATTGGTTTCGCCCGCCGCCAGACGCGCGCGCGCCGCCCAATAATGCGCGGCCGCGTCCGCCCAACCGCCATTGTGGGCCCATTGCGCGGCGGTCTCGAACTGGCGCACCGCCTCGGCATAATCGTGGCTGCGATAGGCGATGATGCCGAGCGCCCATGCGGCTTGGCCCGCGCGCGGGCCGTAGAGCTGTTCGGCGGCGAGCGCGCGCGCTGCT
>JANNQT010000098.1:0-23698 GCA_031400895.1 Alphaproteobacteria bacterium | reverse complement strand
GCTTGGCCGCAAGCGCTTGCGCGTTCGTGGTGGGCGGCGCCGTGTTGGGCATTTCGAACACGGCGGTGACCCCGCCCAAAGCCGCCGCGCGTGTGCCGGTTTCGAGGTCCTCCTTGTGCTCATTGCCCGGCTCGCGGAAATGCACTTGCGTGTCGATCACGCCGGGCAGCACGTGCAGGCCCTTGGCGTCGACAAGTTCGCCCGCGCTGGCTTGGCTGAGGTCGCCGATTGCGGCGATGCGCCCGTCGCGGACGCCGATGTCGCCCTGCCCCACACCCGCATGGCTAACGACAATTCCGCCGCGCACAATCAGATCGTAATTGCTCATCGCAAACCTCCTGCGCGCAGGATATCGAGCGCGGCGGCCTCCACCTGGTCGATGTTGACATCCTCCATCGCCCGCCGCGCGTCCAGCGCTCCCACCAAGCCGCGCCCGTGCAACGTGCGCGCGCGCGGCCCGAACGGGGCGCGCACGCGCTCGTCGGTGGGACCGAACAAGGTCAGCGTCGGCGCGCCGGCGGCGGCGGCGATGTGGGTGAGCGCGTTGTCGTTGCCGATGACGAGCGTCGCCCGCTCCATCAAGGCGGCGGCGGCGAGCAGATCGGGCGACAGCCCCAGATCGCGCGCCGCCACCCCGTCGGCGTCGAGGCTCGCCACGATCGCGCCGGTGATCGCCGCGTCGCGCACGGCAGCGCCCATGATGGCGATGCGCGCCTCCTTGAGGTCGCCGCCGACCAGCCGCCGCGCCACCGCCGCGAAGCGCTCAAGCGGCCAGCGTTTGCCCGCGCTCGCCCCGCCCGGGGCCAGCACCAGCAGCGGCGCGGAATCGGCGGCGATGGAACCGGCCAGCGCGCGCGCTTCTTCGTCGAGCCAAAGCACCGGGGCCAAAGCCCGCTCGGCGGCGCAAGCCTCGGCCCATTCCTCGCTGCGATGGCGCACAATCGGCGCCGGCGACAGCGCGATGCGGCGCTTGACTGGCGCCAGCCGCCCGGCCAGACCGCGACGCGCGTCGATCAGCAAATCGTAGCGCGCCCCGCGCAGGCGCGCGAACAAGGCAAAGCTCCAGGCCGCGCGCGGCGGCAGCCAGAGGCGCGTCGCCGGCGCGGCGCGGAACAAGGCCGCCGCTTCCGCCGCCGCGGAAATGGTGAGCACATCGCCCTGCTCCAGCGCGTACGCCAGCGCGCCGGTGGCAAGCACGGTCTCGCCCAGATCGTCGGGCGCGAGGAACAGGATCGATTTCATCGCCGCTTTAGGCGTGAGGGTCGGTAAAGACGGAGTCAATTGCTTGCGGCGGCCGCGCCCGCGCGCCAAGACATGGCCGATGACCGGCCCTTACCGTCTCCAACGCACGCTGATCCGGGTTTCCGGCCCCGACGCGGTGAGCTTTCTCAACAATCTGCTGACTCAGAATGTGGCGCAGCTGACCGAAAGCGGCGTGCAATACGGGTCGCTGCTGAGCCCACAGGGCAAGCTGATTGCCGACATGCTGCTATGGGACGATTGCGGCGAGAACCAAACTGGAGTCTCCGAGCGAGGAATTATCATCGAGGCCGACCCCGCGCGCGGCGCGGACCTGCTGCGGCGACTGACAATGTACAAGCTCCGCGCGGCGGTCAGCATTGAAGATATTACCGGCCGGTTTCACCTGCTGTGGGCGCCGGACTTGTTTCGCGGCGCAAAACCCGATCCGCGTTTCCCCGGGGGCGAACTGGGTTGGCGCGAGGTATGCCCGCTACCGCCGGATCAACACGAATTTCCCGACGCCGCCGCCGCCTACGATGCCAATCGCCTGGCGCTCGGAGTTCCCGATCTCGCCCGCGACGCCGCGCCCGAGCAAGTGTTCGCGCTGGAGGCGCTCTTGGAGGAACTCCACGGCGTCGATTTCCAGAAGGGGTGCTTCGTCGGCCAGGAAAACGTCAGCCGCATGAAGCGCCGCGCCACCACGCGACGGAAATTCTGCCCGATCGCGTTTGCCGGCGAAGCGCCGCCGTTTGCGACGCCCATCCTGGCCGGCGACGCAGAGATCGGAACCGTGCGCACTGGCGCGAGCGGGCGCGCCATGGCGCTGCTGCGGCTCGACCGCGCCCTGGAGGCGACGGGACGAGGCCGCGCCCTCAGCGCCGGCGGCCGGCCGGTGCAGCTCGATTCCCCGCCCTGGCTGGTGTTGCCGCCGCGCGACGGCGAGGCGGATTGACCATCGCCCGGGTGGGGTTTAAGCGCCGAATCCAGCGCCGCGCCAAGCGGCTTGAGGGATTGTAAAATTGACCGCCGTCATTTCCGCGACCGGGCTCTACACGCCGCCCCATTCGGTCAGCAATGCCGAACTGGTCGCCTCCTTCAACGCTTACGTCGATCGCTACAATGGCGAGCACGCCGACGCCATCGCCACCGGCACGCTGCCGGCGCTGCAGCATTCGAGCGTCGAGTTCATCGAAAAAGCCTCCGGCATCAAGCACCGCTTCGTGCTCGACAAGAAAGGCCTGCTCGACGTCGAGCGCATGGTTCCCGATCTTCCCGAGCGCCCCGACGAACAGCTTTCGCTGATGGCCGAGGTCTCGGTTAACGCGGCCAGGCAGGCGCTGGAGCGCGCGGGACGCGATGCCAGCGATGTGGACGCTGTGATCTGCTCGTGCTCCTCGCTGCAACGCCCCTACCCGGCGCTGGCGATCGAGGTGCAGAACGCGCTGGGCGCGGGCGGCTTCGGCTACGACATGAACGTCGCCTGCTCCTCGGCCACCTTCGCGATCCAGAATGCGTGCGACATTGTCCGCGCCGGGCACGCGCGCTCAGTGCTGGTGGTCAACCCGGAGCTTTGCACCGGCCACCTCAATCTGCGCGACCGGGACACCCATTTCATTTTCGGCGACGCCGCAGTGGCGGTGCTGGTCGAGCGCGCCGACATCGCCCCCCCCGGCGCCTGGGCCATTCTCGGCAGCAAACTCTCGACGCGTTTTTCCAACAATATCCGCAACAATTTCGGCTTCCTCAATCGCTGCGATCCGCAATGGAAGGACATGCCCGACAAGCTGATCACCCAGCAGGGCCGCAAAGTGTTCAAGGAAGTGGTGCCGATGGTGTCGGAGATGATCCTGCAGCACATGGCCGAACTGGAATTGAAGCCCAGCGACATGCGCCGCATGTGGCTGCACCAGGCCAATTCCAACATGAACCGCCTGATCGCCGAGCGCATCCTCGGCCACGAAGCCAGCCAAGACGAAGCCCCCACCGTGCTCGACCAATACGGCAACACCGCCGGGGCCGGCTCGATCATCGCCTTCCACAACCATTCCGCCGATCTGGTCGCCGGCGACAAGGGCCTGATCTGCTCATTTGGCGCGGGGTACTCGGCCGGCTCGATCATCGTGCAAAAGGCAGCCTGAGCCTCGCCGCGCTGCAGCGCGCAGCCTATTGAATTGCATTACCACCCACCCCCGGACAGCGGCTTCGCTGCCTCCGGGGGGGTGGGTGGTGTTGCAATGTGAGGCTGCGCGCGAGCTCCCGCTTCAACCCGCCGGCACGCCCGGCGTTTGCTTGACGATGCCGAGCCCGGTCGCCACCAGCCCCACGCCGGCGAGCCCCATCAGCCAGCCGCCAAAACCGAGATTGATCGCGTTGTTGGCCATTTGCTGCGCCGCCTGCATCTGCGCCTGCATCATTTGGCCGAGCTCCCCCGCGCCCGCCGCTGCCGCTGCCGCGTTGGCGTCGGAAAGCGCCATCGATTTGACGACGAAGAACAGCACCACCGCGGCTATTCCAAGCCCGCCGACAATCAGTTCGTGCAGTTGGTTTCGCTTGTTGGTGAGGTTGGCGAAAATGAGCCAAGCCGCCCCAATGGGAATGAGCCAGATCAGATAGACCAAATTCATCATCATCAATTGACCGCCGGCTTTGTCGCGCGCTTGCTTCTGCATGGTGGCCAGTTCGGGGCTGTATTGCATCGCCTGAGCGATCTGCGCGTCGGTAACGTTCGCGGCCATTTGCAGGCCCGGCTTGCCCATATCCATCACTTGCGACAGCCCGATAGCGGTGGGGTTGAACATCCCCATGACGCTCACGAACGGCAGCAGCGCCGCCGCGATCAGCATGACCAACGCCAGCAGGGTTTGCGGCTGGTCGCGAACGATCCCCAGCACCTTGTTGCCGCCAGGGCTGCCGGCGGCCCCGCCAAGCGCCGCGCCAATGCCGGAGAGATCGATCGAAGCCCCGCTCTTCATCGGGTAGATTTCGGTGGCCGCGCCGTCCTTGACGACGAAGTCCACTTCCTCGCCGGCGCTTGCCGCGCGCGGGCCCTTGTAGTCGCCGGCGGCGAAAGAATAGCGCTTGCCGTCTTCGCCGTTGACGGCGCCGGTTCCGGCGGCGGCGTCAAATCCAAGTATCCGACCCTTCATAATTTAGCCTCCCAATATCACAGCGCCGTAATCAAGCAGCTTCCCGCTACCGTCAAGCGCAATCAGAGCGCGGTCCGGCGAGCGAAAGCTTGCATTTTGGGTAGCGGTGCGCCATTTAGGGGCTGACTTTGCGCGGACTTCGCCCGACCGGGCGCGGCGCGCGACCCCGCAACCTGGAGCCAATTTGATGGCGCAACCCCTATTCGGCGCTGGGCAACGCGTGAGCGTCGCCCATGCCGGGCGCGTTTCCACCCCCGCTGGCATCTACAATATCGTCCGCGCCCTCCCCGCCGAACGCGGCCCGGTGCAATACCGGATCAAGAGCGACACCGAAGCGTTCGAACGCATCGTCGATGAAACCCGCCTCGAAGCGGTGCAAGCTTAGCGCGGCGCATTGCCGGCGGCGGCGATGAGCGTCCCTTCTGCCCTCACCACCCGCAGGTCCGTCCCCGGTTCTGCTCCTGCAGCCAAGTCATCAGCGGCGTGAAATAGCGCACCATGGCGCCGCCATCCATTTGCCGCGTGCCGGTGAAGGCTTCCAGCGCGTCTGGCCAAGGATGAGAGGCGCCCATTTCCATCATGGCGTTGAAGCGCTCGCCGACGGCGCGATTGCCGTAGATGGTGCAGCGGTGCAGCGGGCCTTCCCAACCGGCTTGCTGGCAGGCGGCTTCGTAGAATTGGAATTGCAGCACGAAAGACAGGAAATAGCGCAGATACGGCACGTTGTTGGCGATGTGATATTTCGCCCCGGGATCGAACGCGTCGGCCGGGCGCGTGTTGGGCGGGGCGATGCCCTGGTTGCGCAGCCTGAGCGCCCACCAATCGTCATTGTATTCGGCCGGAATGGTGCGCCCGTCGAACACCTGCCAGCGCCATTGATCGACCGAAAGCGCGAACGGCAGGAACGCGATCTTCTCCAGCGCCCGCTCCATCAGCAGCGACACATCGGCTGAAGCCGGCGGGATCTGGTTGCGGCGCAACAGCCCGATTTGGGTCAGATATTCCGGGGTGATGTTCAGCGCGATGAAATCGCCGATGGCTTCGTGAAAGCCGTCATGGGCGCCGTTCTGGTAGAGATAGGGCTGGGCGTGATAGGCGCGCTGATAGAAATTGTGCCCGAGTTCGTGGTAGATGGTCTGGAAGTGCTCGGAATTGATCTGGATGCATTGCTTGACGCGGATGTCTTCCAGATTATCGAGGTCCCAAGCCGAGGCGTGGCAGACCACGTCGCGGTCGCGCGGGCGGGTGAGCAGCGAGCGCTCCCAGAACGTCTCGGGCAATTCCGGCAGCCCGAGCGAAGTGTAGAAACGTTCGGCGGTTTCGGTCATGCGGCGCGCGTCGTAACCGGCGCGCACCAGCAGCTGGGTGGTGTCGTAGGTTGCGCGTCCGCCTTGCGGGCGCACCAACGGCATCAGCGTCTGCCAATCCTGCGCCCACATATTGCCCAAAAGGTCAGCCCGGATCGGCTGGTCGAGGGGCACGATGGCATCGCCATAATGCTGGTTGAGCCGGCCGCGCACGTAGCAATGCAGCTGTTCGTAGAACGGCTGCATCTGGCCCCAGAGCCGGCCCACCTCGCGCTCCATGTCGGGCGCCGGCATGTCGTAATTCGAGAGCCACATCTGCCCGACATTGGCGAAGCCCAAATCGCGCGCGCCTTCGTTGGCGATCTCGACCAGGCGCGCATAATCGCCGGCCATCGGCGTGGCCACGGCGTGCCACTTGGTCCACATTTCCTCAAGCCGCGCCGGATTGCGCTCGGTCCCCATCGAGGTTTCGAGATCGTCGAGCGAGACCTGGGTGCCCCGGTATTCGATGCGGCCGGTGGAATAGGCCGAGGACAGCCGGGTGGTGATCTCGGCCAATTCGCCGGCCGCGCCCGCGCGTTGGGGGGCAGGCAGCACCAGGCTCAAGCGCAAGAGATCGACCTTGCGGCGGGTGTCGGCGGGCAGTTCGGTATTGGCAAAGCGCCCGGCGCCGCTGGCCAGACGCACGCGCGCCTCGGTGCCCTGCTCGCTGACGCGCTGCAGCAACCACTCGGTGTCGTAATTGATGAAATTCTCATACACCCAGGCGGTGCGGTTCTCGACCACAGAGCGCTCGGCCAGCTCTTGCTCGGCGGCCGCGACATAGGCCTGCGCCTGCGCCGCGCTGGGCGCGCCGGCATCTGCGGGCGCACCTTCGCTCGGCGGCGCAGCGGGGGCGCTCGCGCAGGCGGCGGCGAACGCCGCGATGGCGATCCAGGAAGCGGCGGTTTTCAGCAGCGGTTTCGCGAGCATGTCGTTCCCCTTTACAATCCTTCCGCGGCCAACCACTCGATCTCGTCGGCCGACATCATGAACACGGTGGCGCGATCGGGTTTGGCGCCAATGGCTGAGAAAAAGCGCTGCGCGACGTTGTTTTCAACGCCGGTGGTGATGGCGAGCTCGCGCGCGCTGAGATCGCGCGCCCGCTGCGCCACCGCCGACATGAGCCTGCGCGCCAAGCCGCCTCGGCGCTGCCCGGGGACCACGTAAAGCTCGCACAGCACCATGGTGGCGCAGCCACGGCGCACGTCGTAGCCGCGGGTGACGATGGCGTGGGCTATGGGAGGGCCGCTGGCCTTCTCCAGCGCCACCCAGGCTTCGAACAAGGCGTTGGGGCCGAAGCCGTGGGCGCGGACGCGCTCGACGTCGAGCCCGGCAACCGCCCCCTCCTCGGCCGCGGCGGCCGCGGCGAGACGGGCGATGGCCTCGGCGTCGCGCTGCACGGCGCGGCGGATCAGCACGCGTTCTCCTCCCTTGGGACGCGGGGTTCGGCCCCGCTGTCGCTCGTGTATGTAAGACTTAGCCTCGCGCCCGACGCAAGCAGCTAATGGTCGAGCCCCGGCCCCATGGGCGTGTCCTCGTGGCGCTCCCAGGCCGTGCCGGGGTTGTGACGCGCCATCAGGGCGCCCACCACCGCCAGCGCGACTATGATGCCGGTGGCGACCAGAAACCAGACGAAGAACATTTTGCTCTCCCTACGCCCGCGCCGTCGCGCCTGGGGGACCAGGCGAAGCCAAGGGCGCCATGCTACCACAGGCGCACGCGGATGCGCGGGGAAAGGTTGGGGAGCTGAGCTTTTCGCCTTAAAGGCGAAACGCCGCCTCGGGCTTTTTTCCGGTGGGGGAGGAAGAGCCTTGGGGTCAGGCCGCCAACGCCTCCCCGGAGCGGCCGGCAGCCTGCAGATTGGCGGCGACGCTGAGCACAAAGCACGAGCCCTTGCCGAGTTCGCTCTCTACGCTGAGATCGCCGCCCATCACGCGCGCCAGCTCCCGCGAAATCGACAGCCCAAGGCCGGTGCCGCCATATTCCCGCGCAATGCTTGAACTGGCCTGCGCATAGGGCGTGAATATACGCGCCAAATGCTCAGGCGACATCCCAATCCCGGTATCGCGGACCTTGAAAACGATCTGTTGTACTCCTGCCAACTCAGCGCGCGAGAGTTCGATCTCGATGAGCCCCGCTTCGGTGAATTTGCAGGCGTTCGACACCAGGTTGAACAAGCACTGGCGCAGGCGCATGGGATCGTTGCAGGCAAGCGTGAGCGCCGCGTCGCCGGTGCGCCGGATGGTGGACCCGCTCGCGTGCGCCACCGGTTGCATAATCGCGACGATCTCCTCGGCCAGCCCAATCGGGTTCAGCGGCGCGGCGTGTAATTCGAGCTTACCGGCCTCGATCTTCGACCAGTCCAGCACCTCGTTGATTAGCCCCAGCAGATGCTTGCCGGCGCCATGGATGCGATCGACATCCTGAGCCATTTGCGGATCGCCGGCTTCATCCAAGTCCTCGCGCAGCATTTCCGAATAGCCGATGATGGCGTTGAGCGGGGTGCGCAATTCGTGGCTCATGGTGGCGAGAAAATTGCTCTGGACCTTGTTCGATTCCTCGGCTGCGAGCTTTTGCGCCTCCATCTCCTGCGCCCGCCGCCAGAGCTGACTGATTTTGTGACCGTAAACGGTCACGCCAAGCACCATGAGCACGATCAGCACGCCGATCACGGTTTCGAATGAGCGCAGCTCGCGCGCTCGGGTCACCTGCGTTTGCAGGGCGGCGCTCTGCTGTTCCTGCACGGCGTTAATCGCCGCCGCGATCGAACCGGTGAGGACGCCATATTTGCGGTCCATGGTGGCCATGCGGCGGCCGGCGGCCGCCGGCCTGCCCAGCTTGAATTGTTCGAAGATATTATCGGCCTCGTCGATCATTTGCGCCATCGCGATCCGCGTCTGGGTCAGCGCGGCAAGCGTGGCCGCGCTCTCGGCCGGGCCGACGTTCCGCTGCAAATCGGCGAGAACGGCTGCGTAACCCGTATTGTAGCGAGCAATGGCGGCGTCGCGGCGCGCGCGCTCAAGGGTGACATCGCGGCTATCGAAAATGTCGTTACCCGGCGCGTTCACCACCTGCGCCAGGCTGGCCAGTTCGGTGATGCCCCGCAGTCGGGTGGCCCATTCGCTATTGGTCTGGACTGATGCTTCGTAATTATCCATGAGATGATGGCTGAGGGTCAGGCTCAGCGCCACCGTCAGTAAGTCAAAGGCGGCAAGCACAAAGTAAAGCAAATGCCAACGCGGGGCCTTTGCCTTCGATTGCTGATCAGAATTCATGCGCCGGCTCCCGTGGCCGGACCTTACGGCTGCACGGTTGACGAACCGCTAATCGCCGCCGCCGCCGGGCTGGTGCCGCATGCGCTAAACCCGCACCGCTTCGGCCACCCGGAACGTCAGCGCCTCGCCGTCGGCTTCGCGCACTGTAATGTATTCGCCGGGGCGCAGTTCGTGGGCGCCGAGTTTGAACAAGGGCTCTTCCGGGCCCTCATCCTCCTCGTCGTACCAGAAATACCAATTGTCGCCGCGATGGCGCAGCCAGCCATCGGCCGCGGTCTCGTGGGGGTGGAAGCGCCGCACCGTGCATTGCTCCCTATGTTCGCGCCAGAGTCCCGGATCGAGCTTGCCGGACGAATCGAGCGGGGCGTGGATGACATAGCCGTACTGGTCGTTGCCATCAGGGAAGCCCGCGTCTGGGTTGCGCCCAAGCCGGAGAATGACACGCGTTAGTCCAAGCATCAGGCGCTCCTTTCGGTGAACCCGCTTATCCCCGCCTACGCCGTATACTACATTGAGGCGACGCAAACGCGGATGATTCCCATGGCCCGGCTGGCCCGCACGCAGATTTCCGCCAAGGGCGAGGCGCCGCGCGCCTGGCAGCGCATGCTCTCGGGGCGGCGGCTCGACCTGCTCGACCCCTCTCCGCTCGATATCGAGATCGAGGACATCGCCCATGGCCTCGCCCGTGTGGCGCGCTGGAACGGCCAGACCATTGGCGCGCACGCCTTCTCGGTGGCGCAGCATTCGCTGGTAGTGGAGGAGATTTGCCGCAAGCTCGCCCCCGGCTGGGACAAATCAAAGCGACTGATGGCGCTGTTGCACGACGCCCCCGAATACGTGATCGGCGACATGATCAGCCCATTCAAAGCCGCGCTCGGGCTCGACTACAAGGCCTTTGAAGCCAAGCTCGAAGCGGCGATCCATCTGCGCTTCAGCCTGCCGTCGCAAGCGCCGCCCGCTGTGAAAGCCACGATCAAACGCGCCGACATCATCTGCGCCCATTTCGAAGCCGTACAATTGGCGGGATTTACCGAAGCCGAGGCCAAACGCTTCTTCGGCGCGCCGCCGCGCGGCATGGCTCTGAGCTTGAAGCCGCAACCGACCGCGCAGGTGCAGGAGGCGTTCTTGAAACGCTTCCAGGCGCTGCTGGGGCCTGCTTGAGAGGACGCCGAGAGCGAGCGGGTTGGGTGAGGGTGGAGCGCTGACGGGGCAGGAGGTAGTGGGTGGAACGTGCCTACAATGGCGGACAGAGAGTCCGCCCGTCTGCCAATTCATGGCTGTTCGCCAACATCTGCTGCCGTCGCCTAAACCCCATGTAAACTCAGCGATTATCTCCAATCGACCATTCGCATCCGGTTGTTGACGTTCGGGTCCAACCGCTGCAAAAAGGGGGAAACAACCGGGGAATCAGAGACGTTTCCCCTTTTAGGGATTTGCCCGTGCCATGGCGCGCCAAAAACTCACGGATCGGATGGTCAAGCAGGCCCGCGAACCGGGCGTGCTGATCGATGGCGGCGGGCTTCGCTTGCGAGTCACGGCCAACTCAAAAACCGGCGATCTGCGCAAATCCTGGGTGCTGCGGCTGACGGTGAAGGGCGGTCCGGTGCGCGAGGTCGGGCTCGGCTCGGCGGACACCCTGGCGCTGCAGGACGCCCGCCAGCGGGCCGCCAGAATGCGCCAGGATGCACGCGACGGCATCGATCCCTTGGCTGCTCGCGCCGCTGGGCGCGCCGCCAAGGCCGCTGAGGTGGCCCGCGCCATGAGCTTCCAGCAATGCGCCGAAGCCTACATCGCCGCGCACCGCTCCACCTGGAAAAACGCCAAGCACGCCGCGCAATGGCCGGCGACGCTCGCGGCCTACGTTTATCCGGTGTGCGGCGACGCGCCGGTGGGGGCGGTGGATCAAGCCATGGTGATGAAAGTGCTCGATCCGATTTGGGCGACGAAAACCGAAACCGCCAGCCGCCTGCGCGGACGCATTGAAACGGTGCTCGATTGGGCCAGTGTGCGCGGCTTTCGCCAAGGTGAGAACCCGGCTCGTTGGCGCGGCCACCTTGAACGCGCCTTGCCGCCGCGCTCGAAAGCGCAAAAGGTGAAGCACCATCCGGCGCTGCCCTATGTCAAATTACCGGCGTTCATGGAATTACTGCGCAGCCAAGCGGGGCTTTCGGCGCGGGCGCTTGAATTTTGCATTTTCACCGCCACCCGTTCATCGGAAACACTCAACGCGCGCTGGGCTGAAATCGACCTTGGCGAAGCAGCTTGGACGATACCCGCCGAACGGATGAAGGCCGGCAAGGCGCACCGCGTTCCGCTCGCGCCCGAGGCGGCGGCGCTGTTGCGGGCGCTGGGGGCGAACAGGAGCGCGAGCGCCAAGAATGCTAACGATTGGGTGTTCCCGGGCGCCAAGGCGGGCCGGCCTTTGTCCAACATGGCGATGTTGATGACGCTGCGCCGCATGCAGCGCGCCGATATTGTCGCGCACGGCTTCCGTTCCACGTTTCGCGACTGGGCCGCAGAGCGCACCGGGTTTGCGCGCGAGGTCGCGGAAGCCGCGCTCGCCCACGCCGTCGGCGACGCCACCGAACGCGCCTATGCGCGCGGCGACCTGTTCGACAAGCGCCGCAAGCTCATGGAGGCGTGGGCCGGCTATTGCACTTCTCCTGTTGCGGCGGGCGAGGTTGTGGTCCTACGGAAGCCGACCGGCTGAACTGGGCGCCATTCGTGACGCCGCGTCACGTATTACGAACCGGGAAAGATGGGCCCAAAGGCGACGGCCGCCGATTTCACTTCGCACCGTTTTATCAGGCAAATCGTGCGACCGCTTCCGCCTAGGAGCGGACTGTCAGATATTAGAACGGTGACAGGCAGGACGTGACCCGACTCACCGGCGCAGTCTGCCGGGAAATTAGCGTGATTAGGCGGGAACATACGTCAACCTAATCGCGTCCTCACCGATCAAGTCGCTGGCCACAAGACGGAGCGGTGGCTGGGGGCCGGCGAAGAATGGCTTGCCCCGACCAAGCACGACGGGGCGGAAGTAGAGCCTATACTCATCAACAAGACCAAGGTCGGTTAGGCTTCGTGCCAGCTCAGGTCCGCCAACTTGAATCTCGCCGCCGGGCTGAGCCTTCAGGCCGCGTATCAACGCCTCTATGTCATCATTGACAAGTGTGGCGTTGGGCCCGACCGACTCCAACGAGCTCGACATGACCCACTTCGGCTGGCTCCGCCACGCCGCCGCGAAGTCGCGCTGCTCCGGCGTCCACTCAGAATGGTCTTCGTCCCAATAGCGCATAACCTCGTACAAGCGGCGGCCGTACACGCTACCTGCCAGGCTGCGTGTTTGTTCGATAAAGTGACGAAAGATTGCAGTGCCGGGCGCAAATTCATCATGGTCGACATAGCCGTCCAGCGACAGGTTCATTCCGAAAACAACCTTAGCCATTCTTTCGAATCGTCATCCGGTTTTGATCCTAGTTGCTCGAGTACGCGGCTTTTTGTCTATCAGCACAGCTTGCTGCCATTTGCTGGGCTTCTTGTCGGCGCGATGTAAGCAGCCTGCCCAACAGCATGGGCGTTTCTGCCCTTCGAGAAGCTCCTCCACCGCTCGCTCGATCCGCCTCGCACGAGTCTTTTCTTGTTTGGCATCTTCAACCCAACAAATAAACTCGTTTCTGGCGATAGGCGTCAGGCCTTGCCAAAGGCTAGTAATCTTCTTGGTTGCAGCCAATGCATTGATCAAGTCGGCGGGTAGTTCGTGTACAAGACCACCTAAAATTTTCTTCCGCATATATTCACCTTAACAAGCATATGCCGCCTGTCTGTTATCCGTCCTTGTCTGATCGACGACCTCATGATCGCCCTACGCTCGCGCCCAGCGTGACGAGAAGCTCGTCCAGTTGCGCAAACTGTTCGGGCATTCCCCCCTCCATCCCGATGCAGGCGTCGTCGAGAGCTTCCTTTGTGGGATAGAGTTCGTGAAGGACCAGCAGTGTTTTCTCGCCTCTTTCCTCGAAGGTCACGGTGGTCACGGCAGCGGCGTCACTTTCCTCATTCGTCCAGACGAGGCGCGCGTTCGGTATCACCTCGATGTACTTACCGAAGAATGCCAAAGCGGTTGAGGCATCGTGGCCAAACGTAACGCGGTAGCCGCCTCCGGCGCGAACATCCATCTCGCAGGAGAGCAGGGGCACGCCTGTCGACTTCGGCGCCCACCACCGCATAAACAGCTCGGGCTTGGTCCACGCCTCGAACACGATGCGCGCAGGCGCGTTGAAGGTTCGGGTGACGACAAGCTCACGCTCCGACTTCCGTTCGACCGCCGTGCAGCTATCGCTTCTTTCGCCCATTGGCTTGCTCCTTCCGTTTTAATTCCTCGACGACCTTGTCCAACGCGTCGAAGCGCGCCTCCCGCCTCTCGATCCAGGCCGCCTCTTCCTCCAGTCCGCGCAGGCCGAGCTTGCACGTCCGCACGCGCCCGACCTTCTCGGTGGTGACGAGCCCCGCCTGTTCCAGGACGCCGACGTGCTTCTTCATGCCCGTGAGGGTCATGTCGAACTTCTCGGCAAGCTCCGTGATCGAAGCGTCTGCGCATTCAAGCTGCTCCAGAACGCCACGACGGGTGGCGTCCGAGAGTGCGCCGAACGAGGCATCGAGGCGGGCTGTCGGAGACTGCACCATATGGTTCAGTATAGCGCTCGGATTGGCGCATGCAAGGCAAAGCCGAGCGTCTCTTCCCGGCGAATTTTCCCCGGTCGGCGGGCGCGGGCTGGATGTCGCCTGCTCTCCAATCGAGACAGTGGCCACATTGCCCCCCGCCGCCGGCTTGGGCGCTGGCGGGGGCGCACTGACGCGCGCCAACGTGCTATGCTGTGAATCGGCGCGGCTAGGCTGATCCCCGAACGCCCGGAACGCCAGCGCCAGCGCCGCCATTTCAATGAACGCGACGCTCCAAGCGCCGCGTTCATGTTGTTCTCAATGTTTCCCAGCCGTCCGTGCGCGTTCAATGAATAAAAAATCTAGCGCCGATAGGTCTCCCGCCGCTCTGACGCTCGGCCATGCCGGCTCCAGCGCAGCCCATGTAATATCTGAGCCGGGCAATGTTGCAAGGCGGACTTGTGCTCGCCAAATATATGCATCGGCTTGTCCCGCGAAACCGCTTGTTTCGGACAGCGCGGCGATCAAATCGTTTAATCGGCGTCGCGCTTGCTCATAGTTGCGATTCAAGATGTCGATGTCGGCCAAACTGACTTCCAGCAGCTGAGCTTGCAAGGCAACACTGTGGTTGCTTGGGTCTGCCCTTGTTGCCTCATCCGCGAACAACTGCAGCGAGCGAAATTCGTCCCTTGCAAATGCGACATCCCCTTGCGCGGCTCGTATGTTGGCCAGCCTCCAGCGGGCATAGGCCAATTGAAGCGGAGCTCCGGTGACGCCATCGGTGACAAGTTGTTCGCATCCCCCGACGCCCAGCTCAATGAATTGCCGCGCCCTCGAAAGGTCTCCCGCGGCCACCAGCGTGTCGGTTATTCCCCACAAGTCCGAGCAGACATCCAAGAAGCCTATCCAGGTGGGTGATTCTCGCGCGATTTGCACGTCGCGTTGCAGCATATCTTCGTAGTACCGCAGCGCGCCCCCCACATCACCTAGGCCAAGACTCACATCACCCAAACGACCCAGGGTGATCGACAGATCGCGACGTGTGTCGGCGTCTAGGGCAGAGGTGGCTGCAATCTGGCGGTCAATTGAAAGGGCCTCTTCATACCTCGCCCTCGCTCCCCGAAGGTCACCCTGAATGCCTAGGACGTCGCCCAGTCCAATGAGTGCAACTGAACGCTCACGCAGATCAGAGGCTAGAGCTAGGGCGCGATTTGCGGATTGCTGAGCGTCGCTCAGTCGACCGGCATCCACGTACAAGCGGGTAAGCTCGATCCAATCCCAGTGCACACTAGGATCGAGGCGGGTGACTTGCTCATAAAGCGCCATCACTTCTGCGGTTGTCGCCTCGCCCTTGGCGCGGTCGTCGAGCGCAAACGTTGCGCCAGTCCGCAAATTGGCAGCGCGGCGAATATCGGTGGCGCGTTGTTCGGCGGCGTTGCGCGTGTCGATCAGTGCGAGCAATTGCGCCCGCGCCTGGCGCAGATTGCCGGGGCGCCGCTGCGTCAGGATCGCTACCCCTTCCGGGGTGGAGGCGATGTCCGCCACCGCCGCGCGGAACACCGCGATCTCTTGCGCGTAAGCGCGGTCGCGCGCGGCCAGATCGGCGATGTAGCGCTCTTGTGCAGAAATCAATTCGGCGCGGGCGCCGGCGCCTTGGGCCCGAAGCCGCTCGATCTCGGCGCGGGCCTGGCGCAGCCGCGCGTCCATGTTGCGCAGCTCGGCGGCTTGGGTCGCGCTCGCCGCATAGAGCGCCGCCGCAACTTCCGCGCGCGCATCGACGCGGGTGCTCTGGGCGAAGGCCGGCGGGGCCACGCCAACCGGCGCCAGCGCCAACAGCAGAGCGAGCAGGAGTATTCTCACGATCCGCCTCCGCAGCTCTCATGCTCGACGATCTGCTTTTCTAAGATGTCGCATTGGGCGAGCCCGTCGAAGCCGCAGACGAAGCCGCCGCCGCTGGGTTCACACGACCAGGCTTGCGCCACCGGGGTTGCGCCCTTGAAGCGGAACAAGCTCGAAGCCGCGAAATTCCGGCAGAGCCGTTCTGCTTGTGGGCGCGCGCGGGCGAGTGCTGCGGCCTGTGCTGCAGCCTGGTTGGCTGCGGGCGGTCCGGCGGCGGGAGCAAACAGCGCCGGATTCTGGCGCGCGAACGCCACCCAGCGTTCCTCGGCGCGCACGACCCGGTCGGCAAGGCGGCTGTCGGCCAGCGCGCGAAGCGGGCTATCCTCGAAACGAGTGCGATAATCCGAGAGCGCGGCGCAATCGCCGGGCGGCAAAGATTCAAAGGCGACGCGTTCGTCGTGGTTAGGACGCTCGCCCAAGCCCAACGCGCCGCAGGCGTCCGAGAGCAGCGGTTGGGCAAGCGGAACCGCGCAGGCGTGATCCTGGACGCTCATGACATTCATGGCGAAGGCGACGAGGCCCGCGCCCGCCGCGCTGGCGACGCCGCCCAGGGTGAACCGCCGCAGCAGCCGCGCCATCGGGCCGCGCGCAGGCGGCACCGCGCGGCCTTCGAGCTTAGCGCGGACCGCGGCGACCAGATCGAGAAAAAACGGGTCGCGCTGATTGCCGCGCCAGTGCGCCAAATCGAGAGATTGGAGTTCGCCAAAACCGAGCGGCGGGCGCACGCGCTCTAACAGCGCCGGCACCAGAATGCCGCGCGCCTTGGCCTGGCTGGCTTCGTCGCGGACGAAATCGCCGGCCGGGCCAATGCTTTCATGCGTCCACGCCACGATCACGCATTTGGCTTGATCGAGCGCGTCCTGGATATTGGCGCGCCAATTCTCGCCGCCGGGCAGGCCGCGATCCGACCAAACCTTGAGCCCGGCCTTCTCCAGCGCCTGCACCAGACGCCCGACGCGAGCTTCGTCCTCGCGCTTGTAGGAGATGAATATGTCCGCCATCGACCGCGCTCGTTCGCGAGGAACCATATCAGTTCGAGCGACAAGTGCGAGGGGAAACGTCGCACGCCTTCGACGTTCCGCGATTGGGCGGCTGAATCCACCAACTTCCCGCGCGAGGCGGCAGAGGCCACGCTCGCCCACGCCATCGGCGACAAGGTGGAAGCCGCTTACCGGCGCGGCGATCTGTTCGAGAAGCGCCGGCGCCTCATGGACGCTTGGGGGGCCTATTGCGCCACGCGACCGAGCGCGGCGCGGTGGTGGTGTTGCGGCGAGTGACAGAGACGGCGTAAGCCGCGACAGACGCGCGGATGCAGACGACCGCTTCCGAACGCTGGCGAATATTGTCATACTGGCGAGGTGAGCGATGACCTGACAGAAGTCCTTCGCGCCGCTGGCGCCGACGAGGCGGGCGCAACAGAGGCGGCAGGCAAGATTATCGAGCGGGTGAGCCTGTTCGCAAAACAAGCAATCGAGCCAAAGTCGTCGCCACCCGCCGCCGCGACCAAGTCATTGGCTCGCTTCGAGCGGGCGTTAGAAGAAACCAAGGCTGCGTTTGCCGCCTTGCCGCCAGACGTTCGGGACGCCCTTCGATGGGAAGTCTCGCGCCCTCCACGCCGCGGCTTGTTTGGCGGGAGCGTCCCGCGTTTGCCAGGAGAGCGGCTGCATCCGGGAGCGGAGCCCCTTTTTGATTCGCTCGCGCAAGAGGCGTCAGTCGAGCATGAGTACAAGCTCACTGGCGCTCTGCTTGGCGGGCAGCGCGTGTTGGCGTTGCCTAGAATTCCAGGCGCTTCCCTTATGGCGTTGGCGAAAGCGGCCCGCGCGCTCGCGTCTTGGCGCTACCAAAATCGTCGCGGAAGGAAAGACAGCGGCGCGAGCGACATGTTTGTTGATTGCATTCTCATCTGGCACGATGCAACAGGCCATTGGCCACCCCTCACCAAGGGAAAGGGATCAGACGGAGACGGCGGAGCTGATTCCCCCGTCTACAAAGCGATTTTCAATTGCCTGCATGAAAACGGCGCGGCAAAGGCGCAAGGTATAGGCGATGACACGTTTCTTGATGCGGTGCGAATAGCAAAAAGTGACAATGGCGTGCCATCTGGGCTACTCAGCGGACGCGACGCCGCGAGAGCCGCGATCAAAGACAAACGCAGGAACAAGCAGGCCAAGGTCAAGCAACGACCGTAGATCAAAGCGCACTAATCGATTGCTTCGAAGCGGATAAATCCTACGCGAGGCGGGCATTTGTCCGCTTCGACAGGCTTTTTAGGTGCTGCCATCCTCACGTTCGCGCTCAAGTTCGGGCGTGAATGTGAGGAACCAAATGAAACGCTTCATTTCAATTCGCGAGTTTGGCGACGCCTACGGCCCGAAAAGAACCGCGGTATATGAACTCATTTCCAACGGCAGACTCCAAGCCGTGAAGATCGGCCCGCGCACCATGATCGACGTGGAAAGCGCCGAACAATGGGCGGCGGCACTCCCCCGGTTCAAGTCCGCCGGCGCGCTCGCGCGCGCCACCGAAGCCGCGTGACGGGAGGCGGATCACATGCACACAAACGAAAAGGCCACCGCTGCAACGGTGGCCTCTCCCAAATCTGCGCTTTCTTGCACGGCGGCGCTCAGATTTTTTAGCACAAGTCGGCGCGGCGTACAAATCAATGCGGCGCACATGGCGTACCTGCAACGCGCCGCGCGCATCGCGCTCGCCAATGTCGCCGATCCCGAAGCGCGCGCCACGCTCGCCGACATCGTGGAAGACGCGGGCCGCGCGCTGTCGCTGTGCGGGAGGGCGGCAAATGACCGCTAAAAATTTCGAGGCAGAAACACCGCAGGCCCCTCAGACAGTTTATCGATCCGCCCCTCCGCGAGCAGGTGAAGGCGGCGAAGGCGGTGTTTTACGGGTCACCAATGCCGAATTCATTGCTGCGGTGTTTCCGCACTTGCCTGAAGGCGCCTTTGCGGCCGTCTGCTCCAAGCGCGGCGCCCCTGATTTGGGCGGCTGGCCAGCCAGTCGCGCCGATCTGGCGGCGAATGCTCTTTCCGCCGAGGCCAACAACTACATCGGTTGTTCGAGTTTCTATCCCGGCGATGACGGGTTATTTAAGGCGCGCAAAGCTCAATTTGCCGCCTGCCATTTCCTGATGCTCGATGATCTGGGAACCAAGGCGCCGCTGGATCGTCTGGATGGCTTTGAGTTGTCATGGCTGATCGAGACAAGCCCCGGCAATCATCAAGGCGGGATAGTCCTTTCTGAACCGCTCACCGACCGTGCGTTGGCCACGCGCTTGCTCAATGCGGTTATTGGCGCGGGGCTGTGCGACGCGGGCGCCACAGGTCCATTGAGCCGCTGGGCTCGCCTGCCGGTCGGCACCAACGGCAAGCCGAAATATGCCGACGAAGCCGGCGCGCCATTTCAATGTCGTCTGGTCAAATGGCGTCCTGACAGACGCTACACGCCACAGGAAATTGTCGATCAACTGCAATTGGAACTCGCGCCGGCAGGGAGGCCAAAGAAAATCGCCAAACCATCGGCGTCGTCTGACAGCGCCTCGCAAGGCAGTGACAATGAAGCAGACGATGTTCTGACGCCGAAGGCGGCGGAGAACCCGGTTGTAGCGGCGCTCAAAGCGCGCGGCCTTTACAAGACGCCGCTGGGTTCCGGTAAGCACGACATGACCTGCCCATGGGTGCATGAGCACACCGACGAACAAGACACTGGCGCGGCGTATTTTGAGCCAGACGAACTATATCCTGTGGGGGGCTTTTGCTGCCAGCACTCGCACCGTGACAAATACCATATTCGGTCGTTGCTTGAATTCCTCGGAGTGCGGAACGCGGAAGCGCGACACAAGCCGGTCATCCGCGTGGTTGCCGGTGAGTTGGATCGCGTCGTGGATGCTGCGGAAAAAGAACTGGCGGATCGTGGCCGACATTATCAGACCGGCGGTTTGATTGTTTCCGTATCGACCGACGCTGCCAGCGGTGATCCATCGATTGTGCCCATCAGCCTGCCGTCACTGACGCGTGAACTTTCAGTGGCGGCCACATGGGAGAAGTTTGACGGGCGAGCAAATGATTGGGTGCGCTGCGATCCGCCCGTGCGACATACGGGCGTTCTGTTTGATGCGCAGAGGTTCCGCTATTTGCCGCCATTGGCCGGAGTTGCGCGGCAACCCTATTTCCGAGAGTCGGATAGCGAGCTCATCACGCAACCTGGCTACGACGAACTGGCAATGCGCTTCGCTGTGTTCGATCCACGGCAGTTTGTGATCCCAGAGCCAACACTTGAGGCCGCGCGTGAGGCGCTGGCCTTGCTTGAAGACCTGCTCACCGAATTTCACTTCGTCGCCCGTACCGACCGTGCGGCTACGCTCGCTGCCATTTTCACTGCGGTGGCGCGACCGACACTTCCCCATACGCCTGCGTTTCATGTCCGTGCGCCAGTGTTCGGAAGCGGGAAAACCTATCTTTGCGAATTGATTGGCGCCTTCGCTGGACCTGGCGGCAACGCTAAGGTCAGTTACCCGACGACCTCGGAGGAAGCCACCAAGGTCATCTTATCGCTGCTGCTGACGGGCCCTGCCTGCGTCGAGTTCGACGACATGGACACCGACTGGATTCCTCACGGCATCATCAAGCGAATGCTGACGGCTGAGCACATAACAGACCGCATTCTGGGTGTAAGCAAGACCGCGACGGTTAGCACGCGCACGTTATTTCTCGGATCAGGAAACAACACCGGCCCGATACGCGATCTGCTGCGGCGCGTGCTGACCATTCATATCGACCCGCGGTGCGCCACGCCTGCGACGATGACCTATAAGGGCTCTCCCGTCGAAAAGGTGCGGCAGCGGCGTAGCATCTACGTCACGGCGGTTCTGACAATTATTCAGGCCTGGCGGAGCGCAGGTTCGCCGCGCGCGCCGGTCGACAGCATTGTCAGCTACGGAGGCGCCTGGTCCGACTATTGTCGCCACCCGCTGATGTGGCTCGGACACCCTGACCCAGCCACGGCACTGTTGGAACAAGTTCGCCGCGACCCCGACGGCGATGCACTCAGCGGTTTACTGGTCGAGTGGTATGCGGCGTTTGGCTCGACCCCGACGACCGTGCGCAAGGCGGTGGAGACGGCGCTTTTCAGTCGTCCCAATCTCCTCGAAGCGATGCGTGATTTTCCAGTGGAGGAACGCGGCGATATCAATCGCTCAAAATTGGGCTGGCTGTTGAAGAAGAATGCCAACCGGATCGTGGGCGGCCTTGAGTTTCAGCAAGCGGAGGCGGACGGGCGCACAGCATGGCTTGTCAAATCGCCGCCTTTAACGCCTTCGCCGCCTTCCACGCCGCCGGCTGAGGAAACTGTCACCGGTTGGGAGGGGCGAATATGAGTGCGGTCAAGGCCATCATGGAGGCCCGCGCCGTCGGCGTACATCTTGGCGTCGAAGGCGATGACCTTGTTCTGCAGGCGGCCACCAAACCGCCAACAGCTGTGCTGGAGCTCCTGTCACGCCACAAGTCCGCAATCGTGTCTTGGCTTAGGCCGGGCGCGGGCGGCTGGTCAGCCGATGGCTGGCGCGACTATTTCGAGGAACGCGCCGCGATCCGCGAGTATGACGGCGGCTTGTCGCGCGCCGACGCGGAGGCGGGCGCGCTCGCGGATTGCGTAGCGCGGTGGTGTCAGCTCAATCCGCTGCCCGCGTCGGGCGACGATGCGTGCGTGCATTGTGGCGGCGTCGGTCCTGATACGCCGACGCTGGCGCCCGGCGGGCATGCATGGCTGCACCGCGCTTGCCTGTATCCGATGAACCGCGCCCAAGACGCGGTGGCGCGCGCGGCGGTGCTGGCGGCGCTGGAATCGCCATGAGCCGGAACGCGCCCGTTCCCCACGTCCCCGACGTGCGCCGCGAGCTTGCTCGCAAATTGAGACGACTGTGGTTTGACTATCAGCGCCCACATTTATTCATCGCCCGCCGCGACGAACTCGCCGACGAAATCGAGCGCTTGGCCGCGCCCGCGCCGCGAGCTTGTACTTGTGAAGCGCCGGCCTTGCGACGTGAGCTTGCACGCGCCAGCGCTCGCGCCGTTTTGGCCGAGCGGCTGGTCGCCAGCATACGCCCGCGACCACGCCGCCGGAGGGCGTGCGATCAGCGGCAAATGCTGTTAGCTTTGGACGCGCGAGACGGCGGCGAACGCGCGCGAACAAGCAGCGAGAGCGGGTTTTGACAAGAGCCTTCGATGCTCGCCATGAGACTTTGGCGTTTTGGGAAAATAGAGTTTGGAGCGCTGAACATGGCCGCGCCGCGCTATAGGGCGACATGGGAGCAAGTGTCGGCGCTCGACGCGGATCACGTCGGAAGCTGGGGCGCGTTCGCGGGGTATGCTGGCCCGATCACGTTCGACGATACCGAACCCGCCAAGTTGCACGTTGAGCACGACACCGGGCGCGACACGTTCAGCGCCTTCTATGTTTGGAAGGGCAAAGAGGATGAGGCTGGGCCGATCCGCTCGACTGTGCGCCTGGAGCGGCGGCCCTGCCGGTTCGGCGGGACGCGCGCCTATTTCATCTGCCCACGCTGCACCCGCCGCACCTTGCGCCTGGCGGTGCTGGCGGGCGGGCTATCGTGCGGGACGTGCGGGAAGATCACGTGGGGAAGCCGGCGCGAGACGGAAACACGGCGGCTTGTGCGCAAGGCCAACAAGGTCGCGCGACGGTTGGGGCTCGACTATTTCGGTGACCCGCCCACGCGCCCGCCGCACATGCGCGCGGCGACCTATGCGCGGCTCATGGCGGAGCTGGAACCGCTGAAGGCGGAAATCAATCGTCGCGTGGCGATGCGGATGGCGCGGGCGAAAACGCCTTGGGGGCATTTGGGAGCGCTCATGCGGTGGGGGCTTTGACCGGCTAGACCCGCTGGCGAAAATCGGGGAGCGCGCCGAAGAATGAATCCGCGCTCTCAACATCAATGAGAGTCTTGGCGCCGAGCTTCGAGGCCTTGAGCGCGCCCGATCCCAAAAGCTCATAGAGCTTCGTGCGCCCGATCCCGTAGCGGTGCAGCGCTTCCTTGACCGGCATGGTTTTGGGGGCGGTTCGCGGCAATAGCGAACGAGTTCGAAGATTGGCGTTCACGAATAAATCGAGTTGGCCTTCAGCCGCCACCTTCGCCGCTGCGCTTTGATCGGACCTCGCTTGCCTCATGCTTGGTTTCTCGTTGATCGTTCGCCCGTCCGCTCATAGACGCCAGTTCGTGAAGGTCAGCACGCACGAGGCGAGGCGGCAATCATCTACAATCGCAACACGAAAGCGCGGTGGAAACGCCGTGAAGCTTGGTTCGCGACCGGGCAAGGACGCAATGAGGCCAAGGCCTGATCGCGAAGGCGATCCGGGCCTATTCGCTCTTGCCCGCGAAGGCGGCGTCGATCTTGTCTAGCACAGCGAGGCCCCGCTCTGGATCGCCGCGCGCGGCGCGGGCGCGGAAGCGCAGCTCGACATCGAACTCGGCGACCGCGCGGGCGGAGAATTCCTCGAACAGCTTGTTGAGGCTGACGCCACGATGCGCCGCCAGCGCCCGAAGGCGTTCGTGTTGATCCTCCGGCAAGCGGATGGTGAGCGTGCTCATGGTGTTCGCCTCCAATTCAAGTATTCGCCGGCGGTGCAGACTTTCAGGTTCGGAAACGCAATCTCGCCGCGTGCGAAGTCGCGAAGGTTGGCGGTGATGATCGCCCGCGCGCCGCCGGCGACCGCCAATTCAAGCACGTGGTTGTCGCCCTCATCGGGCAGGTTGGGCCGCCACAGAAAATATATCGGCGTCCATTCACTGACACTGAGCAACGCCTCGAACAGCGTCTCCCGCTCCGTACGCCCCGCAACGGCGCCGGCGAACAGACCATCCCGGCCCAGCACATCCTCGTATTCCGAGAACAGCGCGTTGCCGAAAATGGGCCGGATTTCCCGCTGCAACGCCAGCCGAAGCACCGCGCGCGGGGCACCGTCGGCGTTCATGACAGCCGACACGAAGATGTTCGTATCGATGACCACACGATCCATTCGGCGAACTTGATAGCACGGGCGCCATCATTTTTCCAGTGGGCCTCATCGGCGGGAGCTGCGGTCCAGTAATTTGGCCTGG
>JANNQT010000097.1:0-16760 GCA_031400895.1 Alphaproteobacteria bacterium | reverse complement strand
CGCAGATCCGCGTCAATCGCCGTCATGTGCGCCAAGCCTTGGGTCAGCGCCTTTAAATAAAGCCGGGTGCCGCCAACCAGGATCGGCGCGCGGGCGCGCGAACGAATTGCGGCGATCGCCGCCAGCGCCTCGGCGAGCCAGCGGCCGGTGGAGTAAAGCTCACCGGCATCGACATGGCCGTAGAGATGATGTGGCGCCTGGGATTCCTCCGCCAGCGTCGGCCGCGCCGTCAGCACGCGGAAATCGCGGTAGACCTGCATCGAATCGGCGTTGACGATCTCCCCGCCGATACGCCCGGCCAGCGCCAACGCCAGCGCCGACTTGCCGCTGGCGGTCGGGCCCATGAGCAGGAGCGCGCGTGTCATTGCAGGGATATAGCGCAAACCGCGCGCCTGCCCTAGACCATGCGCCCATGACTGAACACGCCCTCGTCTTTGTCGCCCCCGCGGACGACAAGCCTGCTTACCGCGAGGCGCTGATGATGCTGGGCCGGGTGGCGTTGGCGCGCAAGCTGCCGCCGCCCGACGTGCTCTCGGGCTGGGAGAGCGCGCAATGGATTTATCCCGAGCTCGATGGCGAGCTGTACGAGCACGCGGCGGCGGCGGTGGCGCCGTTTCCGGTGGATTGGACGCTGGTTCCGGTGGCGGGCCGGCGCAAGAAACTCCTGGTGGCCGACATGGATTCCACCATCATCAATGTCGAGTGCCTCGATGAACTCGCCGATTTCGCTGGCCTCAAGGCCGAGATCGCCGCCATCACCGCGCGCGCGATGGCCGGCGAACTCGAGTTCGAGCCGGCGCTGCGCGAGCGCGTCGGCAAGCTGAAGGGGCTCGCGCTCGGGGCGCTGCAGCGCACTTTTGACGAGCGCGTGCGGCTCAATCCAGGCGCGACGACTTTAGTGCGCACCATGGCGGCGAATGGCGCGCGCTGCGTGCTGGTGTCGGGCGGGTTTACGTTCTTCACCACGCGCGTGGCGGAAGCGGCGGGCTTTCACGCCAACCGCGCCAATGTTTTGTTGGACGACGGCGCCGCGCTCACCGGCCAAGTGCAAGTGCCAATCCTGGGGCGCGCGGCGAAGCTCCAAGCGCTGATCGAGGAAGCCGCGAGCCTGAAAATTCCGCTCGGTGAAACCCTCGCCATCGGCGACGGCGCCAACGACCTCGACATGATCAAGGCCGCCGGCCTCGGCATCGCCTACCGCGCCAAGCCGCTGGTGTCGGCTGAGGCGCACGCGCGCATCGAGCACACCTCGCTGGAAACGGCGCTGTTCTTTCAGGGGTACCGGCGGAGTGAGTTTTGTTGAGCAGCAGTCGGCAATCGTAAGCCGCTGCTCGTCCTACCGACCGCCGACTGCCGTCTTCAGCTTCTCGCCCGCAGCCGCCGGTAGCTCACTTCGCCGCCGCGATTGATGCGGACGATGATGGCGCGTTCGCCGATCGCGGCTTGACCAGCGATGGCGTTGATCGATTCGATGGTATCGACCTCGCGAAACGCCATGGCTTCGATCACGTCGCCAGCTTGCAGCACGCCCTCATTGGCGCCGCCCTCGTCGGCGCCGAGTACGACCACGCCGCTGATTCGCGGCTCGATCTGGTATTCCTCGCGCAGGCTGGCGTCGAGTTCGGCCAGCGCGATGCCGAAGATGCGCCCGCTGCGTGGACTCGCATCCTGGCGTGGGGGCGCATCGTTGCGGGCGACGCGCGAGCCGGTTGCGGTCTCCTCCAACCGCTCGATGGTGACGCTGAGATTGAGCCGCTGGCCGCCGCGCGCGATTTCAAGCCGCGCCGGCGCGCCGATCTGGGCTTCGCCGACCAGGCGGGTGAGCACGCGGCTGTCTTCGACCTCGCGACCATTGAAGCTGATCACCACGTCTTGCGGGCGCAGGCCCGCGGCCGCCGCCGGGCCGCCGGGCGTTACCCGCCGCACCAGGACGCCGCGCGCGCCCTCGATATTGACCAGGGTCACGCCCAGCCAGCCACGGCGCACCTCGCCATTGTCGCGCAATTGGAACACAACCGGACGCACGATCGAGGTGGGCGTGGCGAAGCCAACGCCGATCGAGTCGCCACTGGGCGAAACGAGGGCGGTGTTGACGCCGATCACTTCGCCGTCGGTGTTAAACAACGGCCCGCCGGAATTGCCGCGATTGATGGCCGCGTCGGTCTGGATGAAATCGTCGTAGCGGCCGGCGTTGAGATTGCGGTTGCGCGCCGACACCACGCCCACCGACAACGAACCACCCAGCCCGAACGGGTTGCCGATGGCCAGTACGATGTCGCCGACGCGCGCCTCGTCGCTGTCGCCGAACTCGACAAAAGGCAGAGGCTCGCGCGTCGGGATGCGCAGCATGCGCAGCACCGCGATATCGGTGGCGGGGTCGCGGCCGACCACAATCGCTTCGAAACTGGCGCCATTTTGCAGGATCACTTCGATGGCGTCGGCGGCCTCGATCACGTGATTGTTGGTGACGACGACGCCGTCGGGAGAAACAATGAAACCCGAACCGAGCGAGGTAATTTCGGCCTGCCGCTCCTCATTGCCGGGGCTGGCGAGCGGCGAGCCGGGCGGCAGCCGCGGCAAATCCTCCAGCCCCGCCACACGCTGGCGGGTGGCGATGTTGACCACGGCCGGAGTTAGCCGCTCGGCCAGATCGGCAAAACCAGCCGCCGGCCAGCGCTGCGCCGACGCCGGCGCCAACGCGAACGCCGCGAGAACCAGAAAAGCGAAAAAGCCGCGCATGGGAATCCTTATGCACCCGCTTTCGCCCCGCTCGCAATCGCGCGCGCCTAATTATGCCAACGGCCTGGGCGTTGGCCCTATTGCGGGCGCCGCCGTTGCATGTAGCGGAAGAAGTCGCTGTCGGGGGAGACGATAATCGGGGTGCCCTCGATAATGGCTGAATTGTAAGCCCGCATGGAACGATAGAACGCCGCGAATTCCGGATCGCGGCCATAGGCGCGGGCGAAAATACGCGCACGCTCGCCTTCGCCTTCGCCGCTCAGGCGCTCGCTCTCCTGCTGCGCCGTGGCGCGGATGATAGTGGCGTTGCGCGCGCCCTCGGCGCGGATGCGGCCGGCGACCTGGCCGCGCTCGGAGATCATGCGATCATAGACGCGTCGACGCGTGCCCTCGGGCAGATCGGCCTGGCGGATGAGCACATCGACCACCTGCACGCCGAGTTCTGACGCCGCTCCGGCGTTAAGATCTGACTGGATCTGCTGCATCAGTTCGGCGCGGCGCCCGGAGATGATGTCGTTCGAGGCGGCGCCGCCGAGCGCGCGGCGCATCGCCGCCTCGGCGTTTCGCTCCAACTGCGAGGCGCCGTTGGCCTCGGTGTTGGCGCGTTGATAGAAGCGGCGCGGGTCGGCTATGCGCCAGCGCACCACCGCGTCCACAACCAGGCGCTCCTGATCGGCGGCCACCACGGCGCGCTGTTCGCTGCCGGTAATGGTCAGGCCCATATTGCGTTTGTCGTAGATCACCACCCGATCGATGAACGGGGCCTTGAAGTGCAGCCCGGGCTGATTGGCGCCGAACCTGTTGATGTCGCTGATCAAGGCGTTGAAGCGCAGCACGATGGCTTGCTCATCCTGGCGTACGATGAAGGCCGTATTCATCAAGACCAGCAGCGCGAAGGCGACCACGCCCGCTATGATTAGAATATGGCGCGGCATCAGCGTCCCCCCTGCTGCGGTTGCTGTTGCGGCTGCGAGGCCGGCGCCGGACGGCGCAAATAATTGTCGAGCGGCAGATAGGGCACCGCGCCCCCGCGCTGATCGAGAATGACCAGATTGCCGGTGCGGTAAACCCGCTCCATGGTCTCAAGATAGAGCCGGTCGCGAGTGACTTGCGGCGCCAGGCGATACTCATCGTATACAGAGGTGAAGCGCTGCGCCTCGCCGGTCGCTTCACGCACGATCTGCTCCTTATAGGCCTGCGCGGCGTTCAGGATTTGCGCGGTTTCGCGGTTGGCGTCGTTGACCGCCTTTTCTGAATCCGAGCGCGCCCGGACGACGTCGTTGAAGGCCTCAATGACTTCCGGCGGCACCGAGGAATTCAAGATCTCGACCCGGATCACCTGCACGCCTGCTTCGTATTCGTCGAGTGTTTGTTGAATGATTTGTTCCACATCCTGGCCGACCGCGCCCAGTTCGCCGGTGATGACCGGTTCGAGGTTGCGGCGCCCGATCACTTGCCGCATGGCGCTCTCGGCGATCTGCCGCACGGCGCTTGGCCGGTTGTTCTCGGCGGCGGGATCGCGGACATTGAACAGAAAATTCCTGGCGTTGCTGACCCGGTAAGAGACGCGAAAATGCACCTGCACGATGTTGCGATCGCCGGTGATCATCAGGCTTTCGTCGGCATTGTCTTCGCACCTTTCGCCTTGCGCGCGACAGCCGATCTCGTCGAACAGTTGGCTGGTGACGTTGACGACCTGGCGCGCCTCGACGGGAAACGGCAGGTGCCAGTGGATGCCCGCGCCCATGGTGCGGTCGTAGGCGCCGAAACGGGTGATCACTGCCTGCTGGGTTTCGTTGACGGTGAAAGCGCCGCTGAGCAGCCAGCCGCCGAGCAGCACGCCGGCGACCACGCGCCACGAAGGTCCGCGCCGGCCGCCACCAGCGCCTCCGCCTCCGCCTCCGCCTCCGCCGCCCATGCGCAGCCGTTCGCGCCATTGGCGCAGCAGGTCCTCGAGGTCAGGACCTTGGCCGCCCTGGGGGCCGCGCGGGGGTTGGCCCCAGGGCCGGCGCGGACCGCCGCCCCAAGGGCCCCCATTGGGGCCCTCGCTAGGACCACCTTTGCCGTCGCCGCCAGAGCCGCTAGAGCCACCGCCCGATTGATCGTTCCAAGGCATCAGATTTTCTATCCCACCACGCCGCCCACATTCTTGGCGGTTGCTTCACGCTGGTTCGCGCCGATATGTGGCTCCTCAGCTACAGGATCAAGCATGAACAACCAGTTGGCGCGCCTCAAGCAACGCCTCGATTCCATCAAAGACCCCTTGACGGGAAAGGGTTTGTTCACTTCCGGGCGCATTTTAGGGCTGGATTGCAGCGACGACGGCAAGGTTTCGTTCACCATCGAGGCGCCGGCGGAGGCCGCGGCGCACTATGCGCCGCTGCGCGACCGCGCCGAGGCCGAGGCCCGCGCGCTGGCGGGGGTGACCGGCGTAGTGGCGGTGCTGACCGCGCACGCGGGCCACACGACCGGCGGGGTGGCGCGGGTCAAGCACGTGATTGCCGTCGCCAGCGCCAAGGGCGGGGTGGGCAAGTCCACCATCGCGGTCAACCTCGCCTGCGCCTTCGCCGCGCAGGGTCTGAAAACCGGCCTGCTCGACCTTGATGTCTACGGCCCCTCCGCGCCGACGCTGCTGGGCGTACGCGGCAAACCCGCGCCAGGACCGGACAAGACGCTACTGCCGATCGAGGCGTTCGGCCTCAAGACCATGTCGATCGGCTATCTCGTGGACGCCGCCGCCGCCATGATCTGGCGCGGAGCGATGGCCACCAGCGCGGTGCGGCAAATGATCGACGAAGTGGCGTGGGGCGAACTCGACGTGCTGCTGCTTGACCTGCCGCCCGGCACCGGTGATGTACAACTAACTTTGGTGCAACGCGTGCCGCTGGCCGGCGCAATCATCGTCTCAACGCCGCAGGAGATGGCGCTGGCCGACGTGCGCCGTGGGCTCGCCATGTTCGAGAAAACCCACGCCCCGGTGCTCGGGATCATCGAGAACATGGCGTATTTCGAAACCGCCGAAGGCCAGCGCGCCCACATATTCGGCCAAGGCGGCGCCCGCCGCACCGCCGAACAGGCCGGCGTGCCTTTCCTGGGCGAAATGCCGATCGACATCGCCCTGCGTGAAGCCAGCGACGCGGGTCGCCCGCTGGTCGCCACCGCCCCCGCCAGCGCCACCGCGCTGCGTTTCCGCGAGATCGCCCAAGCCGCGCACGCCAACATCGAACGCCTAGCCAAACCCGCGCCGAAAATCATTGTCCGCTGAGACCCGGACCGTCGGCGCCCTCGCGGGCGGCGGCGAGCGCCACCGAGCCGAAGGTGACGCGGGTTAAAGTGCCGGCGAGGCGCCGAGGGTCCAGGGGCTTTTAACTTCGCCTCAACCCGCATCTGTTGCCTCTAACGCCTCGACTCCCACTAAGAGAGCCCCCATGAGCAGAGCAGCGCAGCAGAAGCAGCAGGTTCCCGTGGGCGAGGACGATCTTTGGGACGAGGGCTTGTTCGGCGGCGGCGAAGCGCCGCCTGCTGCCGCTGGGGCTTACACCGCCAAGGATATCGAGGTCCTGGAGGGACTCGAACCGGTTCGGAAACGACCGGGGATGTATATCGGCGGCGTCGACGAGCGGGCGCTGCACCATTTGTTCGCCGAAGTGCTCGACAATTCCATGGACGAAGCGGTGGCGGGCTTCGCCGATCGTATCGACGTCGAACTGGAAGCCGACGGCACGCTGCGCGTTACCGACAATGGCCGCGGCATGCCGGTCGATCCGCACCCGAAATTTCCAAAGCAATCCGCGCTCGAAATCATAATGACGGTGCTGCACGCGGGGGGCAAGTTTTCCGACAAGGTGTACCATACAAGCGGCGGCCTGCATGGCGTCGGCGTGTCGGTAGTGAACGCGCTCTCCGATCGCGTCGAGGTGGAAGTGGCGCGCGAGCGCAAGCTCTACCGGCAGACGTTTTCGCGTGGAACGCCGACCTCGAAGCTCGTCGAAGTCGGCCCCGCGCACAATCGCCGCGGCACCAGCGTGCGCTTCCACCCCGACGCGCAAATCTTCGGCGAGGGCGCGGCGTTCAAGCCGGCGCGGCTGTTCCAGATGGCGCGCTCGAAAGCCTATCTGCAGCGCGGCGTGCAAATCCGCTGGAAGTGCGATTCCGCCCGCATCAAGGACGAGACGCCGGCCGAGGCCGTGCTGCACTTTCCCAATGGCCTGGCGGATTTTCTCGCGGCCCTGGTGAAAGACAAGCGCGCCATCGTCAGCGAGCCTTTCACCGGCCGCAGTGAGAAGAACGGCCCGCACGGGCGCGTTGAATGGGCGGTGACCTGGGTCGGCGACGGTTTCGGCGAAGCCGACGGTTTCCTGCGCTCCTACTGCAACACCATCTACACCCCCGATGGCGGCTTCCACGAAGCAGGCCTGCGCGCGGCGCTGTCGAAGGGCCTGCGCGCCTATGCGGAACTGCGCAACAACAAGAAAGCCGCGCTGATCACGCAGGAAGACGTGATGAACACGGGCGCTGCGCTCGTCTCGGTGTTCATCCGCGAACCACAATTCGAGGGCCAAACCAAAGGCCGCCTCGTCTCCACCGAAGCGGCGAAAATCGTCGAACAAGCGGTGCGCGATCCGTTCGATCACTGGCTCGCCGCCAACACCGCAGAGACGCAGCGGCTTTTGGACTGGACCATAACCCAGGCCGAAGATCGCCTGCGCCGGCGCAAGGAAAAAGAAGTCTCGCGCCAGAGCGCGTCGCGCAAATTGCGCCTGCCGGGGAAACTTGCCGATTGCTCGCGCGGCGATGCGCGCGATACCGAGATATTCCTGGTCGAAGGCGACAGCGCCGGCGGCAGCGCCAAGCAGGCGCGCAACCGCGAGACGCAAGCGATTTTGCCCTTGCGCGGGAAGATTCTCAACGTCGCGTCCGCCGGCGGCGAAAAAACCTCCAACAACGTTGAACTGAACGATCTTGCGCTGGCGCTGGGCGTGCAATCAGGCGCGAAATTCAAGTGCGACGATCTGCGCTACGAGCGCGTCATCATCATGACCGACGCCGATGTCGACGGCGCCCACATCGCATCCTTGCTGATCACTTTCTTTCACAAGCAAATGCCTGAACTGATCCGCGCCGGGCGTCTGTTCCTGGCCATGCCCCCGCTCTATCGCGTCACCGCCGGCAAGGAGAGCATCTACGCGAAGGACGACGCGCACAAGGAAGCGCTGCTCGCCGGCGAGTTCAAAGGCCGCAAAGTCGACATTTCCCGCTTCAAAGGCCTCGGCGAAATGATGCCCGCCGATCTCAAAGACACCACCATGAACCCAGCCACGCGCACGCTGGCGCGGGTTGTGCTCACCGACGAAGACGCGCCGGACTTCGAGGTGCTGATCGAAACGCTGATGGGGAAGAAGGCGGAGTTGCGGTTTAATTATATCCAGGCGAACGCGAAGTTCGTTGAGGATGTTGATGTTTAAGCGCTGGTAATTGCTCGAATAGCGGCGATCACGTTTCCCTGCGCGTGGAATTGGATGGCGTCACAGTTTGAATGGCTCCTGGAGATGATTGCTGGATTGCGCCGAAATTCTGCTCAACGGTGATCGTGTTCGATTGGCTTGGCTGCGGTTTCCGCAAGAGTCTGACCTCAGCCGCCTTTGCTCGCAGCCTGTACCTAAGCGAATCCGCTGTCTGCTCTGACACCGGGATTGGTCGGGGTGCAGCCCGTCCAGTCGCGCCCCTTCCCGCATCCCTCTCAGCAGCGTGCATGAGACGACCCTTGATCTTCGCGGCCCTGTCAGACAGCTTCATGTCTGCCGACCGCGCCAAGCCGGCGAACTCTTCTATTGCCTGGTCGAAGTGCTCTTCGGGCATACGCTCAAGTGCATCTTCGGCAGCACGCATGTGTCGTTCAACGAGGTCGTCAATGCTGAAGCGGACGAACTGATCGTAAACGCGCACCGGCGACCCCCAAAACGAGAGGCCTTCATACTGGATAGTTCCGATCCTGGGGTGCTGCAGTGTCAGGCGCCTGCGGGAGGAAAACGCCATCATCCACGAAGTGATGGCAGATCGATCCGTTTCGTCGGCGTCGCGCTCTATGTCTACACGCAAGCGATGATAAGCAGATGTAACCATTGCTTTGCCCCTCACCCCATGCCCAGGGCGGCCCGCAAGGCACTTACAGCGGCGACGAAACTGGGCGTGAGAATGTTGCCCGCAATCCCTTCAATGATCGCCCGGATTGTCGTCCCCGTTTCCCGCAAGATCGAGTGCGACGGAGTTTCTTTTTTGAGCTGCGCCATGACTGTCTCCAACTCAGGTTCAAGTTTCGCGCGCACGGCCTGAGGAACGTTGGCGAGTTCCTCCTGCACCTTTTGCAACGCCTCGCGAATTTCCGAGATGTTCAGCGTGAAGGAGGCATTCTGAGTGGACCCATGGCTGCCTTGTTGGAGCGCACCGAGGTTGGTGCCGATGTTCATCGTGTTGTTGTTGCTCACACTCACCGCCTCCCGTTCTGCTTTTTCTAGAAACCCGACATCAAACTGGCGCAGCATCGTTGAGAGCCTTTGACCAAGCGCTTGTGCCTCGGGCTCCAACAACTGTCGCGCGCTACTAGATGCGAACGGCTTGCGAGGGTCACACTCTTGCGCTGACCAGGAACGCAATTCTCGCACGTGCTCTTCAAGGAGTTGGACAGTGAGACTGCTTAGCTCCCTCGGGTCCGCCTTTACGGTTCGGGCGGATCGGCTGAGTTCCCCGAGCGCCTCCTGCACTGCCGTTTCGAACTCTTTGATCAATGCTTCTGCGAAACAAACGTACATCCTGCTGCCACCGAAGGCACTGTGCATTGTGAATTCAGTATGGATGCGATTGATCTCCTTGTGGAAACGCTTTCGGCCTTCGTCTATCCGAAGGCGCACCTGAGTTAGGTGGTCGTTGACTGTCGGCTCCTCATACATCCGCCCAGTTTAACCTGATTTGCATCAGAGCAAGCAGGCGTTAGTTGACGGGATTTGCCTAAACTCCCTCGGCCCTGGACTTGTTTTTCCATACCTGACTAAGTATATGGTCACCCATGACCATCATTATCAACATCGCCGAGGCCAAAGCCAAGCTTTCCGGGCTGATCGAGGCGGCGGAGCGGGGGGAGGAGGTCATCCTGGCGCGGGCGGGTAAGCCGGTGGCGCGGATTACGGTGTATGAAACCAAACCCACCCGGCGCTTCGGCATCCTCAAAGAGATGGGCTGGGAGGGGCATGCGCCCTATGAAGCGTTCGAGCCGGACCCCGATCATGTCGCCTGGATCGACGAGCCGATCGTCCCGCCGCTGGACGACAAGCGGCGATGAGCCTGCTGCTCGACAGCCATGCCGCCTATTGGTGGCTGGGCGGCATGCCTGAGATGTCAAAGCGCGCGCGGGAAGTCATCCGCGACGCTTCCCCCGGCGCAGTGTTTTTCAGCCCCGTGTCCTGCTACGAGCTTGGCTTGAAGATGGCGGCGAACAAGATGACGCCGCTGCCGGGGCCGTTCATCGAACTCGCCCGCGGCCAGGGCTTCATTGAACTCCCGATCAGCGCGCGCCACGCCGATCTCGCCGCGCGTTTGCCGAGCGTGCACAAGGACCCGTGGGACCGCGTGCTGGCGGCGCAGGCGATCAGCGAAAACATGGCCGTCATCAGCCGCGACCCGCGCATCGCCGCGCTGGGCGCGACGGTGTTGTGGTGAGGGTCAGATTGACTTGTTCGCCAAATCCCCCCACATCCCCCTGTCCGTTGTGCGCGCCTAAAGGGCGTGCGCCCTTTTGCTGAACGCCCCCGTCTACCGAGACGATGCCGGCTGGAAGCGCCAACCGAAACGACCGCCCCTCCCCGCACTTCGCTTGGAGACAGGTCCCAAGTGAGTATGAATGAGTTCTGATACCGCGCCCCCAGAAGCGAATTCTGGCGCTGAAACCGCACAACCAGGCGCTTTGGCCGCCAACATCACCTTTGACGATCTCGGCCTTTCCGCCGACACGCTGCGCGCGGTGCATGAGGGCGGTTACACCATCCCCACGCCGATCCAGGCGCAGGCCATTCCCGAAGTGCTGAAGGGGCGCGATATTCTCGGCATCGCCCAGACTGGCACCGGCAAGACCGCGGCGTTCGTGCTGCCGATGATTGATATCCTGTCGGCGGGGCGCGCCCGCGCGCGCATGCCGCGCACTTTGATCCTGGAGCCCACGCGTGAATTGGCCGCGCAGGTGGCCGAGAATTTCGACAAATACGGCAAGTACCAGAAGCTGACCAAGGCGCTGCTGATCGGCGGGGTTTCCTTCGGCGATCAGGACGCGCTGCTGGCGCGCGGCGTCGATGTTCTGATTGCCACGCCCGGGCGGCTGCTGGACCATTTCGAGCGCGGCAAGCTGTTGCTCACCGGCGTGCAAGTGATGGTGGTCGATGAGGCCGATCGCATGCTCGACATGGGTTTCATCCCCGACATCGAGCGCATCTTCAAACTCACGCCGTTCACGCGTCAGACTTTGTTCTTCTCCGCCACCATGCCGCCGGAAATCACCCGGCTGACGGAACAATTCCTCTCCAGCCCCAAGCGCATCGAGGCAGCCAAGCCGGCTACCGCCGCCACCACCATCGAACAACGCATCATCCCCCTGCCCGGCGGCGATCCGCGCACGCGCCGCGCCGCCTTGCGCGCGGTGATGCAGAGCATCAATGTCAGGAACGGCATCGTTTTCTGCAATCGCAAGACTGACGTCGATGTGGTGGCGCTGTCGCTGAAACGCCACGGCTTTAACGCCTCGCCCATCCACGGCGACCTGGAACAGAGCCTGCGCACCAAAACGCTCGACCGCTTCCGCTCCGGCGATCTGCAATTTCTCATCGCTTCCGACGTGGCGGCGCGCGGCCTGGACATTCCCGATGTCAGCCACGTCTTCAATTACGAGCCGCCGCGCACGCCGGACGATTACATCCACCGCATCGGCCGCACCGGCCGCGCCGGCAAGCAGGGCGCCTCGTTCACGCTGTGCGCGCCGAGCGATCGCCGCAGCCTCGAGGGAATCGAAAAACTCTTGGGCAAAAGCATCGAGATCGCCACGATCGAAGGCGTGCCCACCGCAGCGATCGGCGATCCGCGCGACAGCGGCGGGCGCGGGCGCCGCGCCGATGAATTGAAACGCGAGCATTCGCGCCGAATCTCGGAAAAAAAGCAGCGCTTCCAGAAACGTGATCCCGAGCGTCCGCAAGCCTCAACCGAACCGCTGCCGGTGACTGCGCCGGCCGAGGCGAGCGAGCCGCGTGCGCCGGCGCGGAAACAAGCCGACCCGCCGCGCCCGCCGAGCGCGCGCAATCCCCGTCACGGGCGCGAAAAAACCCCCGGGCCGATCCCGCACCAGGACAAGGACACGCCAGGTTTCGGCGAAAATCTGCCGGCGTTCCTGAAACCGAAATAGCGGCAGCCGGCGTAACCGGCGCCGGCGGTCCATGCCGCTCACCGCCGCCCGAACAGTTTCTCGATATCGGCCAGCTTCAGTTCGACATAGGTCGGTCGCCCGTGATTGCACTGGCCGGAGAAGGGCGTGGCTTCCATGTGGCGGAGCAGCGCGTTCATCTCTTCGCCCGTGAGCCGCCTGCCCGCCCGCACCGAGCCGCGGCAGGCCATCGCGGAACACACCGCCTCCAGCCGTTCCTTGAGCGCATGCGCTTCGCCCAGTTCGGCGACATCGTCGGCCAAATCCTTGAGCAATCCCGCCGCGTCGACGTGGCCAAGCAGCGCCGGGGTTTCTCGCACCAGAATTGCGCCGGGGCCGAACGGTTCGATCACCAGCCCCAATTGCGCCAATTCCTCAGCGCGCGCGACCAGCGCTTCTGCTTCGCTCGTATCGAGCTCCACCACTTCGGGGATCAGCAAGCCTTGCCGGCGCACGCCGCCATTGGCCAGCATCTGCTTCATTCGCTCGTACACCAGCCGCTCATGCGCGGCATGCTGATCGACGATGACGATGCCGTCCTCGGTCTGGGCGACGATGTAGGTTTCATGGATCTGCGCGCGCGCTGCGCCGAGCGGGAAGAATTGGGAATCTTCTTCGCCTTGGACCGCCGGCATCCTGCCGGCATCTTGTTCGTTATCGGACAAGATGCCGGCTGGAAGCCGGCGGTCCGACAACTCCACCCGCCCGCTCGGCCGCGCGAAATCACCAGGCGCTAGGCTTTCCTCGGCCACGCCCCAAGCACGCAGCGCCGGCTGCGTCGGCCCCTCGAAGGAACGAAAACCAGAGAGTGCGTCCCGCGCCACCGTCGTCGACGCCCGATGCCCCGCGCCGGCCAGCGCGTGCGATAGCGCGCCGACGATGAGCCCGCGCACCAAAGCGGCGTCGCGGAAGCGCACTTCGGTCTTGGCCGGGTGCACGTTCACGTCCACTTCGCTTGGCGGCAGATCGAGGAACAACGCCGCCACCGGATGACGGTCGCGCGCGAGCAAATCCTGATACGCCGCGCGCACCGCGCCGACGATCAGCTTGTCCTTCACCGGGCGGCCGTTGACGAACAGGTGCTGATGCTCGCGCGTGCCGCGATGGAACGTGGGCAAACCGGCGAAGCCCGACATGCGCACCTCGCCGCGCACCTGGTCGAGCGCGATGCAATTGGGCGCAAAGTCCGCGCCGAGGATCGCCGCGAGCCGCGCGCGGCGGCCTTCGTTTTCCGGATCAGCCTCGGCGCTTAAGCGCAATGAGACCCGCCCATCATGCTCCAACGTGAACGCCACATCAGGCCGCGCCATCGCCAGCCGCTTGACCACGTCCGACACCGCCATCATCTCGGCGCGCTCGGACTTCATGAATTTGAGCCGCGCCGGCGTGGCGAAAAAAAGATCGCGCACTTCCACCAGCGTGCCGCTCGCGGCTGGCGAGGCCCAGGCCGCCGGCTTGAGTGGAGCGAGCGCGCCGCCCTCCACCTCGATCCGCCAAGCCTCGCCTGCGCCGCGAGCGCGCGAGGTCATCGCCAGCCGCGCCACCGCGCCGATGCTCGGCAGCGCTTCGCCGCGAAAGCCCATGGTGTGGATGTTCAAGAGATCGACGTCGCCGCTGGCGCTGGCCACGAGCTTCGAGGTCGCGTGCCGCTCCACCGCGAGCGCCAATTCGTCGCGCGCGATGCCCACCCCGTCGTCCTCAACCGAAATGAGCCCGAGGCCGCCGCGCTCGATGCGCACGCCGATGCGGGCAGCGCCGGCGTCGAGCGCGTTTTCCACCAGTTCCTTCACCGCCGCCGCCGGCCGCTCGATCACCTCGCCGGCGGCGATGCGGTTGACAGCTTGCGGGGGGAGACGGGCGATGGGCATGAATCAGATCACCCTATAGCACAACTCCGTCATCCCGGCGCGCGAAGCGCGATCCGGGACCCAGGGGCTGCAAACGCCGCTCTACCATCCCCTGGGTTGCGGGTTCGCCCTGCGGGCGCCCCGGAATGACGATGTTTCTTGGTTCGTGGTAGCCAGTAACATGTCCAGCACCGACTCAAACAACACCCACTCCCCCACCTACCGCCTCGCCGCGCTGGACACCGATTTTCTGATGTCGCGCGAGATGCGGGGGGTGCGGTTCATGCTGGAATACGAGAAAACCGACCGGGCGCTGCAGGCGGCGAACATCCGCTCCACCATCGTCGTGTTCGGCTCGGCGCGGATTCGCGAAGACGGCCCGGGCCGGCAAGCCTATTGGTACGAGCAGGCGCGCAAATTCGGACGCTTGGCGTCACTCAACGGCGGCGCGGTCAACGCCGAGGGCGAACCGCATTTCAACGTCATCGCCACCGGCGGCGGCCCCGGCGCGATGGAGGCGGCCAATCGCGGCGCACGCGAAGCCGGCGCGCCGACCATCGGCTTCAACATCAAGTTGCCGGAGGAACAGGCGCCTAATCCCTACACCACGCCCGCGCTCACCTTCCAGTTTCACTATTTCGCCATGCGCAAGATGCACCTGGCCATGCGCGCACAGGCTTTGGTAGTATTTCCCGGCGGCTTCGGCACGCTCGACGAATTGTTCGAGATATTGACACTGCGGCAAACCAAAAAGGCGCGCACGATTCCCATCGTGCTGTTCGATGAAGCCTATTGGCGTTCGGTGGTGAAGTTCGAAGCGCTGGTCGAGCACGGCATGGTCGACGCACCCGATCTCGACCTCTTCCGCTTCGCCGAAAGCGCCGAGGACGCGTGGAACGCGCTGATCGCGCAGGGCCTCGCGATCCCGGAAGGCGGTGGCGAAGACTTGGCGCGGGACATGTGATTTTGCTGCAACACGAAACGGCGTCGTCAACAAAGCGCGTGCAATTGCGCGGCGCTTGTGTTATCTGCGCGCCCTTCGAGGATGTGATGAACAGCTTACGGAAACTCGATTGCAGCATGCCAACGCCCGCCGCACAAAGCGGCGAGCGCATCGCATTGCGCGCATGGAGGGATTTCAGCGGCTGACGTCTTCGGACCAGTTGGAGCATGAAGAACCCCTCCAGGCGCAGGCCTCGGAGGGGTTCTTCGTTTCAGCTCCGAGGCCAAGGAGATCAGTAGTGAGCAGTCAATCGTCAGTGGCGCGCCATTGCGCCCGCCGGCAGCTGCCTCAACTGACTACTGACTACTGACTACTGACTACTGACTACTCACTACTCACTACTCACTACAAGGAGCTGCGGCCATGTCCGGTTACGAAGAAATCCAAGGCGCGTCCGCGCCGATCAAGGCCTGGGTGAAGGGCGTGCCGGTGGAGCATGCGGCGCAAGAGCAATTGCGCAATGTTGCGTCCTTGCCCTTCATCCACTCCCACATCGCCGTGATGCCGGACGTGCACTTCGGCATCGGCGCCACTGTGGGCTCGGTGATCCCGACCAAGGGCGCGATCATCCCGGCTGCTGTCGGCGTCGACATCGGTTGCGGCATGATGGCGGTCGAAACCACGCTGCGCGCGGAAGATTTGCCGGATTCGCTCTCCGCGATCCGCGGCGAAATCGAGCGCAAAGTGCCGGTCGGCAACGGGCCGGGCGGGGACTTCACGGACGCGCCCGCTTCGGTCGCCACCGCGCTCAAGGGCGGCTTGATGGAGCGCCTGGACGCCGTGCTCGAAAAGCACCCGAAGATTCGCGGCCACAAAGCCGCGAAGCAATTGGGCACGCTGGGCGGCGGCAACCATTTCATCGAGCTCTGCCTCGATGAACGTGGCGTGGTGTGGGTGATGCTGCACTCGGGCTCGCGCGGCACCGGCAATCTGATCGGCACGTACTTCATCGAGCGCGCGCGCGAAGAACTCGCACGCCGTGAGCTGGGCTATTACGTGCCCGACAAGAACCTCGCTTTCTTCATGGAAGGCGAACCTCTGTTCGACGATTACGTGGAAGCGGTCGGCTGGGCGCAGGATTACGCACGCAGCAACCGCCAGGCGATGATGAGCCGCGTGCTGATGGCGCTGCGTGAGCACTTGAAGCCGTTTCAACTCGCCAAGCATGCCGTGAACTGCCACCACAATTACGTGGCGCGCGAGCATCATTTCGGCGCCGACGTGTACGTGACCCGCAAGGGCGCGGTGCGCGCGGGCCTTGGCGAACTCGGCATCATCCCCGGCTCGATGGGCGCGAAATCGTTCATCGTGCGCGGCAAGGGCAACGCCGATGCGTTCTGCACCTGCTCGCACGGGGCCGGGCGCGCCATGAGCCGCGGCGACGCCAAGCGCCGCTTCACCGTGGAGGACCACATCGCCGCCACCGAGGGCGTCGAGTGCCGCAAGGATGCCGGCGTGATCGACGAAACGCCGATGGCCTACAAGGACATCGACGCAGTCATGGCCGCGCAGGCGGACCTGGTGGAGATCGTGCACACGCTGAAGCAGGTGGTGTGCGTGAAAGGGTGACAGAGACGTGCTTACATGCACAATCCTCCGTCATTCCGGACGCGCGGAGCGCGATCCGGAACCCAGGGGCAGCCAGCACTGTGTTGGCCCCTGGGTTCCGGGTTCACCGCTTCGCGGCGCCCCGGAATGACGGTGATCATTCTTG
>JANNQT010000096.1:0-2200 GCA_031400895.1 Alphaproteobacteria bacterium | reverse complement strand
CTTGGGGGTTTGCACGCACCGTATGCCGGCTGGAAGCCGGCGGTCCAAGGTGTGGCGATCGCGCGATAGCCCTGGCCCTACCAACCCGGTAAGCTCAGCGTCCATGCCCCTCTTCACCTACCTCATCCCCATCGCCCTGATCGCCGTGTTCGCGGCGCTGTGTTTCGGCATCTACACGTTGTTCCGCGGCGGCGATTTTGGCCGCTCCTGGTCGAACAAGGCGATGCGTCTGCGCGTGCTGGCGCAGTTCGTGGCGATAATGATCTTGGTGGCGGCGATGTGGTGGAAACAGAGTGGTCAGTAGGGAATAGTCAGTAGTCAGTAGGGCTCGTCGCAACTTCCTACTGACTAATCCCCAATCCCCAAAAGGAGCGCCAATGGTACGTCTCGACAAGATCGTCACCAAGGCCGGCGACGGCGGCAAGACCAGGCTCGCGAGCGGCGAACCGGTGTCGAAGGCAAGCGCCCGGGTGGAGGCCTATGGCGCGGTGGACGAGACCAATTCCTGCATTGGCGTTGCGCGCCTGCAGGTGGCGGCCGATTTCGTGCTCGATCCGATGCTGGGCCGCATCCAGAACGATCTCTTCGATCTCGGCGCCGATCTCGCCACGCCGGGCGAACTCGCAGGCGCGCTGCGCATCAGCGAAGCCCAGACAGACCGGCTGGAGCGCGAGGTGGAGCTGTTGAACGAAGAGCTTTCCCCGCTCACCTCGTTCGTGCTGCCGGGCGGCTCGGCGGCGGCGGCGCATCTGCATCTGGCCCGCGCCATTGCCCGCCGCGCCGAGCGCGCCATTGTGGCGCTGGCGGAGGTCGAGCCGATCTCGCCGGAAGCGATCAAATACGCCAACCGCCTTTCAGACTTGCTGTTCGTCGCCGCCCGCTGGGCCAACGACAAGGGCCGCGCCGATGTGCTCTGGAAGCCAGGCGCGAACCGATGAAGCGCGGCGCGGTGCATCATGTCGACCTGACGGTGAGCGACCCGGCCGCCTCGCGACCCTTCTACGAAGCCCTGCTCGGCTTCATGGGCTATATCGTCTGCGACACTTATGCTTATGGCTTCGACATGGATCTGCGGGCCGAGGGCCGGCTCGTCGCCTCGATCGGCATTCTCAAGGCGCGCGGCGACAACTCGGCTCGCGCGCACGACCGCTACAGCCCCGGCCTGCATCACATCGCTTGGAACGCAGAGAGCCGCGAGGATGTCGATGCGATGCACGCGCTGCTGCAACGCATAGGCGCGGGCGTGCTCGATCCGCCCGCGGATTATCCGCAATATGGCCCCGGCTATTACGCCGTCTTCTTCGCCGACCCCGATGGGCTGAAGCTGGAATACGTGTTCAAGCCATGAACAGGCGCCAGCGCAAATTCCGGCCCGATTGAAACATCACCCATCCCCGGATGAATGCGCAGCATTCAGTCCGGGGCCCATAATCACGAACCGATCGTGTCTATGGGTCCCGGACTTGGCGCTGCGCGCCAATCCGGGAATGGGTGGTGACTTGAGTCAATCTGGAGAGAACTGGCCCTAACCCGCGATATATTGCGCGCCGTTCATGGTCAGCGTGGCGCCGGTCATGAAGGCGGCGCCGTCGGAGGCCAGGAACGAAACCGCGTGCGCGATCTCCTCGGCCTTTCCCAAGCGGCCCACCGGAATGCCGGCGATGATTTTCTTCAGCACCTCCTCGGGCACGGCGGCGACCATGTCGGTGTCGATATAGCCGGGGGCGACGCAATTGACGGTGACGCCTTTGCTGGCGTTCTCCTGCGCCAGCGCTTTGGTGAAGCCGATCATACCGGCCTTCGCGGTTGAGTAATTGACTTGCCCCACCTGGCCCTTCTGGCCATTGATCGAACTGATATTGATGATGCGCCCGAAGCCGCGCTCTCGCATGCCTTCGATTACCGGGCGGGTCATGTAGAAGAGCGAATCCAGATCGACGCGCAGGACTTCGCGCCATTTCTCCACGCTCATCTTGTGGAACAGCCCGTCCTTGGTGATGCCGGCATTGTTGACCAGGATGTCGATCGGCCCGCACGCGGCCGTCACTTCGGCGATGCCCGCCGCGCACTGGGCTTCATCGCCCACGTCCCACTTGAACACCTTGACGCCCAGTTCCTTGGCCGTGGCTTCGGCGGCCTCGGCATTACCGGCGTAGTTCGCCGCGACTAGGCAGCCATCGGCCCTCAGCCTGGCCGAGAT
>JANNQT010000095.1:0-8295 GCA_031400895.1 Alphaproteobacteria bacterium | reverse complement strand
CGCCGGCTCGGCATCATGGGCGGCTCCAACGGGGGCCTGCTCATGGGCGTCATGCTCAACCAGCATCCGGAAATGGTGAACGCGGCGGTGGTGCAAGTGCCGCTGCTCGACATGCTGCGCTTCGACCGATTGCTCGCCGGCGCTTCCTGGGTGGACGAATACGGTTCGCCCTCGAATGGGCGCGAACGGCGCTTCTTGCGCTCGATTTCGCCCTACCAGAACTTGCGCGCGCGGCCTGATTTTCCGACGCCCTTCGTGCTCACCTCGACCAAGGACGACCGCGTCCACCCCGGCCACGCGCGCAAATACGTGGCCCGGCTGCAGGAACTCGGTATGCCGGTGCTCTATTATGAGAACATCGACGGCGGCCACGCCGCGGCCGCCAACCAGAACGAAGTCGCCCGCCGCCGCGCGCTCGAATATGCTTATCTGATGCAGCGACTGATGGACTGAGCGCGTCCCCCAAAAAAGAACCCCCGCTTTCGCGGGGGTAGTTGGGAGGAGCGGGTGAAACTCGAAAGTCAGACGGGAAGCAGGATGAAACCGAGCGCGGCGATGGCGAAAGCGGCCGCCGCCAGCATGTGCCGCGTTGAGACATTCATCCGCCGTCTCCCTTGACGCACGAATGAAATTGCAAGTCCGCGGCCAGCGCTCGCGCGGCGCGAGAGCGATCAGGCATGTCCGCACACAATACGCCTCACGCGCATGGGCGCGGGTCTTGCGTGGCCGAACCCGCCCGCGCGGTGCGGACGGCTTGTTAATGACGATGACCGGCGAAGAGAATTTCCATCCAGACACACGCGCGCTGCTGGCCTTCGGGCGCGCGCTTGCCGGTTCCGGCGCCCCGCCCGCCAAGGGCGGCGCCGATCATGTGCTGGAACGCCTGTTCGTGATCGAGCGTTTGCGCGACGGACGCCTGCCAATCCGCACGTTCGGCTCGGAACTAACGAAAATATTCGGGCGCGACCTGCGCGAGCACGATTTCGCACGCCTGTTCCTTGCCCCCGATCTGGCCCTGGTGCGGGCCATGATCGAGGCCAGCCAAGCGGCGGCGGCGCCGGCGATCGCCCGTGTCACCGCCGAGACCATGGACGCAAACGCCATCAACGCCGAGATTCTTCTCACCCCGCTCAAATTCGACGCTAATCTCGGCGACAGATTCCTAGGCATGTTCCAGGTGCTGGGCGGCCAAGCGCTGCTGCTGGACCAACCGATCCGCTGGCTGAAATTGGGCTCGGTACATCCCCCGACCGCCAAAACCCCCACCGCGCCGCGGCTTGTGGTGGTCAACGATTAGCGCGGTTTTAGGCCTGCGGCCCGAAGGTTTGACCCGTGACCACGATGTCAAGCTCCGCCGGACGCGCGGAGCGCGATCCGGAATCCAGCGGCAACAGCCGCGTTCGTTGCTCCTGGATTCCTTGGGTTCAGAGACGGATCAATGCTTAGGGCCGTTGGTTTTAGGCCTGCGTGAAGCATCCCATCCACCCATTCCCGGATGAATGCGCGGCATTCAGTCCGGGACCCATAACCGCGAACGCTTGAGTTTATGGGCCCCGCACTTGCGCTCACGCGCAATCCGGGAATTGGTGTACATGAATCGCGTTTCAACAAAGGGTGTGCTACCTTGCCCGCGCCGCGCGCTCGCGCACTTTGCCCAGCCCATCGACCAGTTCCCGCTGCGCGGCTTCGGCTAAATTGTCCGGCGCCAGCAGCAAACGCATCGCCCCCACGTGCACGCCGACCGCGGCGGCGTCCCAGGCGGACTCGGTCGCATCCAACAGCCGGCAAAAGCAATACGCCGCCTTCGACAACGCGTCGCGCCCGAACATGCCGCCCAAGCCGGCGACGCTGCACGACAGGCGATGCAATTCCCGGCGCAATTCCGGCCCCGGCGGCCCCTGCGCGCACACATGCGCGATGTCGTCGAGGCAATCGGTAATCGCCGCCAGAGCCTTCTCTCGCACGCCTTCGAGCTTCAGCGCGGCGCGTTCGCAGGCCTGCGCCGCATTGAGGCCGCCCGGCGCGTTAAGGCAAGCGGCAAGCCCCATCAGAACATTTCCACACCGCTGCCGGTTGCGGAAACTAGTCCGGCTGGCGCGAGCAGTTCGCCGCGCCGGCCCTCGCTCTCGGCGACATACAAGATGCGCTCGAGCAAGCCCTGGGTCGAAAACGGCTTGGCGATCACGTAATCGGCGCCGCACTGGCGCGCGGTGGTGATCAAGCGCACATAGGTGTAGGCGGTCAGCATGATTACCGGCGCGGCTGCGTTCGGCCCGCGCCGCTCCGAACGCAGCCAACTGACGAAATTGTAGGCCCGGTCGCCGAACGCGTAGGGATCGAGCAGCACCAGATCGACGTTGTGGGTTTTGACGATGTCGGTGCCGGCGCGCAGGTCGGTGCAGCGGAACATGCGGCGGAAGCCGCAGCCGGAAAGAATGCCGGTGAGCACCTCGATGAAAATTGGTGAAGCATCGATCATCACCACCGAAGCGTTGGCGAAGTTGAACGAAAGTTCTGCCTTCAGCGCGCTCACGGCGACACCCGCTGTACTGCCGCCACCAATTGCACCGGATTGAACGGCTTGACGATCCAGCCGGTGGCCCCGGCTGCCTTGGCGCGGGCCTTGAGCGCGGGCTCACTTTCGGTGGTCAGCACCAGGATCGGAGTGCCGCGGGCGCGGGTGTCGCGCGCGCGCTCGATGAAGGTAAGCCCATCCATGCGCGGCATGTTCACATCGGTAATGATAACGTCCGGCTGCAGCCGCTCCAGCCCCTCGACGCCGTCCTCGGCCAGCACCACCTCGTAACCGGCGTTGCTGAGCACGAAATTGATCAACTCGCGGATGGTGAGCGAATCATCGACCGCCAATATGCTCTTCCGGGACGACATAGCTTGCTCCGCCTCGACCTCGCATCAGGACTACACGTGGAGGTATTAAACATGTATGACTTCCCGTGTTAGTTGTCGGCTCATTGGTCGTGATCGCTCTGCAGCTAGGCTAGGCTCGCCGGAATCATGGCCAAGCCCGACCACGTCTTCACCTGCCAAGCCTGCGGCGCGATCTGGCCCAAATGGGCCGGCAAGTGCGAAGCGTGCGGAGAGTGGAACACGCTGATCGAGGAAGCCGCCCGTCCGGTCGTTCCGGGCGCGCTCGCCGCGCCCACCGGCAAGAAGAGCAAGGGCCTCGCCTTCGTTGAACTCACCGGCGAACACGATCCGCCGCCGCGTTTGTCCACCGGCATCTCCGAACTCGACCGCGTCTGCGGCGGCGGCTTGGTGGCGGCGTCCGCGATTCTGATCGGCGGCGACCCCGGCGTCGGCAAATCCACGTTGCTGCTGCAGGCGGCGGCGGCGCTCGCCCGCGGCGGCGCGCGGGTGGCTTACGTCACCGGCGAGGAAGCGGAGGCGCAAGTGCAGGAGCGCGCGCGCCGGCTCAAGGCCGCCGACGCGCCGGTGCAGCTGGCCGCGGAAACCGACCTGCGCAAAATCCTCGAAGGGCTGAAGGCGCTGAAACCCGACGTGGCGATCATCGACTCGATCCAAACCGTGTGGGCCGATGGCGTCGAGGCAGCCCCCGGCACGGTGGCGCAAGTACGCGCCTGCGCGCACGAATTGGTGCGCTACGCCAAGAAGAGCGGCGCGGTGCTGATCCTGGTCGGCCACGTCACCAAGGACGGCCAGATCGCCGGCCCGCGCGTGGTCGAGCACCTGGTTGACGCGGTGATTTATTTCGAGGGCGAGCGCGGCATGCCGTTCCGCATTCTGCGCGCGGTCAAAAACCGCTTCGGCCCCACCGACGAGATCGGCGTGTTCGAAATGATCGAGCAAGGGCTGGTGGAAACGCCCAATCCTTCGGCGCTGTTTCTCGGCAGTTCCGGCGAGCGACCTTCGGGGGCCGCGGTGTTCGCCGGCGTTGAGGGCTCGCGCCCGGTGCTGGTGGAAATCCAGGCGCTGGCCGCGCCCAGCGCTTACGGCACACCGCGACGCGCGGTGGTCGGCTGGGACAGCGCGCGCCTGGCCATGATCCTGGCGGTGCTGGAAACGCGTTGTGGGCTCTCGTTTTCCGGGCGCGATGTGTACCTCTCCGTCGCCGGAGGCCTGCGCATCACCGAACCCGCCGCCGATCTCGCAGTCGCCGCGGCGTTGATCTCCTCACTCGCCGACGCGGCGTTGCCCAAGCAATGCGTCGTGTTCGGCGAAGTCGCGCTCTCGGGCGAGGTGCGCCCGGCCGGGCGCAGCGATCTGCGGCTGAAGGAAGCCGCCAAGCTCGGCTTCACCGACGCCTTCACGCCGCCGCAGAAGAAAGGCGCGGCGAACTCGGGCGTCAACACCCGCCCGATCGCCCACATCGCCGACCTCGCCGCCGCCATCGCCGGCGAACCGCGCTAATGGCGATTCCGAGCGCTAAACCCGCCGCAGCGACGCGACGAAGAAGCCGTCGCAGCCGGTGAGGCGCGGCGTCATTTGCAGCGCCAGCCCGCGCGCGCAAGCGGGCACGCCCTCAAGCGCGAGGGGCGCGGCTGCGAAACCGGAATTCGCCGCCAGGAACGCGGCGATCCGATCCTCGTTCTCCTCGGGCAGCACCGAGCAGGTGACGTACATGAGCCGCCCGCCCGGCTTGACCAAGGGCGCGGCGATGGCAAGGGCGGCGCGCTGCTCTTCTAGCCGCTTGGCCAGCGCATTCGGCCGCAGGCGCCACTTCGAATCCGGCGAGCGACGCCAGGTGCCCGAGCCGGTACAGGGCGCATCGACCAGCACCACATCCATGTGCTCGCGCAGATCGGCCAGCGCGTCCTTGGTGCGCATCGGCGCGCGGATCTGCACATTGCGCACGCCGGCGCGGTCGAGCCGCTGTTTCATTGGGGCGAGCCGCGCGCCATCGATGTCATGGGCGAAGATCTGGCCCTTGTTCTCCATCGCCGCCGCCAGCGCCAGCGTCTTGCCGCCGCCACCGGCGCAGACATCGGCTACCTGCATGCCGGGCTTCACATCGCACAACAGCGCCGCAAGCTGGCTGCCCTCGTCCTGCACCTCGAACCAGCCCTTGAGAAAACTCTGCTCGGTCGCCCACGGAAACGTGCGCCCCTGCGCCCAGGGAATGCGTACACCATCGGGCGCGTAGGGCGTGGGCGCGGGCGGCTCTTTCAGCTTCGGACTCTCCCCCAGCGCCGTTATCAGCTGCTCGTGCGTCGCTTTCAGCGTGTTGACGCGAAGGTCGAGCGGCGCCGGCGCGGCGAGCGCGGCGCCCTCTTCGGCGCGCGTCTCGCCGAACGCGCGCGCCATGCTGGCGTCAAGCCATTCATGATAATCGCCGCGCACATGCGCCGGGGCTGCGGCGATGTTGTCGCCCGCAAGCGCCGCGCGTTCGGTTTCGCTCGGCGGCGGCGGCGCATGCGGATCGTCAATACAGGCATGCTCAAGCCACTGCGCCCCGCGCGCGAAGCCCCAGACTACCGCGCCAAACACCCAACCGCGCGGGGTGTCCTCCCCCATGCGCCAAGCGCTCGATTGCTTCCACCGGAGCGCGCCAAACACCAGATCGCCTACCTCGGCGCGGTCCTTCGAGCCAGCGAAGCGGTGCGATAGCATCCATTCCTTCACTGCCTCGGCGGCGGGGCGCCTGCGCGCTTCAAGGTCGCTGAGAATTTCAATCGCCGCGGCGACACGCGCGCCGTCACGCATGAATATGGACCGCCAGCGGCTTCGCCGTCATCGGGCCGTCGCCGACAAACCAGAACCGGCGGGGACGCCAGCAGTCCATATGAGCGCCCATCACGAGCCCAACGGATAGTTTGGCGCTTCACGCGTTATCGCCACGTCATGGACGTGGCTTTCGCGCAGGCCGGCGGCGGTGATTTTCACGAATTTTGCCTTCGTCCGCATCTCGCCCAGATCGCGGGCGCCGACATAGCCCATCGCCGCGCGCAGACCGCCGACCAATTGATGGATGATGTTCGACACCGGGCCCTTGAACGGCACCCGGCCCTCGATGCCCTCGGGCACCAGCTTCATCTGGTCGGTGACTTCCTTCTGGAAATAGCGATCGGCCGAGCCGCGCGCCATGGCCCCGAGCGAGCCCATACCGCGATAGGTCTTGTAGGAACGGCCCTGATAAAGCTGGATTTCGCCGGGCGCTTCTTCGCTTCCGGCGAGCAGCGAGCCAATCATCGCCACTTCGGCCCCGCCGGCCAGCGCCTTGGCCAGGTCGCCGGAAAACTTGATGCCGCCGTCGGCAATCACCGGCACACCGGCTTTTTGCGCCGCCTTCGCCGCGTCCATCACCGCCGTCAATTGCGGCACGCCGACGCCGGCGACAATGCGTGTTGTACATATTGAGCCAGGGCCGATGCCGACTTTCACCGCATCCGCGCCCGCATCGATCAGCGCTTTGGCGCCGGCTTCAGTGGCGACATTGCCGGCGATGATCTGAGTCTTGTTCGAGGCGCGCTTGAGGCGCGTCACCGCATCCAGCACGCCTTGGCTGTGCCCATGCGCGGTGTCGATCACCACCACGTCGGCGCCCGCCTCGATCAGCGCCAGCGAGCGCTCGTAACCGGCATCGCCAATGGTGGAGGCAGCGCCTACCAGCAATCGCCCCTGCGCGTCCTTGGCGCGATTGGGAAACGCCTGCGCCTTCTCGAAATCCTTCACCGTGATCAGGCCGGCGACGCGCCCGGCATCATCGACCACGATCACCCGTTCGATGCGGTGCTTGTGCAGCAGCTTCTTTGCCTCGGCCTCGCCCACGCCCTCGCGCACGGTGACGAGATTGTCCTTGGTCATCAGGTCGGCGACGCGTTCGTGCTTTTCGGCAAAGCGCATGTCGCGATTGGTCAGGATGCCGACCAGTTTGCCGGTGTCGCGGTCGATCACCGGGAAGCCGGAAATCCGCCGCTCCTCCTTGATGAGGATAATGTCGCCGACGCTCTGGTCGGCATGGATGGTGATCGGATCGATCACCATGCCGCTCTCGAACTTCTTGACCACCTTCACCTGCGCGGCTTGTTCCGCCGGCGTCATGTTGCGGTGGATCACCCCCAGCCCCCCCGCCTGCGCCATGGCGATGGCGAGCCGCGCCTCGGTGACGGTGTCCATGGCGGCGGAGATGAGCGGGATGTTGAGCGAGAGCGCGCGGGTGAGCCGGGTGGCGGTGCTGACGTCGGCTGGCAAAACCTCAGACGCGCCCGGCTCGAGCAGCACGTCGTCAAAGGTCAAGGCTTCACGGATTTCCATGGACGGCTGGTAGAGATTCGGGCGGGATTTGGCAAGTCAGTCTGTGTTGAAGTCAAGGATTATTGGGGCATGGTCGCTCAGGCCTTTGCCAATCCATTCGGCGAAATTGCCAACGCTGAGTTTCTCAATTGAGCCCATGAGCGGGCCGCTGCAAAACACGTAGTCGATATGAAAACCGGCTTTTTGACTGAATTGATGAAAGTATGTGCTTGCAGCCTCTTCGCCGAAGGTGTCGCCAGTTCGGGTATGCCACGCACTTCGGTAGCCGCACTCATCCAGAATCTTCAGAACCGGTCCCAGTTCTGCGCCTTTGACGCGATCTGAGAGGTTGAAGTCGCCAGCAACGACCGCCGGGCGTGGCAATCCGCATTCTTGAAGCCTGCGCGCGGCTGCCAAGGATATCTCCTGATATGGCCGCGCCTTGCTCGTCTCGGTCCAAACGCCCACGGCGTGAAGGGCACGGCCCCCCTCCGTGGCGACAAAGGGCAGATACCAGTTTTCCAACAGCGGCGCAGACTGCTCGACACGCCATTCGTTGAAGCCGAGCACCGCCAAACCCAAGTTTTCGTCGCGACCCGCCCAAATCGAACTGATGCCAGCGGGAAGAGCGTCAAGCGTTGTTCGATACACTTCAGGGACGATCGCCACATCCGGTGCAAGCGCCGCCAAGCGGTCGATCTTCTGCGCCAGGCCATCGTGCCTACAATTCCACACGACCAACCTCACCGCCCGCGCTCCGTTGCGGCGATGACGATCTGTCCTTTAGTGATCGGGTCTACCGCTGGAATGAAACGAGACTTCATCACCACACCACTCTGCACCCAAAAGCGGCGAACACTGGATCTGACGTCGCGATCGGCAGATTTTCGCACTGCGCTTGCGCGATCAAGAGTCTGTCCCACGGGTCGGCGACGTTAAGCGTGGACGGCATGAGGGGAGTATGACCAACTGGGTTGGTCAAGTCAATGTGGTGGAGGCCGACACCTTCGGACCGCCGGCTTCCAGCCGGCTCTTTTTGTTACCGTCAAAACACAAAAAACAAGAGCCGGCTGGAAGCCGGCG
>JANNQT010000094.1:0-5539 GCA_031400895.1 Alphaproteobacteria bacterium | reverse complement strand
CCGGCATCACCGCCGATGACCATCCCGTCGTGATCGAGGCGCGGGTGCAGTTCAGCCTCAATCGCGACAAGATGTTCTTCGTTTACAACATCCAGGATTTCGGGCTCGCGCTGGAGACGCGGATCCAGAGCGCGGTGCGCGCCGAAGTGGGCAAGCGCGAGGACCAGCAATTGCGCGCCAATCTCGGCGGCGTCGAAGAGGCGGCGACTAAGCGTTTGCGTCAGGCCGAGGAGGACGGCGACGAAGAGCACGAGATGGGCATCGCTCTTGGCGTCAAGTTTCACGGCGTCAGCTTCACCTACAGCTCAGCGGAAGAATACGCCCGCAGCGGCGCCGCCCCGACCGTCGCCGGCGTCGGCGCGGCCGCTTCTGGCCCAGCTGGCGAAGCCGCGGCGCAGGCGGCGGGGGGCCGCGGCGCCTACCGCCCTGGCGCGTTGAGCCTGACGCCACAACAATTGGACAAGCTCGCCGATCAGTTCCGCACCCAGACCCCGCAATCCACCGCGGCGCTGCTGGCCATCCTGGAAATGCAGACCCGGCAGAATATCGCCGAGGCGCTGGCTTCCACCGGCCAGCTGATCGTGGTGACGCCGCAGGAATTGGGGCTGGCGGGCGCGACCGTGCAGGGGCAAATCCTCGCGCGCGAAGGCCATTCCCAGGCGCCAACCGCCCAACCGCCGCGCGCCTAATCACTTTTGTGGCCCCGCCGCTTGCCGAGCGGCCGCTACTGCTGCCATGAGAACCGCGGCGCGCGCCAAACACGACCAGGGGACGCTGAATGCGGTTGCTGCTGATCTTGGGAGCCTTTGGCGGCATGGTGGTGCTGTGCGTGCTGGGCTTGGACTACGGCGGCGCCGGCGGGTTGATCGGCGGCGCGCTTGGTTTCCTCGCCCGGCTGGGCGGGCGCGGGCTCGACTGGAACGAGCGGCTCGGCAACGCCTATGTCGGCGCCTTGATGGGGATGCCGGTCGGGCTGATGATCGGCGGCGCGGTGCTGCTCGGCGTTCCGTATCTTGTCCAAATGGTCAATTCTTCGCCGTAATAGCGCCAAACCGGGCGCGCCCAGTGCGCGAACTCAGTGCACGAACGGAGATCGCCCATGCGTTCATTCTTGATTGCCGCCTCGCTGCTTGCTTGCGCTTCGCTGCCGTTGGCCGCCTGGGGCAAGGAAGCGCCGCCCTCGAGCGCGGCGCAGATCGACTATCAGGGCTTCCGCGGCCTCACGGATGAAGTCGATTCTTATCGCGCCAACCGGCTGGTGGGCCTGGCCGAGTTCCAGCGCCTGGCGCGCGCGCCCGGGACCGTCATTCTCGACGCGCGCTCCGCGGATGCTTTTGCCGAAGGTCACATCGAGGGGGCGGTGAATCTGCCGTTCACGGATTTCACCGAACAGAGTCTACGCGCGGCGCTTGGCGATGCGGGCCGGCGGGTGCTGATCTATTGCAACAACAATTTCTCCAACAACGCCCGGCCGGTAATGCTCAAGCGCGTCGAACTGGCGCTCAACATCCAGACCTTCATCAATCTCTACGGCTACGGCTACCGCGACGTTTACGAATTGGGGGACGTGGTGGATTTCAACGACCCGGCGGTCCATTGGGTGCGCGGCTGATCCGGGCTGGTCTATAACCTCCGCCGGCGCCGATATCGGCGCATAGGGGTAGTCCATGCACAGACGTTTTTTCTTGATCGGCGCCGCGGCGCTGGCGGCTTGCTCGCGCGACGCGGTGACGCCGCAGGCCGCACAGGGGCCCGATCCGGCGGCGATCATCGCGCCGATCTACCAGCCCTATATCGCCAACAACGTGCTGGTGGGCCTGCAGGACCAGGCGCCGTGGACGCCGCCAATGCGCGAAGCGCTGGAGGCGATGCTGGCGCGGGCGCAAAGCGCGGGCGAACCGATCCTCGATTTCGATCCCATCATCGGCGCCCAGGATTATCAGCTCAACGGGCTTTCCCTCACCACCGAGGCGCTGGTCGCCAACAGCCACGCGGTCGTGCGGGCGCGCTTCAACAATCTCGGGCGCGAGACGGAAATCAGTTACGACATGGTCTGGCTCGACGGCGGCTGGCGCGTCGACAACGTGCGCGGCGAAGACTGGGATTTGCGCCAAATCGCCGCCGCTCCCTGAACGCCTAAGGCGCGCCCCAGGCCGCCAGCGCGGTGAGGCCGAGCCCCGCCCAGGGAAAGGCGAAGCCGGTGGCGAGCGCGTAGGCGAGCGAGACGAAATCGCTTTTGTGCGAAGGCGCGCGCGGCCCGAGCAGAAATTCCCACGCCAGCCACGCGCCTGCGCTGGCGATCAGGAACAAGCGCAGGTCAAGCTTGAGTTGCAACAGCGTGAGCAGCGCCAGCGCAAAGCCAAGCGCGAGGCCGAAGGCTTGCGCCTTGGCGAAGGGGGGGAAGGCGGGGGATTTCACGCTGCAAACTCCCTCTTTCCGTGGGCCTTTTAGCCCGAACCTGGGGGATGCCTAACATATTCGCCTGTTGACATATTACCCTTAAAGGGTAGTACTCCCCGGTGACCGAGCGCGCCTTCAAGGAGAAGGGACCATGACACGGCAATGCGGCGCCTGCGGAGCGGGCAAGGCGATGCGCGCCTTCAGCGGCAGGGAATTCGTTGTCAAGCACGCCGGTGCTGCGCGCACGGTGAAGGAATTGTCCGGCTGGCGCTGCGGGGCGTGCGAGGAAGTGATCTTCGACGCGGCCAGCGCCAAGCGCTACGCTGCGGCGGGAGACGCGCTGGTATTGGCCGCGCGCGCGCGTCAGGGCGCGGAACTGCGCGCCATTCGCGAAAAGCTCGGGCTCACGCAAAGTCAAGCGGCCGCGCTCACCGGCGGCGGGCACAATGCGTTCTCGCGCTACGAACGCGGCGAGGTGACGCCCATGCCGGCGGTGATCAATCTGCTGCGCTTGTTGGACAAACACCCGGAACTGCTGAATGACGTGGCGCCTCAATTGCTGGCCAAACGCGTGGCGCCGCGCCGCAAGCGCATTCCTGCCTAAAAGGCACTCAAATCAGCCGCCCCATATGCACCGCCGTATCGGCCATGCGGTTGGAGAAGCCCCATTCGTTGTCGTACCAGGTGAGCACCCCGCAGAAATTGCCGTCCATCACCTTGGTCTGATCGATGTGGAAGATCGACGAGCGCGGGTCGTGGTTGAAATCGCTCGACACATTGGGGGCGTCGGTGAAGCCGAGCACGCCTTTGAGCGCGCCATTGGCGGCCTTGCGGATGGAATCGTTGATTTCGTCTTTCGTGGTCGCGCGCGCGGCGATGAATTTCAGATCCACCACGGAAACGTTCGGCGTCGGCACGCGGATGGAAATGCCGTCGAGCTTGCCTTTCAGCGCCGGGATCACGAGGCCAATGGCCTTGGCCGCGCCTGTCGAGGTCGGGATCATGTTCAGGCTGGCAGCGCGGGCGCGGTACAAATCCTTGTGCAGCTGATCCAGGCTTGGCTGGTCGTTGGTGTAGGAATGGATGGTGGTCATCATGCCGCGTTCGATGCCGATCGCCTCGTGCAGCACCTTCGCCACCGGGGCCAAGCAATTGGTGGTGCACGAGGCGTTGGAGATGACGATGTGGTCCTTGCTCAGCCCTTCGTGGTTGACGCCATAAACGACGGTGTAATCGGCGCCGTCCGCAGGCGCTGAAACGATCACCCGCTTGGCCCCGCCTTCGAGGTGCAGCGCGGCCTTGTCGCGGGCGGTGAAGATGCCGGTGCATTCCAGCACGATGTCGACGCCGAGCACCCTGTGTGGCAGTTCCGCCGGGCTCTTTATGGCGGTGACTTTGATTTTGCCGCGCCCCGCATCGATCCAATCTTCGCCGGTTTTCACTTCGCCAGGAAAGCGGCCGTGGATGGAATCGAAGCGTAGCAGATGCGCGTTGGTCTCGACCGGGCCCAGATCGTTGATCGCCACCACCTCGATATCGGTGCGCCCGGTTTCGATAATGGCGCGCAGCACATTGCGTCCGATTCGCCCGAACCCGTTGATCGCCACCTTCACGCTCATGATTTGCTCCGCTTTGCCGTTCGCCCGAGAGGCTTGCGCCTTGATATTGGAGGCGGCGCGCGGCGTCCAGGCGCGCGCGCTTCAACGAATCGCTCACCCGTGTAATATTTGGCCAAATGATGGACGTCTCCCCCTCCGAGGCCCGCTCCAGCGAAGCCCAGGCGCGGCGCCTGGCGCTGGCGCTCGACGCCATCGAGGCGTGCCTAGACCGGCTGCGCCCCGGCGCCGCCCCCGGCGCCATCGCCTCCGCGCTGGCGGCCCCGGTGCGCGCGTTCGATACCCTGGCCAAGGACGTGCTGACCGAGGCCGACGACTGATGGACATAACCCTCACCATCCTCGGTCAGGACATCGCCTTGAGCTGCGCGCCCGAGGAAGAGCGCCGTTTGCGGGATTTGGCCGCGGCGTTGGAGGCGCGGCTTCTCGGCGAAGGCGACAGCATCCGCCGGCTGGCGCTGACCGCGCTCAGCCTGTTGGACGAGACGCAGGCCGCGCGCGCGGCGCTGGCGCGCGCCCATGGCGAGATCGAGCGGCTCACCGACATGGTGGTCGAGGCGCGGCTGGCGACCGGCGCCGAACCCGCCGACGCCGACCGCGGCCGAGTCAATTCGCTGCGCCCCGCGCCCGGCGCCGCCTGAACCTCTTCGCCCTGACCGGTGGCGAGTTCGAGTTGCGTCTGGTTTCGATTGAGCTAGAACGTAGGTATGGCATTACCAGGAGGGGCTAATGCGCGGGGAAGTCCTACAATATGACGACGCGGCCGGCAGTGGCCTGATCAGCGGCGACGACGGCGGCCGTTATCCGTTTCGGCGGGCCGACATGCAGCAGCTCCGGCCCTTGGCGCGCGGCATACGCGTGGACTTCGTGGTCCGGGACGGCTCGGCTTGCGAGATATTTGTTCTTAGCCCCGAGCCAGGGTCTGAAGGGTTAGAAAGCAGCGGCGAGGATCTCAGCCTGTGGGGCTATTTCGGCAAGGCCATGAGCAAGTCGTTTAGCGGCGAAGGGCGAGCGCGGAGAAAGGAGTATTGGAGTTTTGTGCTGTTTGAATCGCTGTTCGTGATCGGCGCGTTCTTGATCGCCGCATTCACGATCAGCGCGCTCAGCGGGTCGGGATACTATTACGACGAGTATAACCCGGGCGGCGTACTCGGCCCTTTCCTAATGGTGGGAGCGTTCATCCTCATCTTGGTTTTTGTCCCCGCCGCCATAACGGTCACCATTCGGCGCCTGCACGACATAGGCCTCACGGGCTGGTGGTATCTCACCATATTCATCCCGTACCTGGGTGGGTTGTTCCTGTTCGTGGTTTCCTTGATTCCCTCCGAGCGACGCGTGAACAAGCACGGGCAGTACCCGAAGCCGCTGGATTGAGAACGCCGCTTGAGTGCGGCCGCCAACGCGAGTAGATTCGCGCTTGGGCGGTTCTGCGGCGTGCGAGGGTCGCTTGCATCCCAGGGACCGTATCATCTCTCTCGGGAGCTGGCTCTGTTCCGGGCCGTGGCCTGGAGCACCTGGCGCCCA
>JANNQT010000093.1:0-9352 GCA_031400895.1 Alphaproteobacteria bacterium | reverse complement strand
CCGGGAAGCTCGATCTCGACGAAGGACACCTGGAGAACCCCGAGGTCACCGTAAGTGCGGACTACATCACGGTGAGAGCGCTGCTCGTGGATCAGGACCCGGCAGCGGCGATGGCCGCGTTCATGGGTGGAAAGATCCGTGTACAGGGTGATCTTGCCAAGCTCCTCGCCCTCCAAGCGCAGGTCGGCACGCCGGACCCCGACGCCCGCGCGGCCGCTGAGGCAGTCGCCGCTCGCATCAAGGCGATCACCGCCGATTGAGTTCCCACGCCGACGCGTGGGACGGCCGCAGTCAGAGGTTCAGGTTCGTCTCATCAATGTCGATGAGGGATCCGTGCTCGCACCGGACTACCAAGTCGAACCACGTGATCGCTCGGATTCGCCGACATCGACGTCGGTGCCGAGCACGGTCGTCGTCACCGACCGGACCTTGTTCGCCGCCTTCGTCAGTACCGCACTGCCCGTAGTCGGCCGGATCGACCCCCGCTGTCTCGAAGGGGACCTCCCGGCGACGCTCGCCAGCGAGGCTCGACTCCTCGTGGTCGACGGGTCCCTTCGCTGCCAGGACGATGCCCTGAGCCCGTCGGTAAAGACAGCCGCCGCTTCCGTGAGCACCACCGCCGCGCCGGCCGAGCCGGTAAAGCCGGTGGTCCAGGCCAGGCGATCGTAGGCGGGGGGCACGTATTCGTTCTGCCACTCGTCCTCATGGGGCACGATGAAGCCGTCGAGGCCGGCCGCTTTCAGGGCTTTGCGCAATAGCGGCAAATGCTTGCGGCCAAGGGCGGGGCCGCCGGGGTCGTCAAAGGTCTGGAACACGGCGGGGACATCCTTGCGGGCGAAGTTCAGGACTGGTTCAGCAACTTGTGTCTAGAGCCTTGGCGGGCGAGGTTTAAGAGGCAAAGCCGAGAAATTCGGCGCTGGAGTGCTTCATGGCTTGGCGCTTCATGGATTGGCGGCGGCTGGCGGCGGGGCTGATGGCGGGGTGGCTGATGCTCGCCCCGGCGGCGGCGCAGGTGCCCGACCCGTTCGCCCGCCAGCTGGCCCAGAAGCTGGCCAACGCCGAGGGGGCTTTCTCGGGCAGCGGCTTTGTGCTCGGGGCAGGACCGTTCGCCGCCAGTCTGAGCGAAGCCGAAACCGCGCGCCTCACGCTGACGCTGCGCGCGGGCGAAATCTACCGCCTGGTCGGCGTCTGCGACGCCGATTGCGGCGCGCCCGAACTTAGCCTGCGCAGCGGCGATAGCGCTCCCATCGCGCGCGCCGCGCCTACGCCGGACGCAACCGTGCTCGACCTGCGTGTGCCCTTCACCGGCGCCTACCAAGTCGAGATCACGCTGCCGCGCTGTGCTGTGCGTCAGTGCTGGTACGCGGTTAATGTCTATTCGCGTTAGGGCCAACTTGCCCAGGCGGGGCTGTTGGTAAATGCTGAAGAAAGCACAAACGCTAACCAGACCTCAACAGCGGGCGTGTACAAAACCGGTTCGGATTAAGCCGGGGGTCCCGATGCGCAATTGCGCCTTGATTACATTGGTTGTTTGCGCCCTTACCGACGGCGTAGCGGCGGCCGAGCCCGCGCCCATCGTCTATGCCGGCCAGGGGGCGAGGGCAAACGACCTGCTCGGCGGCGGCGCCGATGCTTACGGCTACGGCGCCGCGACGCGGGCCGAGGGGCCGGTGATCGATCTGCGCAGCGAGACATCAAGCGAGGCCAATCCGCCGCGGCCGGTCGCTGGCGAGCAGGGCGGGGCGACTTGGCTTGAGCGCGAGCGGGTGGGCCCGCCTTACGAAGCCAACGGCCGCCTTTATGTGCCAACGCCCGAGCCCGGCTATGCCGAGACCGGCCAGGCTTCTTGGTACGGGCCACAATTCCACGGCCGTCGCGCCGCCAATGGCGAGATATTCGACCAGGAGGCCATGACCGCCGCGCACCCGACGCTGCCGCTCAATTCCCTGGTGCAGGTGACCAATCTGGAAAACGGCCGCGAAATCATGCTCCGCGTCACCGATCGGGGGCCGTTCGTCGACGAGCGGCTGATCGATCTCTCGCACGGGGCGGCCCAGGTGCTGGGGTTTGAGCGGGCAGGGGGCGCGCGCGTGCATGTGCGCTACCTCGGCCCTGCCCCGCGCCGGGTCACAGTTGAGACGGCGTCAGCGTTACCCTCGTCTGGGCCGACATCGCTGCACCCGTCCGCGGCGCCGCAGCCGCCAGCGCCAGGCTATCTGGTGCAAGTGGGCGCGTTTTCCGACCGCGAGAACGCCAGCCGCGTCAGTGCCGAGGTGGCTGAGGCAGGCCCGGTCAGCATCGATGTGCGCGCGGGCGGCAGCAGCGAACTGCACCGGGTGCGGCTGGGGCCGTTCGACACCGCCGAAGCAGCGGCCGCCGCGCAGGCGCGGCTGGTGCAATTGGGCTATGCCAACACGCTGCTGTCGCAGCCCTGAAGCGTTGGCGTGTTGACGCCGACGGTCAGCTCTGGCCAGCATTGGCGGCACAAGGATTCGACGAACATGATGACGCGGACACTTGCCCTGCTGGGCGTTGCCCTGATGCTGGCGGCAGGCCCCGCGGCGGCGCAGCGCGCGGGCGCGTCGCTGACGGCGAGTGCGCAGCATGTGGCAATCCTCGACGGCGAAACCGGCGCGTTGCTCGAATGCGTGGATTGCCGCACCCCGGTGCCGCCAGCCTCGATGTCGAAACTGATGACGGTGCTGCTGGTGCTGGAGGCGCTGCGCGATGGCCAGATCAGGCCGGAGACGCGTTATCGCGTCAGCCCCTATGCCTGGCGCGAGCACGGCGCGCCTTCGGGCGGTTCGCACATGTTCTTGCCGGTGCACTCGGAGGTCGCGGTGAGCGATCTGCTGCGCGGGGCGGTGATCGTCTCGGCCAATGACGCCTGCGTAGTGCTGGCGGAGGGTCTTGCCGGCTCGGAGGAGGCGTTTGTCGCGCGCATGAATGCGCGTGCCCGGGAGCTAGGGCTGATCCCGGCGGAGTTGGGGGCCGGGTTTCGCAACGCCACCGGCGTGGATCAACCCGGCCACGCAATCTCGACCCTCGACCTGGCCCGCCTGGCGCGGCATTTGATGTTGAATTTCCCCGACTTCTACCGCACTTATAGCGAGCCGAGTTTCACCTTCAACAATCGCACGCAAGAGAACCGCAACCCGTTGCTGGGCGCGTTCGCCGGCGCCGACGGGGTCAAGACCGGTCACACCGATGGGTCCGGCTACGGCATGGTCGGTTCGGCGGTGCTCAACGGGCAGCGGCGCATCATCGCTTTCAACGGAACCAATTCCATGGCCGCGCGCCGTAGCGAAGCGCTGCGCCTGATGCGGGCGGCGTTTCACGATTATAGCGTGGTCAAGTTCGCCGCCGCCGGCGATCAGGTTGGCGAAGCGCAAGTGCGCCTGGGTGGACGCGCCAGCGTGCCGCTGCTCACGCAGGGCGACATCGTCATTGGCGGGCCGCGCCGCACGCTGACGGGGGTGACCGCGCGGATCGTCTATCGCGGGCCGCTGCCGGCGCCGGTGGTCCAAGGCGCGGTAGTGGCGCGGTTGATCGTCGAGCGTCCTGGCTTCGCGCCGCAGGAATTCCCGCTCATCGCCGGCCGGGGCGTGGGACGCGCCAATTGGTTCGCGCGCGCCTTTGAAGGCTTGCGTCTGACCCTGTTCGGCCCTTGATAAGGGCATGACGCAGGGCCGTTTTATCACGCTCGAAGGCGGCGAAGGCACGGGCAAGTCGACACTGGCGCGCGGGCTCGGCGAGGCGCTGCGCGCACGCGGGCGCGAACTGGCGCTGACGCGCGAACCCGGCGGCGCGCCCGGCGCCGATTCCATCCGCACGCTGCTGGTGCAAGGCGCGGCCAATCGCTGGACCGCGCTGGAAGAGGCGCTGCTGTTCGCCGCCGCGCGGCTCAATCATTTGACGCAGACCATTCGTCCGGCGCTGGCGCGCGGCGCATGGGTGATCTGCGATCGCTATTACGATTCCACCCGCGCCTACCAAGCTGCCGGCGGCGGGCTAGATGCGACCGTGCTGGCGCAACTCAACACGCTGATTGGCGCCGAGCGGCCCGACCTCACCTTGGTGCTCGACATCGATCCTGGTCTGGGCTTGGCGCGCTCGCGCGGCGGCGAGGCGGGGGAAGATCGCTTCGAGCAAAAGGACGGCGCATTTCACGCCCGTGTGCGCGCGGAATTTCTGGCCATCGCCGCACGCGAACCGACGCGGTGCGTGGTGATCCAGGCGGAGGCGAACGCGGAGACGGTGCTGGCGCAAGCACTGGCGGCGATCGAAGCAAGGCTGGGCGCATGAGAGCGCGCCCCCCACCCCCTACCCCCCGCCCCGCCAGGAGGCGAGGGAAGCTCGACGCCAACACCCCATGAAAACCGATAAACCCGCCCCGGAGCTCGATAAGGAACCCGCCGCGCCGCATCCGCGCGAGACGTTTGCTTTCGTCGGCCATGAGCAAGAAGAGCAAGCGCTCGCTGAAGCGCTTGCAAGCGGGCGCATGCATCACGCCTGGCTGCTGGCCGGCCCGAAGGGGCTGGGCAAGGCGACGCTCGCTTACCGCTTCGCACGCGTGGCGCTTGGCGGCAAACGCATCGGCCCTCGCCCGCTGGATGTCGATCCCGAGCACGTGGTTGCGCGCCGAGTAGCGGCGCTCTCGCACCCCGACTTGTTTGTGCTGCGTCGCGGCTTAAACGAGCGCGGCAAGCCGCGCCGTGAGATCGTTGTCGATGAGGCGCGCGAGCTGGGCGCTTTCTTTTCGCTGGCGCCGAGCGAAGGCGGCATGCGAGTGGCGATCATCGATGCGGTCGATGATCTCAACCGCAACGCCGCCAACGCGATTTTGAAAACACTGGAGGAGCCGCCGGCGCGTTCGGTGCTGCTGCTGGTGTGCCACGCGCCCGGCGCGACATTGCCGACGATCCGCTCGCGCTGTCGGCGCCTGGCGCTGCGGCCGCTCGGGGACGCCTCGGTGCGCGAGGCGCTTGGCGAAAAGCCCGACGCGGCGCTGGTGGCGCTGGCCAAGGGCCGGCCCGGCCGGGCCATCGCGCTGGCGGCGCAAGGAATGGACACCGCCGCCATCCAGATCGACCGCGCCGAGGCGGCGATCCGCGGCGGCGAGGCGGGGCTGGTGCTCAATCCGCTCTACGACAAAATGGCCGGCGAGCCCTACGAGCGGCTGGCGGCGGTGTTGGAGCTGGCCGGCGAGTGGACGCGCGCGGCGGGGGTTGGAGATGGCGGCGAACCCTGGGCCGAGGCGTGGTCGGCGCTGGAAACATTGCGCCAGGAGGCGGAAGGGCTCGACATGGACCCGCGCCACGCGCTGGCGCGCGCGGTAGGGATTTTGGATCGGACTGCGGGAGCGAGGGCGCGATGAAAAACGCCGTAGCGGTCCGGGGGCGGTTATGTTGATCGATAGCCACGTCAACCTGCATCATCAGAGCTTCGCCGGCGATCGCGACGCGGTGATCGCGCGCGCGCGGGCGGCGGGCGTGGCGCGCATGATCACCATCTGCGACCGGGTCGAGAACTTCCCGCAAGTGCTCGCCATCGCCGAAGCGCATGAGGACATCAATGCTAGCGTTGGCGCGCATCCACATTATGCGAAGGATCATCTGGCGCTCACCGCAGCGCGCCTGATCGAACTGGGCGAACATGCCAAAGTCGTCGGCATCGGCGAGACCGGCCTCGATCAGCACTACAAGTTCAGCCCGTTCGAGGATCAGGTGGCCGTGTTTCGCGCCCATGCCGAGGCGGCGCGCGCGCTGGGCAAGACGCTGATCATCCACACCCGCGAGGCCGACGAGCCGATGGCGGGGCTGCTCGAAGCGGAGGCGGGGAAGGGGCCTTTGCGCATCCTGATGCATTGCTACACCGGCGGCCTGGGGCTGGCGCGGCGGGCGCTGCAGCTCGGCGCGTATTTCTCTTTCTCCGGCATTATGACCTTCAAGAACGCCGAGGACGTGCGCGCGGTGGCGCGCGAAATTCCGCTCGATCGCGTCATTGTCGAAACCGACTGCCCTTATCTCGCCCCTGTCCCGTTTCGCGGCCAACGCTGCGAGCCTGCGCATGTGGCGGCGGTGCTTTCGTACTTCTGTAAAATGCGCGGCCTGGAAGAGGGGGAGGGGGCCGCCCTGCTCGCGGAAAACTTCTTTCGCCTGTTCCCAGGCATCGCTAGGCCCTCCTGATGGGAGTTTTGCGCCTCACCCTGCTCGGCTGCGGCTCCTCGGGCGGCGTGCCGCGCGCCGACGGCAATTGGGGCGCGTGCGACCCGAACGAGCCGAGGAACCGGCGTTCGCGCTGCGGGCTGCTGCTGCAGAAATGGAGCGGCGAGGCTGGCGCACCTGAACAGGCGACGACGGTGCTGATCGACACGCCGCCGGAACTGCGCCAGCAATTGGCGGCGGCTGGCCCATCGCATCTCGACGCCGTGCTCATCAGCCACGACCACGCCGATCAAGTCGCCGGCTTCGACGATCTGCGCGCTTTCTTCATCAAGCAGCGCCGGCAATTGCCGGTGTGGATCGACGAACCGACGCGGCGCACGTTCCTGCGCCGCTATGGCTACGCGTTCGAGTCGCAAGCCGGCTATCCCAGCATCGCCCGCGACGCGGGGCATATGGCGCCGCTGGCGCCGGTGACGATTGACGGCCCCGGCGGGCCGCTGGAAATCCTGCCGCTGGAGCAAGGCCACGGCTTTTCCGCCTCGCTCGGCTTTCGCGTCGGCAACGCGGCCTATTCCAACGACGTTGTCTCGATGCCCGAGGCGACGTTCGCGCGGCTTGAGGCCCTGACGCTGTGGATCGTCGATGCGCTGCGCGAGAAGCCGCATCCGACCCATGCCCATGTCGCTATGAGCCTCGAATGGATCGCGCGGCTCAAGCCGAGGCACGCGGTGCTGACCAACATGCATATCGATCTCGACTATCAGAGCCTGAAGGCGAGGCTGCCAGCGGGCGTTGAGCCAGCCTACGATGGCTGGAGCGCCGATCTGGCGATCTGAGTCGGCCAGAACCAATTGATATTTCCCATAATCTATCTTATGCGAGTTTCTTATGCCGACCCAAGCATCTGATAAGAGAGAAGAAAGTGAGCAGAGACGGATCTCCGCGCTCGCCCGCAACGGCGCGGCGGCGCAGGCGGTGATCGATGTCATGGCGCGCTTGCGCGATCCCGATGGCGGCTGCCCATGGGATTTGGAGCAGAATTTTGCGACCATCGCCCCCTACACCATCGAGGAAGCCTACGAAGTCGCCGACGCCATCGAACGCGCCGACATGCCCGCGCTCAAGGAAGAACTCGGCGACCTCCTGTTCCAAGTCGCGTTTCATGCGCGCATGGCGCAGGAGCAGGGCGCGTTCGATTTCGCCGATGTCGCGAACGCGCTGGCGGCGAAGATGATCGCACGCCACCCGCATGTGTTCGGCGAAGGTGATGAGCGCACGGCGGAGGAGCAGACGCGGGCCTGGGAGGCGCTGAAGGCCGAGGAGCGCGCCAAGAAGCGCGCCGAACAGGGATTGGCCGCCTCCCTGCTCGACGACGTGCCCATGGCCCTGCCCGCGCTGATGCGCGCCGAGAAACTCACCAAGCGCGCCGCGCGGATCAATTTCGATTGGCCAACGCCCGAGGAAGTGCTGGCCAAGCTCGACGAGGAATTGGCCGAACTGGCCGAAGCGCGCGAGAGCGGCGATGCCGAAGCGCTCACCGAAGAAATGGGCGACATCCTGTTCGTCCTCGCCAACCTCGCCCGCAAACTCAACGTCGATCCCGAGGAAGCGCTGCGCCGCGCCAACGCGAAGTTCACGCGCCGGTTCCAGTGCATCGAGCGACGTTTGGCGGAACAAGGGCGGACCGGCCCACAGCAGCTGGATCACATGGAAACGCTGTGGCTGGAGGCGAAGCGAGCTGAGAAGCGCTAGAACGGAATCTCGTCGTCTGGATCGAAGCCTTTTTTCGCTTTCACCTGTTCCGCCGCGTAGATGTCTGGCGTGCGCTTCTTCACGAGAGCAGCCGCTCGCTCCGGAACACCGAAGGCGGCTGATACCTGTCCGTTGTTTTTCGCCGCCCCCAATAGGCGTAGTGAGAACGCCGGCTCCCAATGTCCGACTTCCTCCACTAGCGTCATTCGATCTTTTGCTTCTTGGAACGAGCTGCTTTGCTCGAACAGCGAAACAGCGACCTCCGACATTCTACGCTGGGTCTGCTTGTGCTTGATCAGCGCACGAAAGATCTCTTTTGCCAAAACCTCTGGTGTTTTGTCGGTCCCAGCGAAGGCTTGAAACCTCTCCACAAAACCGTAGGGCGGCTGGCCATACTGGACTGCGAGAATCGGCACACCCCGACCCATTCCGAAGCCGATTTCTTGATCGGTCCATTGGCTCTCGTGGAACTTCGGGTGGAATAGCGCCAGCAATCCGTCGCACGTCGAAAGTGCCGTCTCGATCTGCACCAGCCACTCTGCGGTGGGCTCAATATCGTTGTGCGCTACAAAGCACGAGATGCCATAGCGCAGCAGCGCTGATTGCAATTGAGCCGCCTCAACGCGGTGGGCTGCTAGATGCGAAAGAAACAGTCGCAGCATGCCCGAGTGCCAGAACGGCGGATCGATGCCCTGAGGCTTGACCTCGCCTTCGAAGACAAAACCGCAGTGCTGGGCCAGGTCGATCAGCGACGTATCGCTGACGCCTTTCAACATTGCGATGATGTAGCTGTCGTAGTTTCCTCCCCAAGAGTCCTGGGTCGGCAAACCAAATTCCTCAAGGGTCAGGTCGATGAAGGACCAGTTTTCCCCAGACAGTCTCGTGGAAATTTCTTTGATGAGCGCTATGCGCTGGGACGGTGTCAGGGCCATCGGTTGGACTCACTACCTACACGTTGGATTCAACCGACGTAGGAATTGCCAATCGTGGCTACAAGTCCCGCCTCAACATGAGCTCCGTCATTCCGGACGCGCGGAGCGCGATCCGGAACCCAGGGGATCGTAGAGCGCAGTGCATGTCGCCCCTGGGTTCCGGGTTCCGCCTTCGGTGGCCCCGGAATGACGGTTTTGTATGTGGCTGCCCTATTTCCCCGCCCCAAACGGCACCACCTTGTTTTCCACATCGTGGCCAATATCCGCGCGCCCCAGATAGGCGATCCCTGCGCGCGCGCACCAGAACTTCAGCATCTCTTCCTCGCCCACACCGAACGGCTTGTCGTTTTCCGGCACATCGCTCAAGCGCCCCAGTTTGATCCCCCTCACCTGCTTTATGTTCGCCGAAGAGGTAATGGCGAAGAGGGCGCGGTCGAGGCGGTAGAGGTATTCGCCGACGTCTTCCAGCATCAGGACGTGGCCGCTCAAATCCGGCTCAAG
>JANNQT010000092.1:0-15903 GCA_031400895.1 Alphaproteobacteria bacterium | reverse complement strand
GAGCTCTCGAACAGAGCCACCGCCTGGCGCTTGAACTCCGGCGTGAATATCCGCCGCTTCCGTTTGGTCGTCTTCACTGAACACCCCTTCAAGCCCTTCCGAGCTTAACACGGGCGTCCACCAAATCGGGGGAGGATCAGTTTCGCGATTTCGAAACAGCGCTTGGTGCATGCCAGTGAGAACTAGCTCGCCGGCGGTATCAACACAGTGTCGATGACATGAATAACGCCATTCGACTGCGACAGGTCAGCCGTCGTGACGGTCGCTGCACCTCCAGCGGTATCAGTTATTACGACATTGCCGCCCACGAGAGACGCCGTCAGCGCCGCACCTTCTACAGTAACGATGGAAGCTCGACCGCCTCCGGCAGTAATCTGCGAGATCAAGTCCGCTGCGGTCACTCGTCCCGACACAACGTGATAGGTGAGGATGCGAGAAAGCGATGCTTGATTGGCTGGTTGCGTGAGCGACGCCACAGTACCAGCCGGCAACTTGTCAAACGCCGCATTGGTGGGCGCGAATACAGTGAACGGGCCCGGGCTCGACAGCGTATCGACAAGGCCAGCCGCTTGCACGGCAACCACCAATGTTGAAAAATCTTCCGAAGCTGCGGCCGTCTCCACAATATTGGAGGAGACCATCGCGGTCTCGCCGCTGCTGGCTTGTTCGGTCGCTGCCGGGTCGGCTGCGTTAGTCTGACCCGATGGCGCACAGGCAGCTATCGTCAGCAACGCCGCAGCCGCGGCAGTCAATGCGAGGGATTTGTATTGAGGCATGGGTTTCTCCGTAACGCCAGAAAATGCTGCGTATGAGAGCTCTACGGCCGACCGTGCAGTTCGGATTTGCGCCCCTGCGAGGAAGTCGGCGACGTACGCTCACGAAATTGCGCGGTTTCTCAAATCCTCAAGTCAGACAAGAATCGCTTTTTTGAGAGCATGCGACTCGGCCGGTGATCTGGCGTCGCCGGAGCGGCGTATCGCTCACATGTCACATTCTCTCAAGGTTGCCGCCGTTATCATGATCGCCGCTCTTGCTGCCGCGTGCGCCACGCGCCCCCCCATCCCCGCCGAAGCCGCAGACGCGGCGTTCCTGGCCGAACGCGATCTTGCAGGAGCCAGCGTGGCGCGCGGCGAGTTTAGAGCCATTACAGGCGTTCGACGAGGGTTTACCGCTCACCTGAACGGAAGCTGGGACGGCGCGACCTTGACCCTGGTTGAAGATTTTGAGTTCGACGACGGGGAACGCGATCGCAAGACTTGGCGGCTCGCACGCATTGCACCTGGCCGCTATGTGGGAACACGTGAAGATGTGGTCGGAGAGGCCGTGGGTTACCAGGACGGCCGCGCATTCCGCTTGGAATATAACATCGTGCTGCCATCCGAGAACGGACGCGGTCGCCAAGTGCGGTTTCGCGATGTCATGGTCTTGGACAGCCGCGGCGACGTGCTCAACGAAGCTACAATCGGATGGTTTGGCGTCCGTGTCGGTTCGGTGTATTTGCGCATAAGTCCGACCGATAACAATTTGCCAGCAGCGATGACTGAAGGCGCCGAGAGCGCAGCGACGCCATGACATTCTTTCGCACCATAGCTATAGCTGCGGCCTTCACTGCAGTCCCCGCGTTTGCGAATGCGGTGGCGGAAAGACCGACCGAAGTCGAGCAAATGGCACCGTCCGCCAGACAAGTCGGAGAGGCACAGTACCAATTCTTGGCTTGGCGACTTTTCGATGCCGCGCTTTGGAGCGAGACCGGCGTGTTCGTTTGGGATGAGCCGTTTGCACTGACACTCACATATAGGCGCCGATTCTCCGCACAAGATTTGACCAACCGTACACTCTCGGAGATGTCTGGCCGCGGCGCCGGGGATGCAGCAACGCTGGCGCCGCTGGCAGCGCCTCTTAGCGCATGCTTTGCTGATGTTGCACCAGGCGATCGAATTACCGGCGTCAGTACGGGAACAAACACCGCAAGATTCTATTTCAATGGCCGCCAACGGTGCGAAATTCGATGGCCGGGATTTCAGCGAGCGTTCTTTGGTATCTGGCTGGACGCATCAGGCAGTGACGAGGCATTGAGTAACCAGTTCAAGGGCCGCGCCTAGGGTGCAAAATGAGCAACGCGACGCTCTTGAGCTCGACCCGCGTTTCTCAGCGGCCTGCTTGGCGATCTCCATCCGCCGAGCAGTACGCGCTCTTATCGAAGCCTCAGAGATAGGTCCACAGGGCCAGGTACCGTCCCATCGACAAATCATTACCATAGACAGGCATTGAGCGCATCAGCGACCTGAGGGTTCATCCCAGGGCAGGACGCGCCTTTCGCCCGGTCTCCTCGCCGCCCTCGTGCTCACGCCGCCGTAAGTAGACGCAATGTTGCCCTCGCGAGTTCGCCGAGATGCGTCACTCGGACGGCGGCGCAATCGCTTCAGCGCTCAGCAGGACGCCGTCCTTCACGCGCCAGCGGATATCGCGAATTGCCGCCATGCCGAGCAGTGGATTGGCTTCGAGCACCAGAAAGCTCGCTTCGCAGCCGCTGCGCAGGCACCCTACGCGACGCTCCGGAAAAATAGCCCGCGGCGTGTCCATGGTCGCCAACCGCAGCAGGCGCGCGACGCCGAACAAGCGCCGCTGGCCTTGCTCGATCAACCCGGCGATCACAGTATCGCCGTACGCGTTGGAACCGATCGCCAAGGGCGCGCCTGCGGCTTCAAGCAAAGCGACATTGCGACCTTCCCAGTCGAGGTACCTTTGCCCGCGCAGCGCCGAGGGTTTCGCCCATTCGCTCGTGATCAAGATCGAAACCATGCGCTGACGCGCCGCAGCGCGAGAATCCGCACGCAAAAGCTGACATTCTGCATCGGCGGGCGCGTCGAAATAAGGATTGTCCGCGCCATCGATCTCGGTGTCCTGGTAGCAGGGAAGGTGCGTCGCGAGCGAAGCGCCGGCCGCCAGCGCCGCGCGATAATCGCTGACCGAACTCACCGCCACCGCCAAACGAAGCCCTGCCCCGCGTGCGTGCTCGGCCACAGCAGGAAGAAGAGCTGGATCGAGTCCGCCCCCAGGGCCCCACCTACCCCACCCTTCAGCATAGCGTTCGCTCGAACGGAGATATACTTTCACGAAATCCGGGCGTTGACCGCTCAGTCTGTCCCAAGCAGCGTCGAGTTCATCCCTGTTTGAAACAACATGGTAGGCGTTGCCGTTCTCGCTTCGGCTCGCGCGAATTTCTGCCTGGTGCGCAAGCTGCTGTTCAAACGTGTAATACCCTAGCGCGAGGGCCTCGTAGATTTCAGCAGGATGACTCTCTGGCCCAGTTATGCCACCGAGCGATGTCCGCACATCGACATTGTCCGGTCCCGCGAACTGCGCCCTGATGCGCGCGACGCTCAGTGCCGGCGCCGTCATGGTCATGGCGTAGAAAACGCCCGCTCTCAGATCGGCGCCGCGCTGCGTCGGGAATTGGAAGGGGCTGTCATAGTGATGGGTGTGCGCATCGCCGAACGGCGAAATCACATATCCGCCTGCAAGATCAACGCGGCGATCGATCCGCCTCGGCCGGCTGGTCTCCAAGCGGCCGGCAATGATGTAGACCGCCTGACGGGCGCGAAACTGCTCTCCGTCAAACCAAAAGCCGTTCTCTAGCGCCACGACCTCGCTGGCACTCCACGCCTCTGGCTCCTGGCCAGCCGCCGGCAGCGCGAGCACAAGCCATACCCCGGCAATCGCCGATGCGATCACCCCAGTCCAGAGCCGATGCAATTTCACGATCACGATCCCCCTTAATCAGGCCGCGAAACTTATAGCCGCGCATCACTTACTGCGCCGAGTTGTATCGTTGATCACATTCACTGCAACACGTCGCGCGCGCTTCGGAAGTGGTCGCTTGTGGGCTCGGTGCGCCTTGGAATTGGGGTGATGCCGCTTTTGCAACGCATCTGGACGCATCCGCCGCCTTCGGCAGCACCGCGTGCGTGTGCCCCAATTCCACCCCAATACAAGATCAGCAGCTCGCCGGCGATTTCAATCGTCGGCTAAGTTTCTGCATTTATTTCGTAAATTGGAGCGGGCGATGAGATTCGAACTCACGACCCCAACCTTGGCAAGGTTGTGCTCTACCCCTGAGCTACGCCCGCATCCTGGGTGGCGTGGGTTAGTGCCCCGCGCCTGAGAAGGGCGCTCATATCGCAGAGGGGCGCGCGGCGCGCAAGGGGCGGTGGGCGCGCCGGCCCGCGCCTTACCAGATTTCCGCGAAGGCGCGGGCGAAATTGGCCCCCAGCACTTTCTCCACCACTCGGGCGCGGAAGCGCCGCTTGAGCAGCGCATCGGCGATCACCAGCGCGCGGTCGGGCCGGTTGAGCCCTTCCGTGTAAGGCAAGCGGCCGTCCTCCTCCGGGGCGGCGACGCCAGCGGTGTGGCGGCGCTCGGTCTCGGCGACCCAGGCCGCCCGGTCCGCGTCCGAAAGTTCGAACGCGACGAAACTGGTGTCGCTGCCGATGCCGACATGGTCTTCGCCGCAAACGTTCAGCGCATGCGCCATGTGGGCGATGTAATCGTCAATGTTGGGCTGACGCGGCGGCGGTGCGAGAAAAAACAAATCGTAGATGCCGATAACGCCGCCTTTGTTGGCGAGGGCGCGAAGCTGCTCGTCGGTCTTGTGGCGGGGATGGGGATGGACGCCAGCGCAGCCCGCGTGCGTGATCAGCACTGGTTTGGCCGAGGTCTCCATCGCCGCCGCACTCGTCGCGGGGTTTGCGTGGCTGAGGTCAAGCGCGACGCCTTTTTCGTTCATGCGCGCGACCGCTTCGCGGCCAAGCTCGGTCAGCGTCGCCCCTGGCGGCGACAGCACGCCGGCGCCAAACGGCGAGGGCAAATTGTACGACAGCTGCATCACCCGCACGCCGAGATCGCGGAACAGATTGATGCGATCGATCTTGTCTTCGAGCGCCGCCACGCTCTCGAACGAAAAGATGATGCCGAGCTTGCGCGTGCGCTTAGCCAAGGCGATGTCGGCCGCTGTGCGGATTTGCATGAAATGTTCGGGGTGGGCCTCGACCACGCGTTGATAGAACGCGAGTTCCGCCAGCGTATCCTCGAACGACGCATTAAAGCCGCCGATTGAGGTTTTGATGGCCGAGACGCCGGAATTGCGGGCGGTATCCAGCACAACTTGCGGCAGCGGCAATTGATCAGAACTAATGGGCGGGCCCAGATTGCAGTCGAGCACGGTGGCGCGGCGATAAAGCGCGCGCGCGGCGCGTGAAATGCCGGCGTCTTGCGCCAGCGCCGCGCCCGGGAGCGATGTGGCGGCGAACAACGCGCCGGCGCCCACGACGAAGTCGCGACGCTGCATGTTATTCCCCCTCTTCCGCCTTGCGTGGCGGCTTCAGCCTGCGGCGATTGACGTGGCTGTCGGGGGCGAGGTGGCCTTCTGGCGTACGCCCGCGAAAATAGTCGCGTTGCCAGCCGTGTTTCACCGCTTCGGAATCCTTGTCGCCGAGCTTGTTCAGGAAATTGGTGCGGCTTTCGCCCCAGGCGTCGTACTGGCGTTTGAGTTCGGGATCATCGTGGATCGATTTCATGATCGGTTGGACCGCGTCGATGGCTTCGTGCGGAATCGGCGTGATGAAGGCGAACGGCTCGCCTTTCTTGAACGAAGCAAAGCCCGGGCGCGTGAAGCGGTAGTTCATGGTGAACGGAAACGGCAGCCAATAGGTCTCCACCACGCCGGTCAGCGCCTGCACGCCATCCTTGATCCAATTGGGCGGGCCGCCGACCCAGACGTCCCAACCTGGATCGGTGCGGAACAGCCAGCCGGTGTGGAAGGTCAGCACGCCGCCAGAAAAATGCGACACCGCCCAGCGCTTCAACAATTCCGGCGTGGTGTCGCCGTCGGGATCGAGGCGGATGTCCTCGCAGCGCGGGCCGCCGTTCCACGTCGCGGTGAACGAAACCGGCGAGAGCAGCTCCCAGCCGGTCGTGTTGGCCACCACCAGCGGCAGGCACCGGTACGGGTGGCGGTCGGAGAATTTGTCCATCCAATCACGATCAGGCCGGCCCGGGACCATCTCCGCCGGCTGCGGATCGACTTGATAACAGGTGAGTTTCATCCCCCCTCCCTAGACGTTTCAGGCCCGATACGCCAAGGGGAGCGATGCGCGCGCCCGCCACGCCCGAGGATTTGTTCGCCCGGCTTGACGCCCTGGGCATCGCCCACGCGACCACGCCGCACCGGCCCGTCTTCACCGTCGGGGAAGGCGCCGACCTGAAAGCGCAAATGCCCGGCGGCCATTCCAAGAATTTGTTCCTGAAGGACAAAAAAGGCGCGTTGTTCCTGCTCTGCGCGCTTGGCGATAGCGCTATCGACCTGAACGCCGTCTCCAAGCTGATTGGCGCTGCGCGCTTCAGCTTTGGCTCATCCGAGCTTTTGATGCAGCTTTTGGGCGTGACCCCCGGCGCGGTGACGTTGTTCGCGCTGATCAACGACCCCGAGCGCCACGTGACCCTGTTGCTCGACGAAGGCTTCTTCGCGCATCGCCAGGTCAATTTTCACCCGCTCCGCAACGACGCGACCACTGCCATCAGCGCCGCCGGCATGCTGGATTTCATCACCGCTCTGGGCCGAACGCCGATCCGCATCGCCTTCGATGCCGCAGGCGCGCCAAGTCTGATTGAACCGAGCGCGCGTTCCGCCCACATAGAGAGCTGAATTTTTCCGCCACTTGCAGGACCACCCCCTTATGACTTTTCTCGATGGCGCAGCCCCGCCCCTCTCCGACCCCGTGAAAGACGGCTCCGACCAGGCCTTCATGGCCGACGTGATCGAGGCTTCGCGTGAAACACCGGTGATCGTGGATTTCTGGGCGCCGTGGTGCGGGCCGTGCAAAACCCTTGGGCCACCACTCGAAAAAGCCGTGCGCGCCGCCAAAGGCAAAGTGCGGCTGGTCAAGATCAATATCGACGAAAACCCGGGCGTCGCCGGCCAATTGGGCGTCAAATCGATTCCGGCGGTTTATGCCTTCGACAAGGGCCGCCCCATTGACGGTTTCATGGGCGCCGTTCCTGAAAGCCAAATCAAGCTGTTCGTGGACCGCCTCGCTGGCGCCGGCGCTGACGAGGATATCGAAGCGCTGCTCGATCAGGCCGCCGAGAGCCTCTCGCTGGGCGATTTGGGCGGCGCCGCGCAATCCTACGCCATGGCGCTGCAAATGGACCCGGCCAACACCAAGGCGATCGCCGGTATGGCGCGCGCCTATCTCAGCACCGGCGACACCGAGCAAGCGCGCGCCGTGCTCGATCTGGCGCCGCCGGAAAAAGCGGGCGATTCCGACATCGCCGGCGTACGCGCGGCGCTTGAACTGGCGGCAGGCGCGGCCGATGCGGGCGATCCGCGCGCGTTGCTGCAACAGGTGGAGGCCAACCCCGCCGACCTGCAAACGCGCTATGATCTTGCTGTCGCGCTCTCCGCGCGCGGCGATCTGGAAGCCGCCACCGAGCATTTGCTCGCGATCATCGCCAAGGACCGAGAGTGGAACGAGGACGCCGCGCGCAAGCAATTGATCAAGGTTTTCGAGGCCGCGGGCCTCGCGTCCGACATCGCGAAACAAGGCCGCCGCAAGCTCTCGGCGATCCTGTTCTCATGAGCGCGTTCGGATATCGCAAGCCCGCGGATCTGCCGCAGACGATCCCGCTGTTTCCGCTCGCCGGCGCATTGCTGTTCCCACGCTCGGCGTTGTCGCTCAACATTTTCGAGCCGCGCTACCTCAACATGGTCGATGACGCGCTGGCCGGCGACCGCTTGATCGGCGTAATCCAGCCCGCGACCGGTGAGGAAAACGAGACCGTCCCAGGATTGTCCGATGTCGGCGCGATCGGGCGCATCACCTCCTTCACCGAGACCGAAGACGGGCGTTATCTCATCACGCTCACCGGTGTTTGCCGTTTCACGCTAGAGCACGAGATCGAAGCCGCCGCGCCTTATCGCCAAGCCCTCGTCAGCTATGATGAGTTCGCCGATGATTTCAGCCAAGCGAACGGACGCGGCATCGATCGCGAGCAATTGATGGCGTCGCTGCGCGCCTATGCGGCGCTGCAGGGGTTTCAAGTTGATTGGTCCGCCGTTGACAAAGCGCCCATCGAAACAATCGTCAATCTCGCGGCCCAGCTCTGCCCGTTCGACCCTGCCGCCAAACAAGCACTCTTGGAAGCGGTGTCGCTCGAGCAACGCTGCCGCGCGCTGATCGCGCTGCTGGAATGGGATTCCGCCTCGGGCGATTCGCAAAGGCCGCTGCAATGAGCGATGTCGATCCCAAGCTGCTTGAAGTGCTGGTGTGCCCGCGCACGCGCACGCCGCTGCGCTATGACAAAGCCCGCCAGGAACTTGTCAGCATTGCGGCGCGCCTCGCCTACCCGGTGCGCGACGGGGCGCCGATCATGCTGATCGATGAAGCCCGCGAATTGGGACCCGAAGAATGAGTGAGCTTGCAACCAGCCGCCCTTGGCCGACGGACCTTGTGTTTGACCGCGCCGTCAAACTGCTCCGCATCGCCTTCGACGATTCCGCCAGTTTCGAAATACCGTTCGAGCTGCTGCGCGTGGAGAGTCCCTCGGCGGAGAACAAGGGCCATGGCGGCGCAGCGCCGCCGCCGGTGCGCGGCAAGGCCAATGTCGGCGTGGTGCGCGCTGAAGCCGTGGGCCGCTACGCCGTGCGCATCGTCTTCGACGACGGCCACGACACCGGGCTCTATTCGTGGGACCTGCTCTACGAACTCGGCCGCGACCGCGACGAACGCCTAGCGCTCTACCGCGAAACCCTAGCCCAACGCGCGCTGCGGGATGAGGCGTAAAACGCGGCTTTCTTCCACCATTAAGCCCCAACGCAGCCGCAAAGCGGGCGCAACGTCGTTGGCATCCATGGAGGCGGCGATGCGCAAATGGGCGGTGCTGGGGCTGGCGCTTGCATTGGCGGGCTGTTTCAGCTCGAACGGCCCAGTGTTTGATGAGGCGCGCGGGAAATGTCCGTTCGAAACGCCCACGCTCTACCAAGAAATCGACGAGGGAACGCCCGGCCAATTCCTGTTCGAGACCGATGGCGCGTCTTGCAAGGTCACCGATCCGGGCGGCGACATCTCACATGCGCTGTTCGTGCCGATGGGACGCAATTGGTGGATCGTCCAAGGCGACGAAGCCCGCCCGAGTTATTTCTTGATGCGCCGCAGCGGCGCGCGGCTCACGCAATACTTGCCGCGCTGCGAGGAATTCTCCGCCTCACGTCTGCGCCGGCTCGGCGTCACGTTTGACGAGGGTCGCAAGAATTGCACCGTCACCGAAGCACGCCAAATCGAGCGCCTGTTCCGAGGCTGGCCCTCGCCGTTCCGCCGCGCCACCGGCGCGTATCGCCTGGTGAGCCAGCCGCCTACGCCGCCAAGCTCTCACCCCTGAGCAATTTCGGCAGATCGCCCGCGGCGCCGCCGGCGTATTTCATGAAGAAGCGCCGCGCGGGACCTGCGGCGTTGACGGCAGCCAAGCCCAAACGCCGCGCTGCGCGTAGCGGCGCGATGTCGTTGGAGAACAGCTTGTCGAAAAACTCCATGCCAAGCGCCATTGTGATGTTGTCGAAGCGCCGCCAGCGCTGATAGCGCTCAAGCGCCGACACATCGCCAGGATCGAGCCCCACGCTTACGGCGTCGGCGATGCACTCGGCCAGCGCCGCGCAATCCTTCAGCCCCAAATTCAAACCCTGGCCCGCCAGCGGGTGGATGCCGTGTGCGCTATCGCCGGCGAGCGCCACGCGCGCGTCGATCATGCGCTCGGCCATTTGCAGCGACAGCGGATAGCCAAAGCGCGGCCCCTCGAGCGAAAGCGCGCCCAAGAAATCGCCGAAGCGTCGGCGCAATTCCGCGAGGAAATCGTGTTCCGGCATCTTCAGCAGCGCCTCAGCCGCGGCGCGCGGTTCGGCCCAGACGATGTTCGAGCGGTCGCCCTTCAGCGGCAAAATCGCGTACGGTCCATTCGGTAAGAAAAACTCATGTGCGACGCCGTCATGCCCGCGCTCATGCGCGATGGTCGCGACAATCGCCGTCACCGGATAATCCCAACCGATGGTGCGGATGCCGACAGCCTGGCGCACAAACGAGCGGCGCCCGTCAGCGCCAACCAGCAGCGGCGCGCGCAAACGCGTTCCGTCCGCCAAGCTCGCGGTGACGCCCGCGGAATCGCGCGCGATCGCCGTCACTGACATCGGTTGGATCATCTGAATCGATGGCCGCGCGCGTATCGCCGCAACGAGCGCGACCCGAACGTGGCGCGCCTCCAGCATCAGTCCAAGCGGCTCGCTTCCTTGGCCAAGTTCAGCGCCGTCGAAATGCAAATGCAGCAGTGAAGGCCCGCCTCGGCGCCCGCCGCCGCGCAAATCACCGTCCGTCACCATGATTTGCGCGATCGGCTGGGCGGCGGCGTCCAGCGCATCGCCCAAGCCGAGCGCCCGCCACATCCGGTACGAAGAAAACGCAATCGCGAAAGCGCGCCCGTCAAAGCTCGCTGCTAGGGTCTCGGATGGTTTAGCCGCATCGACGACAATCACCGAAAGCCCAGCCTGGTCGAGCGCCAGCGCCAGCGTCGGCCCCACCAGGCCGCCCCCGCCGATCAGCACGTCGGCGTCGAACGCTCCATTGCTCATGCCAAACGATAGCGCCCGCGCGGCGCTGGCGTCGATGCGGCGTCCGCGCGCAACCGGGCCCTTTTTACTATTGTTAACCACACGTTGCGCGATCGTCGCATGAATGAGGCGGTAACCCTCTTCCGGCGCGAATCTTCATTGCTCGTTTACCGATGGAGACAAGAGTCCGCCCTTGAACAGCGGCAGACTAGGCGCCCCCATTTCATGACCGACGAAGCCTATCCTTCTGGGGGAAGAATCCCCTCCGTCGCCTCCTCGGCGGCTGGCCGCTTGGCGTTGAAGCGCGCGGCTTTGTCCGTCGGCGCGGCCATTGTCGGGGCCTATGGGCTGGGCGCGGTGCTCACTTACACGCCGGAAGACCCAAGCCTCAACACCGCCAATGACGGGGCGACACACAATCTTTTCGGCGGACCTGGCGCGGTCGTCGCCGATCTGGCCATCCAGGCCCTCGGCGCGGGCGCCCACCTTGCCATGGCGGCGCTGCTCGCCGCCGGCGCCTTGCGCATCGCCCGCCGTCAGCTGGTTGCGCGGATCAATGGCCGGCGCATCCTGGTCGCTTCGCTTGGCATCATGTTGCTTGCCGGCGCTGCTTCGACATTGCCAACCTATGAAGGCTGGCCGCTCGCCACCGGCTTCGGCGGCGTGATTGGCGACAGCGTCGCCGGCATCATGGGCGGCCTCGCGAGCTTGCCGGGGCTGCCGTTCCCGCATGTGCTGACCGGGATTCTCTGCGCTATCGGCGGATTGCTGGCGACTGGCTGGGCGTTCCAAGTGCGCGCCGAAGACGTGCGCACCGCCGCAGCCGTGGCCCGCCGCGCCGCCACCGGCGCCGGCGCGGTCACCCAACGCGCGATCGGTTATGTCGCCGACAAAACCCGCCGCGACGACAGCGAAGCTGCCTACCGCCGCCCCATCGAGGATCACGGCAAGGCGCCAAAGCCGCCGGCGCGAGAGCGGCCAGAGCGTTCAGAACAACGCGCTCCGCCCCGCCAAACGCCCACCGAAGCCGCCGAGCCGCGCCGCCCCCGCGAGTCACGCGCCGAGAAACGGCAAACGCCGCCCGCCGCCGCTTATCGTTTTGGCCGCCCATTTGAACTGCCCGACACCGATCTGCTCTCAACGCCGAAGCAACGCGTCAACCAGACCGACGCGCAAACGCTGCACGCCATGTCGCGCCAGCTTGAAGGCGTGCTCGCCGATTTCGGCGTGCAAGGCGAAGTGCTAAGCGCGCGGCCCGGCCCAGTGGTGACGCTGTTTGAGTTCGAACCCGCGGCCGGCGTGAAATCATCGCGCGTCATTGGCCTGTCCGACGACATCGCCCGTTCCATGAGCGCCACCGCCGCGCGCGTCGCCGTGATCCCGGGCCGCAACGCCATCGGCATCGAATTGCCCAACGGCAAACGCGAAACCGTGTTCCTGCGCTCGCTGCTGAACTCCCCTTCCTTCGCCGGCACGCAAGGCGATCTGCCGCTCGCGCTCGGGGAAACCATCGAAGGCGACCCGTTCGCCGCCGACCTCACCAAAATGCCTCATTTGCTCATCGCCGGCACCACCGGCTCGGGCAAATCGGTCGGCATCAACGCCATGATCTTGTCGCTGCTCTACCGCCATTCGCCGGAAGAGTGCCGCTTCATCATGATCGACCCGAAGATGCTGGAGCTTTCGGTCTACGAAGGCATTCCCCACTTGCTGCACCCGGTCGTCACCGATCCGAAGAAAGCCGTGGTCGCGCTGAAATGGACCGTGCGCGAGATGGAGGACCGCTATCGGCGCATGTCCAAACTCGGCGTGCGCAACATCAAAGGCTACAACGATCGCGTCCGCGAAGCCTTGGAGCGCGGCGAGCGGCTTGAGCGCACGGTGCACGCGGGCTTTGATCCAACCTCGGGCGAGCCGATCTACGAAACCCGCGAACTGCCGCTGGAGCAGATGCCCTACATCGTCGTCGTCATCGACGAGATGGCCGATCTGATGATCACGGCGGGCAAGGAAATCGAAGCGGCGGTGCAGCGCCTTGCGCAAATGGCGCGCGCCGCTGGCATTCACGTGATCATGGCGACGCAGCGCCCAAGCGTCGATGTCATCACCGGCACCATCAAGGCCAATTTCCCGACCCGGATCTCATATCAAGTCACCTCGAAGATCGACAGCCGCACCATCCTCGGCGAACAAGGCGCCGAGCAATTGCTGGGCATGGGCGACTTGTTGTTCATGGCCGGCGGCGGGCGCATCCGCCGCTTGCACGGCCCGTTCGTCACCGACGGCGAAGTCGAGCGCGTGGTCGATATCCTGAAAGCGCAAGGCGCGCCGCAATATCGCCAAGACGTCACCGAGGAGCCGAACGAAAACGCCGGCCTGGACGAGCCGGAATTGTTCGACGGCGACGGCTCGGACTCCGACCTGTTCGACCGCGCCATCGAGATCGTCCGCCGCGACCGCAAGGCCTCAACCTCATACCTGCAACGGCGCCTCTCGATCGGCTACAACCGCGCCGCCACCCTGGTCGAACGCCTCGAAAAAGAAGGCATCATCTCCACCGCCAACGGCGCGGGAAAACGCGAGATCTTGCTGGACGAAGGGATTGAGGATTAGGGAGCGCGGGCCAACACGTGCGTCACACCAGGATTTCGCCTGGGCTTGGGTAGCTCAGGAACGCTGTTAGGCTCGCCGTCGGTCCATAGGCGCCTGATTGCCGCACCGCGACGAGGTCGCCCGGCTCAAGTCTGGGCAGTTCGACTCCGCCGCCAAGCAGATCCAGAGGCGTGCAGAGCGTCCCAGTTCGATCGCCACGTGCATATCGGGCAAGCGCGCGCGCACCGGGCGAGACCTACCCCGAGCCAATAATTGACCATGCGCTGGCCCGCGCGCGCGCTGTCTGCATTTGCCGCTTTGCCGAAGCCGTCATCGACATCCTAGCGCGATACGCGAACACCGATCGTGACCCCGCGATCTTCGCCTGGGAAATAGCGCTCATTGCCAAAGGCGAAGTCAGCGCGCTCAGCATAATCGGTGTTGGTGAGATTTCGCACCGCCGCGAACAGCGAAACACTTTCGCGCAATTTCCAGTCGGCGCGCAGATTGAACAGCTCGTGCCCCGGATAGGCCCGCGTATTTTCCGCGTTGGTGAAATAGCGCCCCATGTGCGCCCATTCCAATTCCAGCTCGACGCGCGCGGCGGGCCGCCACAGCGCCCGCGCGTTCCAAATCCAGCGCGGCGCCGAATCAACGTCATTGCCGGGCAAGATCGTTTCGCCGGCGCGCACGGAGGGATCGGCAAAACGATAGGTGTGGCGCGCATAAGTGACCCAGCCTGACACAATGAGCGCATCGCCAACCGGGATATCGCCCGAAAGCTCAACGCCTTCGTGGCGAGTGCGCCCGTCCGAGACCGTGAACCCGTCGGCGTTGCGGAACGAGGTGTCACGCTTGTCCATGTGATACACCGCAAGCTCGATCCGCGCCGGACCAAGCGCGCCGCGCCAGCCAAGCTCGGCGGACTCAATCGTCTCCACCTCCTGCGCGCCTGGAATTTGCAGAATTTGTAGCGAATAGAGGTCGGTGATCTGCGGCGGCCGCGCTCCGCGCGCGAGATTGAGATAGAGCGCCTGGGCGGGCGCCGCAGTCCACACCAAGCCCAGTTTCGGCGTCACCGCATCGAATTCGTCCTGGCGGTCCGGCGCGGCGGAAGCGGCCGACATCGCTATCCGGCGCGCGGTTGTCGTAGTCATAGCGCACGCGTTCGCCGCGCAAACCGGCGGTGAGGCTCCACGCCTCCGCAAAGCGCCACCGCACTTGCGCGAACGCCGCCAGCGCGCGCATATCGACCGTGTAATCGTAATGCAGCCCTTGCGCATAACCGTTCGGCTGCGTCGCGCGCGCTTGAAACTCGCGCAGGCGCCCCGCGCTGACATCGCCATCGGCGCCAAGTATGAGCGATAGGTTTTCGTCCAAGTCCCAATAGAGCGCGCTCTGCACGCCGCCGCCAGATTGCCCCGATGTTTCCAGCGCCCGCGAGGGGAAAAACGACAACAGCAATTCCGCGTCAATCCAGCGCCCATAAGGCGTCACCCGCACTTCCATGTCGCCAAAATCGCGCGACAGCGTCGCCCGCCCCCGCGCCAAGCGCTGATCACGAAACGCCTCGGGCGCCGCATTGGCGCGCGCCGACACGCTCGAATCGTAGGCGCCGGCGCCTTCGATGAAGGCCGCGGTTTCCTGGTTCAGGTTTTGAAGCACGAAACGCGATTCCAAGTTCCACGCACCTAGATGGGCGCCCCATCCGAACAACACTCGCTGCTGATCCACGGACGACTCGGCCCGCCAGCCGTCCTCGTGCGTCGAAGACACGCCGACAAACCCGAGATGGGGATTATCTACGTCGCGCGCGCCGAACGCCAACCTAGCTGCGCCCTGCGCGCGCCCGAATGAGCCAGCGCTCACCCGCGCATGCCAGCGCTCATCGCGCACGCCCGGTGCAACGGTGATCACGTTGACGATGCCGTGCACCGCGTTCGAGCCGTAAAGCGCGCTCCCCGGCCCACGCACGACCTCCACCGCCGCGGCGAAATCCAAACTGGTTTCGAACAGATCATTGACGTTGCCGAAGCCCGGCGCGCGGATCGGCACGCCGTCTTCCAGCACCAGAAACGAACCCGCGCTCTGCCCGCCGGTCAGCACCGGCGAGCGGATCGCCGGCAGATTTTCCACCCCGTTGTTGCGGTGAATGGCGACGCCCGGCAGCCGGTTCAGCGCCTCGGAGGCCACCTGCGCATCGACGCGCGCCAATTCGTCAGCGCCAATCCGCGCCGTGTTGCCAGCCAGCATCGCGACGCTCTGCGGGCGGCGCTCACCGGTGACAACGATTTCCTCGCCCATCGCCGGCGCAGCGAACGTGATCCAAACCAACGATGCGAGGCGCATGCACGCACATTGAAGCGGGGCGGATAAAAGAAAAGCGCATTCGTCGAAAACCGCCTAAGCCCTGACGATTTCTACCTCCCTTTGCTGACCACGATGGGCCAGCATGCCGGTGACCCGTCTCATGAGCCCGCCGGCCGATGGGTGAGCGGAGTTGAGTGTTTCGCTTCCGAGGTGAAAGACTTGTCACGGAGTCCGTGGGCAAGTAGTCAGAACTGGTTGGCGCGAAGGATGTCGCGTTAACGAAGGGGGCGGCCCCGGCCCCCAAAAGTTAGGCTAAGCCGTGACACCATCGCGCGTTGCTTGGGTCGATT
>JANNQT010000091.1:0-33749 GCA_031400895.1 Alphaproteobacteria bacterium | reverse complement strand
CCGGCGCCATGCGCGGCGGCGGCGGCGGTGGGGGCGGTGGTGGAGGCGGCGGCGGAGGTGGCGGCGGCGGCGGCGGGGGTGGCGGCGGCGGCGGCGGCGGTGGCGGGGGCGGCGGCGGCAGGTTTGGCGTGAGTTGCGTTGGCACCGCTGCGGGCGGACCCGCTTGCGGGGGCGGAATTTCCGCTTGCGCCGAAGAAGCTGCCTGAATCTCCTGTGGCGGCGTCAGCTGCAGCGGCTGACCCGAAGCAGGCGGCGCGGCGATCAGCGCCGCGGCGGCAATGGCGATGGGGGAGCGCGAGGATTTCATGACCGCTAGATTCAATTCTCTCCTAAACTCGGCGCCGCCGAGTTAATCGCTGCTAGCCTCCCGCGCCGCGCGCCCGCGTCAGCAGATCGGCGCCGCCGGTTGGCGGACGCGCGCGTTCGGCCAGCATTTGCGTAAGATGGCGCGCGCGCTCGGGCTGCATCCGGCCCATTACTTCGGCCAAATTGGTTTGGCGCATGCGCCCCGCCACCTGCACCAGCACCTCATCGTCCAGGCCATCGAACACCAGTGCGGCGTCCCTGGCGCGCATGCGCTGATACACATCGACCAGCCCGGCGATGCGTTGCTCCTGGGCCTCGTCGAGATTGCCCAACAGATCGTTGACCGTCGCTTCCAGCTGCCGCAAGTCCGCCAGCCTTTGATCCAGCCGCTGCTGCGCGGCGAGCATGAGTTCGTCCTGGTCGCTGAACTCCGCCGCGCGCCGGTCGAGCGTCTCGCGGCGGGTCGAGAGCGCCGCGAGCACCTGCACTTCCGCTTGGCTCAAGCCGGCCAGTTCGGCCAGCGACGGCGCGGGACATTGCGCGGTTGCGTTCGCAGGCGCGACGGCGGCGCCCGCGGTTGGCGGGGCAACACCCTGCTCATGCGCTTGCGGCGCGGTTTCCGCCAAAGTCTCGGCCATCGCCACCGCCTTCAGCCCAAGCAGCGCCGCAAGCGTCGCCATCGCCGCCGGCAGCAGCCGCACGTTGCTCGCGGCCGCGGGTTTCTTGCCGACGCTCACAGCCGCGCCCGCACGTCGCCGCCGCCGGTGCGCAAGCGGCCGGCGCCGAGGCCAAGCCGCTCGGCGGTGGCGCGCGCGTCATTGATGCGCGCCTGCAGATCGCGGCCCGCGTCCAGGGCGCTGGCGCGCAGCGCCCGCACCGCGGTCTCGGCCTGCGCGGTGGCCTGCACCAGTTCGGCGACGGCGGCGCGCACGCCGTCCTGACCCGAGCGCAGCGCCGCCAGCTTGCGGTCCAGCCGCCAAAACGAGAACAAGCACGCGCCCAACATAACCGCGAGCACGATTTCCAAAGCAAAAGCGATCGGGCTCATTTCTTGCCTCCAAGTTTCATCATGGCTTGCTGGGTTGCTGGCGCGATCGGCCGGTCGATGCGCACGGCGAGCGCGTGGCCCATGCGCCCGACGGCGCCGCGCGCGAGTTCAACATCGCCGCATTTCAAGATCACCGGCGATTCCGGCGGCGCGTCGAGCATCAGGGTGTCGCCAGCTTTCAGGCCGAGCACGTCGCCGAGCGGACGCGAGATCTCGTCCAGCAGCACCCGCACTTCGAGTTCGGTGCTCCACAATTCGCTGGCGAGGTGGCCCTCCCAGATGTTGTCGCGCCCGAATTTCTCGCCCATGAATTGCTGCAGCAGCATTTTGCGGATCGGCTCCAGCGTCGCATAGGGCAACAGCAATTCGAGCCGCCCGCCGCGATCTTCCATGTCGATGCGCAATTTCACCACGATGGCCGCGTTGGGCGGACGGGCGATGGCGGCGAAGCGCGGATTGGTCTCGATGCGGTCGAGCGTCAGGGTGACCTCGGTCAGCGGCGCGAACGCCTGCTTGGCGTCGGCCAGCACCACTTCGACCATGCGCGTCACCAGCATGCGCTCGATGGTGGTGTAGGGCCGGCCCTCGACCCGGGTCGAAGCCCCGCCCCGGCGCCCGCCGAGCAGCACATCGACCACCGAATAGATCAGATTGGAATCGACCGTGACCAGGCCGAAATTATCGAGCTGCTCGGCGCGGAACACGGCGATGATCGCCGGCAGCGGGATCGAGTTGAGATAATCCCCGAACCGCACCGAAGTGATCTGATCGAGGCTGACCTCGACATTGTCGGAAGTGAAATTGCGCAGGCTCGTGGTCATCAACCGCACCAGGCGGTCGAACACGATTTCCAGCATTGGCAAGCGCTCGTAGGAAACCAGCGCCGAATTGATGATGGCGCGAACGCCGCTCTTGGAGCTGGAATCCTCGTCACTGGCGCCAAAGCCCAGCAGGCTGTCGATCTCATCCTGATTGAGGATGCGCTCGACCGCGGGCTCGGCCTCGCCGCCCTTCCCCGCGGCCTCCCACTCGTTGTTTTCTGCAGCTTTCGCGGCCATCTATTGCACCAGCATTTCTTCGATCAGCACGGCGCTGATCTGAGCGGGAGCGATGGCGATGTTGACGCGCCGCAGCAATTCCAGCCGCAGCCGGTAGGCGCCGGCCGAGCCGGCGATATCGTCGGTGCGCAATTCGCGCAGGAAGCCGGTGAACTGATCCACCACGCGCGGCACGTGCTCGGTTAGCGCCGCGACCACCGCGTCGTCGCCCGCTTCGAGCGTCAGCCGCAATTTGAGAAATGCCGGGCGGCCGTCGGCGCCGGTGATGTTGACCAGCATCTCCGGCATGGAGACGAACACCACGCCTTCGCCGTAGCTGATGGTGGTGCCGTGTGGACCGGCGACGGGTTCGACCTCGGCGCCGCCATGGCCGCCCTTGGCTTTCTCATGGCCCCCGGCCTCGGCTTCGGCTTCGGCGTGCTGTTCGCCGCCGGCCTTGCCGCCGGACAGCAGCATGAAGGCGGCCGCGCCGCCGCCGCCGAGCACCAGCACCGCCGGCAACACGATGAACAGAATCAGCTTCTTACCCGACAGCTTCTTCTTGGCCGGCGCTTCGCCTTCGCCGCCTTCCGCGCCCTCGGCGTCAGGCTTTGCGGCCTCGACCTCGGCCTCGGCCTCGGCTTCGGCTTCGCCGGCTTTTTTCTTCTTCTTCAGAAAACCGAACATGCGGAATCGCTCATGGTTTGCTTGAGCGTCCTTGGTGCGCGGTGCTGGTTAAGGATTGGTAGCGACCCGGCAAAACTTGCCGGCATCCCCGGCAAAAAAAGCGTCGCAATTCACCATGTCGGCGCCGCCCGCGCCTTGATTTTCAACGGCCGCGGGCTTGGCCCGGCCCTTGCATGGTTAACCGCGATGGATAATTCACTTATGCTCGGCCTGCAGGCGCAACGCGTGCTGCAACGGCGGATGGACGTGAGCGCCAACAATCTCGCCAACGTCTCCACCAATGGCTTCAAGGCCGATTCCCTGGCGATGGAATTCGACGACGGCACCAGCGCGCATGCGCTCGACGATCCGGAAAACATCATCTTCGTGCGCGATATCAACCTGGTGCGCGACATGGGCCAGGGGCCGGTCGCGATGACCGGCAATCCGCTCGATATCGCCATCGAGGGCAATGGCTTTTTCCTGGTCGAGGGCCCCAACGGCCCGCTTTATACGCGCGATGGTGCGTTTTCACTTACGGGGGATGGACGGCTCGTGACCAGCGATGGGCGCGCCGTCCTTAGCTCCGGGGGGGCGCCGATCACGCTCGATCCGCAGGGCGACAGCCCGTCGATCGGGCGTGACGGCGCAATACGTGTGGCTGGCGTCGAAGCTGGCCGCATTGGCGTGGCCAGCTTCGCCGCGCCCGGCGCGCTTTCAAAGGTCGGGGACAACCTTTGGGACGCGCAAGGTCAAGCGAGCCGTGAGTTCGAGGGCGTCGTCGTGCAAGGCGCGCTGGAAGGTTCGAACGTGCGGCCCGTCATCGAGCTCACCAGGCTCATCGAAATATCGCGCGCCTACCAATCCGCCGCCAAGATCGTTTCGGGTGCGGACGAACTGCGTCGGACCGCGATCGAGCGGCTCGGCCGCTAAAGGAGTCCCCAGTCAATGCGAGCCCTCTCCATCGCCGCCAGCGGCATGCAAGCCCAACAGCTCAACGTCGATGTCATTTCGCACAATATCGCGAACATGAACACCACCGGCTACAAGCGCCAGCGCGCCGAGTTTCAGGACATGCTCTACCAGAACATGGAGCGCCCCGGCTCGACTTCGTCGGCCTCCGGCTCGATCCTGCCGCTGGGCATCCAGATCGGCGCCGGCGTGCGCGCCGATGCGGTCGGGCGCGTGACCGAACAAGGCGGCATCGGCCAGACCGGAAATCCCTACGACCTCGCCATCGACGGACGCGGCTACCTGCAAATCACCCTGCCCTCGGGCCAGACCGGCTACACCCGCGCCGGCAATCTGGCTGTGAACGCCGATGGCCAGATCGTCACCTCCGACGGCTATCCTATCGAACCGGCGATCACGGTGCCGCCGGAAGCCAGCGCGGTGCAGATCACCCGCGACGGCATCGTCGAAGCGACGCTGACCGGCCAGGCCGCGCCGCAGCAATTGGGCCAATTGGAGCTCGCCACCTTCATCAATCCCCCCGGGCTCGAAGCCATCGGCGACAATCTGTATCTGGAGACGCCGGCCTCTGGCGCGCCAAACGTGGCGACCCCCGGTTCGCCCGGGGTCGGCAGCTTGATGCAAGGCTTTCTCGAATTGTCGAACGTCAATGCGGTGGAGGAGATCTCGGCGCTGATCGTGGCGCAACGCGCCTATGAAATGAACGCGCGCGTGATCACCGCCGCCGACGAAATGCTGCAATCGACCACGCAAATGCGCTGAGGCCCACGATGACACGGTTACTCACTCTGCTAGCTTCGCTGTTCTCGTTCGCCGGCGCGGCGTTCGCCGATCCGGTGACGGTGCGCACGCGCGCCGAGGCCAGCGGGCCCTCGGTCACGCTTGGCGATGTGTTCGCCAATGCGCCGGCGGCAATCGCGGGCCGCGCCATCGCCCCGGCGCCAGCGCCGGGACAGACTGCGAGTTTGCCGGCGTCGTTGCTGGTCGCCGTCGCTGCCGCGGCCGGGCTTGACTGGACCCCGCCGGCGAATCTCACCGAGCTGCGCGTGGTCCGCCCCGCCGGCATGCGCGCCACCCTGCCCGCACCGCAACCGACGGAAACCTCCGCGCTGCAGACGACGCAAACCGGCGCCGTCATCCGCCGCGGCGACCTGGTCACGGTGGTGTTCCAGCAGCCGGGCATCGATCTCGGCATGAGCGGCCTGCGCGCCGCCGAGAACGGCGCGCTCGGACAACGCATCCGCTTTCTCAACACCAGTTCCAACCGCACCATCGAAGCGGTGGTGACCGGCCCGGGCGCGGCGCGCGCGGTGACGCCATGAGCAAGGACACCGCAATGCGCAATCTTGCCTTGATCGCGCTCACCGCCGGAATCACCGGCTGCGCCAGCCTTAACGCCGGCGAACTCACCCAGGATGCCCTGGCCGCGCCGGGACAGGCTTACGCCGCCGCCCGCCGCGGCCTAGCGGCGCCGGATCTGAATCCGGTCGGCAGCCCAGAAGCGCTGACCGGGGGGGCGCAGCAAACCATGCCGCAGCCGGCGGCCGCAGCCTATGAGCCGGCCGCCGCCAATTCGCTCTGGCGCTCCGGTTCGCGCAGTTTCTTCAACGATCAGCGCGCCCAGCGCGTCGGCGACATTCTCACCGTGCTGATCGAGATCGACGATCGCGCCGAGGTCTCCAACAGCTCCAACCGCTCGCGCACCGGCTCGACCTCGTCGGGCTTCTCCAATTTCTTCGGATTGGAAAATACCATCGGCAGCGCGCTGGGGACCGACCCCGCCAATCTCGTGACGGCGGAATCTGAATCCACCCACAACGGCAACGGCGCCATCAACCGGGCCGAAAAGATCGAGCTTACCGTCGCCGCCGTGATCGTCGATCGGCTGGCCAACGGCAATCTGGTGCTGGCCGGACGCCAGGAGGTGCGCATCAACGGCGAAGTACGCGAATTGACCGTCTCGGGGGTCATCCGCCCCGAAGACATCACCTCCTCCAACACCATCAACCACACCGAAATCGCCGAGGCCCGCATCTCCTATGGCGGCCGCGGCCAGATCAGCGCCGTACAACGCCCCGGCTGGGGCCAGCGGATCGGCGACGCGCTCAGCCCCTGGTGAGGGAATAACCGCATACTACCCCGCCAAATTCGCGCGCTGAGCGTAAATAACAACGGCGTTATTTGTTTGTAATAATCCTGCTAAGTTCGCTCCCATACCGTCCTCTTATTGGGAGTGAGAGCGAGCGGGGCGCGATTATGGGCTGGAAGTGGCATTCGCCGGAACAGATCGTTGGGGCGCTCGCGCAAGTGCGAGCGGCGCGACAGGACGGCTTGACCTTATCGCAGGGGATCCGGGCCTTGGGGGTCTCCGAGGCGACCTATTTCCGCTGGCAGGCGCTTTACGGCAAGCTCGAGCCCGAGGAAATCGCCCGTGCAGTGCGGCGCGAGCGCGACTGGCGCTATGCGGAAGTCGAGCCGGCGGCTTAAGCGCCGATCCCGCGCGCCATCAAGGCCGCGAACAGCACGACCAGCGCCAGCAGGTGCGACTCGGCCATGACCAGGCGGCGCACGCGTTTCAGGTCAGCCTCATGCACCGCGAAATCTGCCGCGCTCTTGTAGGCCCTGGTCCAGCGAAAGAACGCCGAGGTCGGCCAGATCGACATTACGCCAATGAGCCCGAACAGCGCCAGCTTGGCCCAGAAGAAGGGCTGAGCGAGATAAAACTCCCAGCCCTTCGCGCCCAACATCACCCGCGCCGCCCCGGCGAGCAGCAGCCCGATCGCCGAAAGCCCGTAGAACAAGTCGATCCGCAACAACAGCCGCACCACCGGCGCGCTCAACGGCAAGCGCAGCACGAACGCCTCTGCGCTGAGCGCGCCTGCTAGAATTAGCAGAAATACGAAATGCAGAAACGAAAGCCCGGCCTCGTGCATCGGACCGCCTAGGCGTCGCGGTGCACGCGTTCGCTGCGTTCGTGGCGCTCCTGGGCCTCCAGCGAAAGCGTGGCGATAGGGCGCGCTTCCAGCCGCGACAGTGAGATCGGCTCGCCGGTTTCCTCGCAATACCCATAGGAGCCGTCGTCGATGCGGCGCATGGCTTCCTCGATCTTGGCGATCAGTTTGCGTTGGCGGTCGCGGGTGCGCAGTTCGAGCGCGCGGTCGGTCTCGCTGGTGGCGCGGTCGGCGAGATCGGCTTCCGCCACCGTTTCCTGCTGCAGCGTGGCGATCGTGGAGCGGCTCTCCTCGAGGATTTCCTCTCTCCAGGCAATCAGCTTGCGCCGGAAATAGTCGAGCTGGCGTTCATTCATGAACGGCTCGTCCTCGCTTGGGCGATACTCTTTGGTCATCGTCGAGCCCATGTCCGCGCTCCCTCCGCCCCCAAGCGGCGCCGCCTTATAGCGTTGCCCCTCGGGCGCGTCCATGGAGCAAGGACGGCGCCAAAGTTTGTCTAGAATCTTAAGCTTAAATGACGACATTGCGGCCTCCTTGCGGCCCCCAAGGTTCAAATTCTCCCCGCCATGCGGTCCATTTTGGCGGCCTCCACCGCCAGGCGGGTGTCAATTTCGAGCAATACCGAATCGAGGCCGGGCTCGCCGGTCGCCTCGCCGGCGCGGCGCAGCGTGTCGAGTTGGGCGCGCAGCGAAACCGGGGCGCGGCCGAGCACCAGGCCATGCTCAAGTTGTTCCAGCGCCTCCAGCGCCTGCCCGCCGCGGCGGAGCTGGCGCGCACGCCGCCGCGACGGGGTTTCATCGCCCTGCAGCGCCAGGATGGCGTCCAACGCGGTGACCCCGCCGACGCCGCCAGCGCCCGCCACGCGTTCGCCGCCGCCTAGTTCCGGGGCAAAGCCCGGCGCCGCGCTGGCGCTGGCGCGGCGTTGCCCGCCCAGGGGCGTGATGCGACCGCCGTTTTCGATTTTCATGGCGTGCAGCATCGGCCGCTGCTGTTTCCTTTTCCTTAAGAAGCGGATTGAACGCGGCATTAACCAAACTAGGCGCCTATCGCGGCCATGACTTTGTCCAAGCGCCTGGCGCGCTCCGCCCTGCTCGCCTTCGCTTCGGCGGCGGCGATGACCGCGCCGATTGCCGCGCCGCTGGCCTATGCCGGGCCGCGCATCAAGGACGTCGCCGATTTCGAAGGCGTGCGCGAGAACCAACTGGTTGGTTATGGCTTGGTCGTCGGCCTTGCCGGCACCGGCGACAGCTTGCGCAACGCGCCGATGACCCGCCAAGCGCTGGCGGCGATGCTGGAGCGGCTCGGCGTTAACGCCACCGACGGCAATCTCAATACCCGCAACGTCGCCGCCGTCATGGTCACCGCGCATTTGCCGCCGTTCGCCGCGCAAGGCTCGCGCATCGACGTCACCGTGTCCGCCTTGGGCGACGCACGCAGCCTGGCGGGGGGGCAGCTGCTGGTCACACCGCTGATCGGGGCCGACCAGCAAGTTTACGCCGTGGCCCAAGGCCCGCTCGCGGTGGGCGGCTTCGCCGCCGCTGGCCAATCCGGTTCCTCGGTGTCGCGCGGCGTGCTCACCGGCGGGCGTATTGCTTCGGGGGCGCTGGTAGAGCGCGAAATCGAGTTCGACATCGCCGGACAGCAGGAATTGCGCCTGGCGCTGCGCAATCCCGACTTCACCACCGCCCGCCGTATCGCCGCCGCCATCAACGAAGCGGTGGGCGCGCAAGCCGCGCGCGCCGCCAATCCGGGCGCGGTAGTGCTGCGCCGGCCGGAGGGCTTTTCCGGCGACATGGTCGCCCTGGTGGGACAGATCGAGAGCCTGGAAGTAGAGGTCGACACCGCCGCGCGCATCGTTATCGACGAAAACTCCGGCATCGTCGTCATGGGTGAGAGCGTGAAGGTGTCCACCGTCGCCATCGCCCAGGGCAATCTCACCATTTCCATCCAGGAAGATCCGTTCGCCAGCCAGCCGGCGCCGTTCAGCCGCGGCGAAACCGTCGTGGTTCCCTCAAGCAATGTTAACGTCGATGAAGAGCCCGGCGGGCTTGTGGTGGTGCCTGGCGGCGTGCCGCTGCGGCAATTGGTGAACGGGCTCAACGCGCTTGGCGTGTCGCCGCGTGACATGATCGCAATCCTGCAAGCTCTCAAGGCCGCCGGCGCCATTCAAGCCGAAATCGAGGTGATGTGATGGCCGAAGGCCCGATCGCGCTGGCGGGAGCGCCACTGCCGATGCGGCTCGGCACGGCGGCGCCAGCGCAGGACGAAGCCCGCCGCGTCGCCGCTGAGTTCGAGGCGGTGTTCATCGCCGAAATGCTGGCGCCGATGTTCGAGGGCCTCGACACCGAAGGCCTCGGCGGCGGCGGCATGGGCGAGCAGATTTTCCGCCCGATGCTGATCGAGCACTACGCGCAAGCCTTGTCGCGCACCGGCGGCGTCGGCATCGCCGACAGCATCGTCGCCGAGTTGCAGCGCTTGCAGATGCCCAATACGGAGGCCGGCGATGGCGCTGATCGCTGACGACGCCAAGCACCGGGTCGAGCAATTGCTGATCATGACCGAGCGGCTCGCCGGTTTGATCGATGAGGAAACGCGCTGCATCGCCGCGCGCCTGCCCGCGCATTCGGGTGCGCAAGCCGAAGAGAAGAACCGCCTCGCCAACGCTTACCGGCTTGAACTCGCGCGAATTAAGCAAGATCGCGGCATGGTCGAAAGCGCCCCGCCGCCGCTGCTGGCGCAATTGCGCGAGAGCACGGCGCGGCTGCATGAGTGTCTGGCCGCGCATGAAATTGCGCTTGGCGCGGTTAAGGTGATCGCCGAAGGCTTGGTTCAGGCCATGGCCGAGGAAGTGGTCCGCCAGCGCGGCGGCGCGGCCTCCTATGGCGCGCGCGGGGCGCTCTCGCCTCCCGCAAGCGCCAGCCCCGCCATCGTCGACCGCACCGCCTGAGCGCTTTACCGCTCCTCGCTGGGGATGAATTCGCCTTACCTGCATTTCATGTTGCAGCGCGGTCGCGGCTGGGTTTTGTAGCGGTGTAACTCAAGGTGAGGGATGCGACACGAAAACCCGAGTGCATGGCGACCGACGCGGGCGCGAGGACGGCGCTCGCATGGGGTGCTGAGTGCGCTTGCGTTTAACGTTTGCCTGTTTTTGGCCCCGTTGGCGGCCGGCGGCGCCTATATCATCATCGCCCGCGATAACCTTTACGCCTACGAATATTCGCAATCAGGCGCGCAAGTCATCGCCGCGCGGGTGGAAAAGCTGAATGGCGATGTGATCCAGCTCGATTTCGATCGCCAGCGGCAATGGGAAGATCTGGTGGCGATGGAGCTGATGTCGGAAGACCCCGACGCGGCGCGCGGCTTCCTCATTTCCGTGCGCGGCATGCTCGGGCCCCGCATCGCCAGCCAGCTCCACCTGCCCGCCAACGCCTCCGACGCCGCGATTGAAGCCGCCGCGCTGCAGCTGCTGTCGCCCAGCATACGCGCGCGCTACGAGGAGACCGTGCCGCTGCTTTCACAGCGCCAGGCGCCCAAGCCGCTCGAAACCGGCGCCGACGACCCGGAAAACTTCACCCTGCTCGCGCAAGCGTTGTTGGCACAACCTGAAACCGACTCGCTGCAGTTTACCCTGACTGGTTTGCGCCTCGGCCTTGCCGGTGATCTCGGGCCCCGCGCCAGCTTGGGAGCGGCGGCGCTGCTAGAAGCGAGCCGCCGCGACGATTACCCGCTCGGCCTGGAAGCCGAGATTGGCGCGCTGATGGCCGCGGCGGCGCCGATCGAGGATTTCCGCGCGGCGCTTGCGCAATCGAGCGCCAGTGAATCCGACGCGTTCGCCAGCGCCACCGCGGCGTTTCGCGTCGCCGCTTCGCCAGAAGGCGTCGCCCGCGCCCGCACCGTGCTCGAGCAGATAGGGCTGATGAGCGAAGCCTCCTCAGCCGGCGGCGCGGTGGCGCTGCTTACCCACGCCAGCGGTTTGCGCGACTTGCCGAAGCTGGCGCTGGTGGCCCAAGCCGCCGGCGATCGCGCGGCGGCGGCGGGCAAGCGCCTGGAGCGTGACGGGCGTTTGATCGCCGCCGCGCGCGGGGAGCTGACCATGACCCGTGAACTCGCCGGCGCCATCGCTACCGCCTTGTTGTCGTTGCTTGGATTGCTGGCGATCGTCGGCTTCAAGGGCTACCGCGCCGGCATGGCCTGGTGGGGCCGCTGGCGTAACCGGGATGAATACACCGGCGACCTGATGGAACTGGGTCGCCACTAAGTTCAGGCGCGGAACAGCGCCAGCACCGCTTGCGGCTCGACATTGGCGATCGGCGCCGCACCGATCGACTGCAACCCTTGGCGCACCTGCAGGGAAAGCAAACGCGCCCCCTCCGCGTCGAGATCGCCGCGCACACCGGCGACCGCGCCCTCGGCGGCGCTGAGAAAGCCCTGGTGCGCTTCCAGCGCCTGCACGGTTTCCAGCATTTGACCCATCGCCGCTTGCAGCGTCTCCAGCGAACGCTGCAGCGCTTGCGCCAAATCCGGGTCGTCGAGGCGCGTCTGCTTGCCCACGGCCAGAACATCGCGTTCGCTCGGTTCGTCCCGCAGCCGCAGATCGGCGCCCTTGAGCGTCAGCGGCGAGGCGCCCGGTTCGGCCTGCACCTGCAGGTCCTCGCCCGCCAGCAGCCGCGCGCCCTGAGCGATCGCGGTTTCCACCCGTTGCGACAGCGCGCTCAGCATCGCGTCGAGATCGGCTTGCGCGCCGCCCGCGCGCGCCAAGCCTTGCATGTTCACTAGCGTGGCTTGCACATCATGGCCGACGGCCAGCGCGTGATGCGCTTGGGCAATGCCCGCGCGCACGCTCTCGCGCACCGCTGCCAGCGAAGCGGCGCTGATCTCGACACGGTCGCCGGCGGCCGCGCGTTCCTGGCGCGGATCGCTTGCGCCGCCCGGGCGCGCAAAACGCAGGTCGGCGCCGAGCACACCCGCGCCCACCGCTCCCGGCACAATACTGGAAACCACCGCCTGCTCCTTCGGAATCGCGCGCCGAGGCGCGCCGCGTTCTTGCAGGCGTTGACAAAGCGTAAATGCGTTAACAAATCGTTAACGCCAACGCCTCCGAAACAAGTATATTTGCTTCTGCTTTACCTTCCGGCGGATTCGACATGCGCCGCGGCCAAACGCGCCACAATTGGCGACGCGCGCGCGGCTTGGGCCGGGCGCGTTTCGGGCGGGATGATCGAGGGGATCGGGAGATTCATGGCGCTAAGGCCAAGCGCGGATCAGGCGGGAGGCCAATGGCCCCCCGCCCTCTCCTGATGGTCCGTTTAACGGAAGAACGACAAGACGATCGACGGCGCCGAGTTGGCGATCGACAGCGCTTGTGCGCCAAGCTGTTGCTTGACTTGCAGCGATTGCAGACGGGCCGATTCCTTGGCCAGGTCGGCGTCGACCAGCTGACCGATGCCCTTTTCGACCGAAGCGGAAAGTTTTCCGAGGAATTCCTTCTGCGTCGCGAGCGCCTTGCTTTGCGAGCCGAGCGTGGCGAGGTTGGAGTTCAGCGTCGTCAACGCGGTATCGATCAGGCCGGCCGCGGTCGATGCCGTTGTCGCGCTGGTGCCGATGTCCCAAGCTGACGCGCCGTTGAGGGCGCCGGTGCCGCCGACGGTGAAGTCGTAGGCGGTGATCGTACGTGTCGTGCCCGGGGCGTTGTTGGTGACGCCTGCCGCAGACGTCGCTTCCAGGAAGGTCGAAGCGCGCGCGACGCCCGCGCCGCCAGTGAGCGAGGTTACGGCGACGGTGAAGGCGGTGGTGTTGTCGTTGCCATAGAACGAAATCTGGCCGGTGGTTTCGTCAAAAACCGCGGTCACCGCGCCGGCGGTGGCTGCGTTCACTTCATTGACGAAGGTGTTGATGGTCTTGCCAGCGGTATTCTCGATGGACCAGGTGGTGCCGCCGCGGGTGATGTTGATGAAGTCGCCGTCGACCATGTCGTTGGCGGCCGCAGCGCCTTCGCTGGCGGTCGTCAGCGTCGCGTTGCGGCTGGGGACCGGGGAGCCCGCGCCTGGCGCGGCGCCGGAGAAGCCGTGCACCAAGGCAGACGATGTCGAAGCCAGGTCGGACAACAGCACGTTCAGCGGATTGGATCCGGCCGCAAGGCTCAAGCCGTTGACGACGTTGGCGCCGTTGAAGGTCGCCGAATTGGCGATCTGCGTGATCTGCGTGCGCAATTCGGTGAAGTCAGTGGCCAACGCGGCGCGTTGGGTCGAGGACAGATCGCCCGCTTGCGCGGCGACAGCCTTTTCCTTCATCTGCACCAGCAGATCGGAAATGGTTTCGCCGGCGGAGAGGCCGGTGTCGATCACGTTGGTGGTGCGGTCGATCCCGTCGGCGACCGAGGAGATCGCCGCCACGCGCGAACGTTGCGCCTGGGCGATAGCATACACCGCGCCGTTGTCCTTGGCGGACGCGACCTTGAGGCCGGTGTTGATGCGGTTCTGCACCACATCGAGTTCCATCGTGGTTTTGTTGAGATTTTGCAGCGCGACGAGAGCGCCATAATTTGTGTTGATGCTAGCCATGTGTCGAAGTCCTTCTGGACAAGAGTTGCCGGCCGTTTTGGCCGGTGGGACGGTTGCGCGCCCCGTGACGCCCATCGGCGCGTGTTCCCTTGGAGAACTGCGCCGCTTGTGGCGTTAGTGATAAACAGAAGGAGTTAATTTGCCGTTGATGTGGCGAAACGATTTGTCAGCGCGACGCCAACCCTTCCATCATGGTGCGGTTAATTTCGATTAACGGTTCGATGTCGGCGCCTTCACGCAGCACTTCGCTGGAATAACGCGCCGTCCATAACGCAAGCGAAATGATTTGCGCGCGCAAGCTCAGCGGCAGGCGGTTTTCCGGCAGCGAGCAGTCCGCGGCCAGCATGCTCCACAGCTTGCGGTTGGCGTCCAGCAACTCCGCCGCCTGGGCAAGGCCCTGTTTTTCCTGCTGCAGCCGCAGCAAGCCTGCCGTCGCCTGCCCGAACGCCCGGTATTCCAGATCGCGCGGCGATTCAGCCTGCGTGGCTGCGCGCTGGTAGACTTTGATCGACATCCCTAAACCCCAAGCGCTCGGCCTCATAGGCAATGAGTTTCCGGCAGCGCATCAACGCACGGTAGTATTCCCGGGCTATTACTTCTTTGGAAACGCCGATGCATTCGGCGAGAATTTCCCGGTCGCGCACCACGCTCATGAATTCCGCCAGTCGTGTGGCGAACTCGACATAGGCTTTGTCGCGCCCGTCGGCGTCCAGATACATGAGCATGATCGGGAAATAGATGCGCCTGGCCGGCGTGGTCGCGTCCTCGGGTTGCATAATGTCCTTTTCCCGCAGCACCGAGGCCTTGTTCTGCAGCACCAGGGCGGCGCGCCGATCTCCGTTTTGCACTACCGCGCCGTTAACGACGAATTTCTCGCCCGGGCGTAACGACAATTTCAAAGGCATGTTCGAGCCCCTCCTCCCGCTTCTGGGAGTCGCAAGGCGCAGAATCGCCAAGCTTGGTTAACGAGAGATTGCCAACCGAGGTGAGGGCGCATGCGCAAAATGCGTGTCGTTTCGGCCGCGCGCGAAATCTTCCACAGCGCAACGATTGAAGCTGGCGTCGCGAAAGGTTAATTTGGATTTGCGCCGGAGCCGAACGAGGCGCGACTGTGATTTACCAGGGGCGAAGGGCAAGGGCCTGAAACCGCGCGCGCAAAAACTGCGCAAGCGGCGACGCTACGGCCTTGCCCCGCGCGCCCGCAGAAAGCGGAAGGAGGCCGCCAATGCCCAATGTGATAGACGTCCAGCCGATGCACGCGACGACGCGCAAGGCCGCCGCGGCGCTCGCCAAGAACGAGGTGATAGCGGCGCGATTTCAGAAACTTGCGCTTGATTGGCTGCTGCATGATCCACGCAATTTCCGCCCGGCGCTGGCGAGCGAACTGGCCAACGGGCCGCTCTGGGCGCGCGCCGCGCAGGCTCGCGGCGAAATCGTCAGCGCGTTTCAACCGACGCGAAACGCGTCATTACGGCTTCGCACCGTCGCGCGCCGGCTGGCCGACACTTGCGAAATCGCCGAGGGACCGCTCAGCGGTGATCCCGCCCGCGATGCGCCCGTCCTCGAAGCGCGCCGCTTCGTGACCAAGTTCGATCGGGTGAATTTCGACACCGCCGCGCGCAAGGCGCTCCGTTTTTCACGGCTGCACGGGCAGATGCAGGCCGACCGCGACGCCGCCGAATTGTGCCCGCCGCAAACCGTCGCCGCCAGCGAGGGGGGCGCCTGGGAAAAGATCGTATCCATCGCCGGGGTGCGCAAAGTTGGGCGCGAGTTTGACAATTGCCTCGCTTCCTCCACTCGGTCGAACTCCTATGTGGCCATGCTGCGGCGCGGGGCGGCGCAATTCTGGGTGCTGCGCGACATCGATGGCGCCGGCTTGATTGTGGCGATGGCGACCACGGGCAAGGATCCGACATTTTCCGAGGTCAAGGGCCCGCGCAACGTCTCCGTCAGCCGCGACCACCCAGACCTCTGCCTGCTGGCCGCCGCGCTTGGCCTGCGCCCGCGCGAACCGGCGCCGCGGCTCTCCGCCGTCGATTTCCTCCTCCGGGAACTTATCTCCGCGGCGGCGCCGGACATCTCCGCGCGGACCCCCGACGCTGGCTTGACCCGGATCGAGCACGCGGCCCTGGCCCTCCTCGACCCGGCGCAGCTGCGAGTAGGGCGGCGGAGGTTGTCGTAATCGCGGCGACGCTTCGCCCCACCCGCTTGCGCCCCGCGTAACCATCAATACGGTGCCGGCGGCAAGCGTGCGGAGAGTTCATGCGATTTGAAGGCACCAAGGATTATATCGCCACCGATGACCTCAAGGTCGCGGTCAACGCCGCGATCACGCTGGAGCGGCCGCTGCTGGTCAAGGGCGAGCCCGGCACCGGCAAGACCATGCTGGCTATCGAAGTGGCCAAGGCCATGGGCATGCCGTTGATCGAGTGGCACGTCAAATCCACCACCAAGGCGATCCAGGGCCTCTACGAATACGACGCGGTGATGCGGCTGCGGGATTCACAACTCGGCGACGAGCGCGCCACCGATATCGCCAATTACATCAAGCGCGGCAAACTCTGGGAAGCGTTCGAGGCGCCAGAAAATAATGGGGGAGTGCGCCCGGTGCTGCTGATCGACGAAGTCGACAAAGCCGACATCGAATTCCCGAACGATCTTCTGCAAGAACTCGATCGCATGGAATTTTACGTCTATGAGCTGAATCGCACCGTGAAGGCCAAAGTGCGCCCGGTGGTGATCATCACCTCGAACAACGAGAAGGAATTGCCCGACGCGTTCCTGCGCCGCTGCTTCTTCCACTATATCCGCTTCCCCGACGAAGACACCATGCGAGCGATTATCGACTCGCACTTCCCGGGCATCAAGACCCGCCTAGTCAACGAAGCGCTGCACATTTTCTACGACATGCGCAAAGTGCCGGGCCTGAAGAAAAAGCCGAGCACGAGCGAGTTGCTCGACTGGCTAAAATTGCTTTTGACCGACGACATCGATCCGGAAACGCTGAGACAACGCGATCCATCCAGGCTCATCCCGCCCATGCACGGCGCGCTGCTGAAGAACGAAGCGGATGTGATGCTGTTCGAACGCTTGGCGTTTCTGGCGCGGCGGGAGCAACGGGGGGGGCAGTAATGCCAAACCTGGAGAAAGATCGCCGCCACGCCGATCTGATGGCGGGATTTTTCAGCCAGTTAGGCGTCGCGTTTGTCGCGGGATCGGTGCTGCAGCTCATTCTCATCGACGAAGCGCCGCACGCGGCAAGTTCAACTTTACTCATGATTGGCTTTGCGCTGCACGGAATAGCCCATATATTGGTCGAACGCAGCCATGGAGCGGCGGAATGACGTTTGTTGAAGCGCTCGTGCTTGGTGTGGTCACGCTTTCCGCGGCCGGAATCATGGCTTGGTGGGTGCTGCGTCCGTTTGAGCGCGCGCGCCGTGAGCAACGGCAAAGTCACCACGCCGCAGAATAAAACTGGACCGCCGGCTTCCAGCCGGTTCTTGTGTTGTGGCTGCGGCGATCCGGCGCCGTCTTCGATTTCCAAATCCGAATTCTTCAGCGGCGGTCCGGGGACTTGGCCCAGTCGCCCCACTTACGCCGGGTTCGCACGCCAGCGTTGCGCTCCATGCTCGACCGCCGCGCCTTGCTTACATCACTCGTCGCGACCGCAATCGCGCCCGCCTGCGGCGCGGAAGTGTTTGAGCCGGCGGCGCAGCCCGAGGGCGACCCCGCGCCGTTCGCGGAGAGCAGCGCCGCGTTGCGCTACTGGCCGCTGATCACCAGGCACCCGCGCTGGCGCGAAGTTTCGTTCCAGCTCCCCGATGGAAGCTTTGCCGGGGCTGAGCTGCGCCGCTTCAACGCCCCCCGCCCCGCCGCGCGCGCCAATAACCCAACGCGCCGGCATGTCGGCATCGACCTGTTCACGCATGCGGGCGATTCGGTGGTCGCGGTCGAGGACGGGACGCTGCTCGCTTTCTATCCGTTCCTGCGCGCCCGCACCGGCGAGATGAGCTATGCGCTGCTCGCGGCGCACGCGGACTACGTCGCCAATTACGCCGAAGTGCGCGCGGATTCCTTGAGCGATAATCGGCTCGCCCTGGGCGACGCGGTCAGCGCCGGCCAAATTATCGCTGCCATCAGCGACACCGCGCAGCTGCATTTCGAGACCTACGCGCCGGCGACCACGCACGGCCAATCCTGGCGCCACGGCGCACCCCGCCCTCCGCGCGTGCTCGACCCCACGCGGCTGCTGCTCGACCTCGCCCAGAACGGCCGGCGCGCGCCAAGCTGAAGCTGGCGGTCGACAGTGAAAACCAAGACCCCTAAACTGCCGCCGGTGGGAGGAGGACGCATGCGGCGGCTTGTGTACGCGCTCGTGCTGTTGGGGCTGGCGACAGCGCCGCTCGGCGCGCGCGCGCAGGCGCCCGCGCCGGTTTCGCTCGCCGAGAGCCTGATCGAGAGCGCCGGCGCCGCGGGCGTGTTCGCGGCGCTGCCTGATCGCCCCGCCAGCGTGCGCCATCTTGGCAGCGGCCTCACCTGTCATTTCCCACCCGATGGCGCGGGCGGGCGGCTGGCGCTGATCGCCGGCTTGCCGCGCGGCGACGACGTCGCCTGCGAATTCACCGGCGGCGGCCACAACATCCGCCTCTACGCCACCCGCCTGCCCCGGCGCGCGTCGCTGGAACAATTGATCGGCGCGGTGGAGGAAGCAGTGCGGCGCGGCTCGCCCACCGCCGCCCCCTACGCGGCCACGCTCGACATCGCCGTCGGCGCTGGACTGCCAGCCTGGCGCAGCACGCAATTTCTGGTTCCAGGCGAGAACGGCGCGCGCGATTATCTGCGCGTCAGCGTCGCCCAGGTCGGGGCCTGGACGCTTAAGATGCGCTACCGCGCCCCCGCCCCCGATGACGCAGTGGCGCAGCTTCTGGAGGAGCGCTCGGAGCTGACCTGGCGCGGCGTGCTCAACGAAATCACGCGCTGAAGCCAAGCTTGGCCCAGGGACTTCGGACGCGTAAGACCGCGACATGAAAGTCGCCGTCGTCGGACTGGGCATCGCCGGCTTGAGCATCAGCGCGCGGCTGGCGCTCGCCGGACACGATGTGTCCGGGTTCGAGCAATTCGAGCCGCTGCACGAGCGCGGCTCTTCTCATGGCGACACCCGCATCATGCGGCTGACCCCGGGTGAAGGCGAGATTTATGTGCACCTGGCGCGGCGCGCCAACGCCATGTGGCGCGCCTGGGAGGGGCTGGCGGGACGGCCGTTCATCGAATGGACCGGCGGGCTGATGGCCGGCCCGCGCGGCTCGGCTTTCGTGGCCGCGTGCCAGCGCTTGAGCCGCACGCCGGCGGCGCTGATCCGCGGCGACGCCATCCATGCGCTGACCCGCGGCGCCATCGCCCTGCCCTACGATTGGGACGTGTTCCGGCAAGAGGATTGCGGAATCATCGCCGCCGAATCCGCGCGCGCCTTCCTATTGCAGCAGGCGCCGCGCTGGGGCGCCAAGCTGCACCACAATGTCGCCGTTGCCGCGCCGATCGAAAGCACAAGTCTCACCATCAACGGCAAAAGTCACAGCTTTGACGCGGTGATCGTCGCCGCCGGCGCCTGGGCTGGAAAGCTGCTGCCGGAATTCGCTGGCCGGCTGGCGGTGAAGCGGCGCGTGGTGGGTTATTTCCGCACGCCGGCGCCGCGGCTGTTGCCGGTTTTGTGCTGCGACGACGAGGTCGGCCTCTACGGCATGCCGGCGCCGCGCGGGCTATACAAGTTGGGTTTTCACGCCGTCGGCGGCGCCACCGATTCCGATTCCGTGCGCGAGCCGGACGCGGACGACGAAAAGCTGCTTGCCCAGCATGCGGCGCTGCTTCTGCCCAACCACGATCCCAAGCCGGTGCGGATGGCGCGCTGCCTCTACACGGTGACCCCGGATGAGAATTTCCTGATTGCGCCAAGCGCCGCCAACGAACGCGTGCTGCTGTTCTCGCCCTGCTCCGGCCACGGCTTCAAATACGCTCCGGTGTTCGGGCAATTCGCGGAAGAATGGCTGAATGGGAAGCCGTCGCGAGAACTGCTCGCCTTCATGCGCGGCGGCGGCAGCGTCAATCGCTTGGGGGCGGCGAAGGCGTAACCGCCCATGCCTATGCAGGCTGAGACACCGTATGCCGGCAAGATGCCGGCGGTCCGATTTTGTGTTCTTTCATTCCAGCGGCGTGATCGCCCCCGCCTCCGCGGCGATTCCGAAAGCCGCCGCGCGCGTGACTTGGTAATCGGGGGTGCGAATGTTGGACACGGCGACGAACTCGGCCTCCGCCTTTTCGCGCGTCAGCGTCAACACAAGAAAGCCGTGATGGTTGCCGTCGAGCCATTTCACATGGCGGTTGCGAGCGCGCACGCCAGCGGCGAAATCAATGCCAGCCTCGGTGAAATACGCGGATTCGCTCGGCGAAGTGATTGAGGTGACGCCGAGTTCGACGGCGACCCGGCCTTGCGCGTCGTTCACTTCGTTGGCCCAACCGATATGGGAATCGCCCGTCAGCACGAGCGTGTTGGCGCCGGCGGCGCGCATTGCCGCCAGCGTGCGCGCGCGCGGCTGGATAACCGTCCCAAGTATCGGGGCTCAACGGGAAGGCAAAGCGGGTGAGCTTGAGCAATTGCGTGATCCCCGGCTGCAATCGCTCCAAAGCGGCGGCGAGTTGGGGTGGGGTGCGCGACAGATCGGGCGCGGCCACCGGCGCCATCAGCACCTGATTGCCGATCACTTGCCAGGTCGCGCCGCTTTGCGTCGATGCCGCCAGTTCGAGCGCGAACCAGGCCTCCTGCGCCTCGCCCATCAGCGCGCGCTCGGGCGCGTTGAGCGCGGCCTCGAGCGCTTGTGTGTCCGGCGCGAGAAAGAAGCCGGCGGGCAAATCTTGCGCGCGCCCGACCAGGCTACCGGCGCGGCGCCAATCGAGCACCGGGCGCACCTCGCCGCCGACCTCCTCGTGGATCGCCGGCAACAGGCGTTGGCTGGGACGGTCGGGCTCGCCGTCGCGGATCGCCACCGGCGCGCGCGGGTTGGCGAAATCCCAGCGTTGCAGGCGCACCTTGAGATCGCGCGCGTAGCTGAACGGCTCAGTGCGGGCCAGCAGCCGCGTCTCCAGCATGATCAGGGTGGCGAGATCGCCGAACTGGAAAGAGCGGTTGATGGCTTCGGAGGCGCGCCCCGGCTCGGGATCGCGTAGCGGCATCCACTCGTAATAGGCCTGCAGCGCCGCCCGCTTGCGCGCGGCCCAATCGCCTTCGTCTTCCTGGTGGTTCTGCGCTCCAGCGGCGAAGCTGTCATTGGCGACCTCGTGATCGTCCCAGACCACGATCCAGGGGAACGCCGCATGCGCGTCTTGCAGCGCCTTCTCCGCTTTGTACTGCGCGTGGCGCAGCCGATAGTCGGCAAGCGTCCGCAATTCCACTTGCGGCGAGGGAAGGCGGCCCAATTGCGCTGCGGTTTCGCCGCCAAAACCGGAGAGCCCGTATTCGTAAATGTAGTCGCCGAGATGGACGACAACATCGACGTCCTCGCGCTGGGCCAGCGCCGCATAGGCGTTGAAAAAGCCGTGCGGGTAGGAGGCGCAGCAGGCGGCGGCGATCCGCACCCGGTCGATGCGCCCGCGCGGCAGCGTGCGGGTCTTGCCGACCGGGCTTTGCGCCGCGCCGGCGCGGAAGCCGTAGAAATAGGGGGCGCCGGCGCGCAGGTTCGCCACATCAACCTTTGCCGTATAATCGCGCGCGGCATTGGTTTCGATCACGCCGGTCTTGACCAAATCGGTCAGTTCGCGGTTGCGCGCCACGATCCAGCGCACCGGAACGGGGCCATCGCGCAGCGGCGAAACCCGCGTCCAGATGACAACCCGGTCCTGCATGGGATCGCCGGAGGCGATGCCATGCTTGAACTCAAGCTCGCCCTCGTAGGCCGGCGTGCCGATGTCGGGCGCGCAGGCGGCGACCGCGCTGGCGCTCACCGCTGCCAGCGCGCCGCGGCGGGTTATCTTGCTTGGCATCGGCGTCTCCTCGCCTGAATGGATAAATCCACAAAACCGTCACACGCAAGCGGGGCAATCCCGAGGGGAAAACAGACCGGTGTTTGAATCCGGCTCGACGCCAGCGCGCCCAGCTTGTAGTCCTGGGGCGTGGGGAGCGCCAGAATGGCTCTGCTGAAGTCTATTGTCGCGCGCACCCAAAGCGCCGCCGCCGCGCGGCGCCAGGAGACCTTCTATTATGTCGCGTCCGGCCTGTGGCTGCTCGGCGCCTTCGCGCTGACCTTGCTGCTGCTGAACCAGATCGAGTTCGGTCGGCTTGGGGTGCTGACTTTTCCCGCCTTTGGCATCTTGGTCGCGGCCGCCGGGGCTACCCTGTTTTCGACTCTGGCCGAGCTTTACGGTCAGCACGCGCGCGACATTGGCGCCCGGGCGGTGTTCGAGGCGCTGCGCCAAGGCGGCAAGCCGCGCCCCTATTCGCTCTATTTGCGCCCGTTCGCCTCCACCGACATGATCGGCAAGAATGTCGGCGTCGGCCTGCAATCCGAGCGCATCGAACTGGAAGCGCAGATCGAGCGGGCCACGCGCCCGATCGGGCGGCTGGTGGCGCTAGGCGCGCCGCTGGAACATATTGGCGCCGGGCGCATCCAGGTCGCCGACGATGCCTGGCGCGAGGCCATCGCCCTATTGCTCAAGCACGCTTCGCTGATCGTCATGCTGCCCTCCTCGCGCATCGGCACGTTGCAGGAAATCGCCATGATCCTGGGTTCGGATCTGATTACCCGCACGGTCATGATCGACCCGCCCAATCTCGATACGCCCAAGCGCGCCTACGATCACACGGTGGAATGGGCCAAGGTGCAGGCGGCTTTCACCAAGGCCAAGTTCGCGCTGCCCGACGAGGGCCGCGGCGGGGCGCTGATCTATTTCGGCGACCAGCGCGCGCCGCTCTTGAAGGAACAGCTCGACATCGACGCGGAAGACCGCATCGAACGGCTGTTCCGCCGCATCGTCAGATTCAGGAAGCAAGCAGGGGTTTGAGGAGGACACGATCATGAGTAGGCTATTGCAAGTGGTTATCGCCCTGGTGGGGCTCGCCATAACCGGCGTGCTGGGGCTCGCTTCGGAACGCAGCGAGTCGCTGCAATCGCGGCACGCGCTGATCGGCCTGTTCACCGAGACGGTGTCGGCGGCGCGCGGCAATTGCGATCAGGGCCTCGCCGCCATGGCGGTGGGGGCGCTGCAGCAATTGGAGAGCCTCGAAGCCAACCGCTTCGTGCTCACCCCGGGCGACCGCGAGGACCAGGAAAACACCCAGACGCTGCTGGCCAATTACCAGGATTACATGGCCGAGGTGCAGGGCACGATCGATGCCGGCGGCTGCCGCAGCGGCGGCGCGCCGCTGCTGGCGAGCATCGACGGCGGCGCTCCTGCGGGCGAAGGCGCGGGCGGTGGCGGCGCGACGGCGAGCTTGTCGCCATCGGTGCTGGCGCGCGTGCGCTCGGAATCGAATATGATCCTGCGCCAGAACGAGCAGCAGGTGCAAATGGCCGACCAAGTCCAGGCGGCCCCGGCCCAACCCCCGCCGCCCGCCGACGGCGCCGGCCCCGCCCCCAGCGCCAGCGTCCAGGAGGAAGTCACTATCGAACGCGCGCGCGTGCAATTGCGTTTGCCGGTGAGCGGCTATTACGCGGTGATGGCCTCCTACGCGGTCACCGACGCCGCCACTTACGATTCTGAACGCGGCTTGGTCGCGCATTATCGCCGCCTGCAGCAATCGGTGGGCGCCGAAGGCCTTAATGTCAGCATTTTCCAAACCGGGGCGACCAATCTCTACGCCATCGTGCTCACCGCCGACGGCGCTTCGCGCACCGACGCGCGACGCCTGGTGGCGACCGCGCGCGCGCGCGGCTGGTCGTCCGGCGCGCTGGTGCAGCCGGCGCGCGACTGGACCCAGTGCCCCGCGCCCGAGCGCATCAACCGCCAGGGAGGCTGCGCCGGCAATTAGGGCAACGATCGCCCCAATCCGCGCAAGCGCGCGGGTTGGGGCGCCATGAGCCGGGGCGCAGCTTGCGCAAATCCCGATTTCGCCCCACCCCTCCCCGCGCTTATGCCCGACAACCAGCCATCGCTAGCAGGCGAAACCCGCGCCGCGCTCGCCCCCGAAGGCGCGGGTGAGCGGGTTGACGCGTGGCTGGCCAAGCTCTGGCCCGACCTCTCGCGCGCGCGCATCCAAGGGCTGATCGGCCAAGGCAAGCTCAGCGTCGATGGCGCGCCGGTGACGCACGCCAAGGACAAGCCCCGCCCCGGCGCGCGCTATGAGCTGACCCTGCCGCCGCCGGAACCGGCCGCGCCGCTACCGGAATTGATTCCGCTCCATGTCGTGTTCGAGGACGCGCATCTGGTGGTGGTGGACAAAGCCGCCGGCATGGCCGTGCATCCCGCCCCCGGCTCGATGCGCGGCACTTTGGTGAACGCGCTGCTGGCCCATTGCGGCGACAGCCTTTCCGGCATCGGCGGCGTGGCCCGCCCCGGCATCGTCCACCGCATCGACAAGGACACCACCGGCTTGGTCGTGGTCGCCAAGCACGATTCCGCGCACCACGGCCTGGCCAAGCTGTTCGCCAAGCACGATCTCGAGCGCGTGTATTTCGCCGTGACCCGCGGCGCACCGAAGGAACGCGCGGCGCGGATCGAAAACGTGCTGGTGCGCTCGAACGAGGACCGCCGCAAATATTTGGTCGCGCGCAATGCGGAGACGACAGCTGGCAAAACCGCGATCACCGATTATTGGACCGTCGAGAGCTTCGGCCAGCAAGCCGGCGCCAGCGCCGGGCGCGCGGCGGCGGCGCTGCTGGAATGCCGCCTGCACACCGGCCGCACCCACCAGATCCGCGCGCACATGGCCCATCTCGGCTGCCCGCTGGTGGGCGACCCGCTCTACGGCAAACAGCGCGCATTCAAGGCGGAGGGAGCGCACGCGGCGGAAGCGGCGAGTGTGGTAGAGGCTTTCCCGCGCCAAGCGCTGCACGCCGGCGTGCTGGGGTTTGTCCACCCGATCACCGGCGCGAGCCTGCGTTTCGAGAGCCCAATGCCTGCGGATATGGAGAAGTTGCTGGCGGCGCTGCGGGGGTTGTAGCGCACGGAAGCCCTCTCCCTTGCGGAGAGGGCGCCGCGAAGCGGCGGGTGAGGGGCGAGCCGACATGGCGGCGCCTAACCTGTTGCACGCCCCTCACCCCCTACCCCCTCTCCGCAAGGGAGAGGGGGCCCCCAATCACCTTCCGCCGCGATCAATTCAAGCTTGCGCTCAGCGACACGCCCAGCACCCGCGGCTCGTTCACGAAGGCGGTGTTGTTGTTGAAATCGATGCCGCCGATGATGTTTTCCTCGTCGGTGACATTACGGGCGAAGGCGGCGACTTCCCAGCGTTCGTCGGCGCTGCGATAGCCGGCGCGCAAGCCGCCTTCGAATTGCCTGTCGGTCTGGTACTCCACCGCATCGTACAGGAAGATGTTGAACTCGCCGCGTACGGTCCAATCGGTGGCCACAAACAAGGTCGCGCCGCTGGAGAGCGGATGCTCGTAGCGCGCGGTGAAATCCAGAATATATTCCGGCGCCTGCGGGAACGGATTGCCGTCGATAAAGACGTTGCCGCCGGGAGCGGCCGGATCGAGCACGGTGCACTGGCCCGAACCGCACGGATCGACCGCCAGCGTCGCATCCTTGATCTCGGTGTGATTGTAGCTGAACGCCGAAGTCAAAGTCAGATTATCGGTGACCGCCAGTTCGCCTTCGAGTTCGAAGCCGTAGCCTTCGCCTTTGTCGGCGTTGATCAGCTGATTGAAATTGCCGAGCCCGCCGATGGCGGAGAATTGCTGGTCCGTGATCTCATAATAGAAAACGGCGCCGTTGAGACGCGCGCGCCGATCGAACAGGTCTGACTTGAAACCGGCTTCGTAGGATTGGATGGTTTCGGAGGTCGCCACCGAGGGCGGCGAGAAAAACGCCACATCGCGGCCCTGGATGGTCGGGGCGCGGAAGCCGCTGGCGATGCGGCCGTAGAGATTGGCGTCCTCGCTCATTTCGTAGACCGCGCTCAGGTCCCAGCTCACTTGCTCGTCCGATACGCTGACCGATACTGGGCCCGGCGTGACCACGCCGCGTAAATTCTTTTCATCATCGGTGTAACGCACACCGGCGGAGACATTCAGGCGATCGCTCACCGCATAGCCCGCTTGCCCAAACACCGCCCATGACGTGTTGGTGTGATTGAGCGTCGCCAGCGGCGGAAAACCGACGCCCACCGTGCTGACGGTGAGGTCGGAGTCGAAATAGAACACGCCTGCCTGCCAGTTGAAGGCGCCCTCGTCGCTGGCGAGCCGGATTTCTTGGGTGAATTGGCTGAGATCGTCGATCGAGTCCTGGGTGTCGGACGCAAACGGAATGAAGCCTGGATAGGTCACCGCGTCGGGCCCAGTGAACGGGAAGAAGCAATCGGTGACGCCGGAAGTCAGGCCTGGCGGAATGGGCGAACCGGTCGGCGCGCACGCGCCGCCGTCGATATCGCCGCGCGAGCGGCCGTCGAGCGTCTCGTAGGCGCTGATCGAGGTCAGCGTTACATGGCCCATATCGAAGTTAAGCGTCGCCGAGCCGCCGAGCTGGTCGTATTCCTGCTCATTGCCGCCGCCACCATCGTACCAGACTTTCTCGCGGTCGAAATTGCCGTTGAGATCGTTGGAGCCGGTGCTCAGCACGTTGGCGCGGAACAAGGTCGACGTCCCCTCGTAAGTACGTCCGTGCAGATTCAAAAGCGCGCTGAAACTCTCACTTGGCTCGATCAGCACTTGCACGCGGCCCGCGAAATCTTCGTAGCCGCCGAGTTCGCTGCCGTTGAAGGCATTATCAACCCAATCGTCGCGGCGGCGATAGCTCAGCGCGCCGCGCGCGGAGACGCCGTCCGCCATCGCGCCGCCAACGGCGCCATCGAGCACCGCGCTGCCGAAGCTGCCGTAGCTGGCGGTGACACTGGCGCCGAACTCTTCACTCGGGCGCACGGAGCGGAAGTGCACGATGCCCGCCGGCGTGTTGCGCCCGTAAAGCGTGCCCTGCGGCCCGCGCAGCACTTCGATCTGCTCCACGTCGAAGATCGGGAACGATTTCAGCGCCACGTTTTCCTGGACCACGTCGTCGATCACCACCGACACCGGCTGCGAGGCGGCCAAATCGAAATCGGTGTTGCCGAGGCCGCGGATGTAGAAGCGCGGCGCGACGCGGCCGTTGGAGGATTCCACGTTCAAGCCTGGTGCGCGCCCAGCCAGCGAAAGCACGTCGCCGCCCCCGCTCAACAAATCTGCAATGCGCTCGGCGCTGACAGCGGTGGCGGCCACCGGCACGTCCTGGAGATTTTCGCTGCGGCGTTGGGCCACGACGTAGATGGTGTCGATCTCGCCCTCCGCGGCCGGCGCGGGATCCTGCGCGGCGGCGGGCGCGGCCAGTACGCCCCCGGCCAACATCGCCAAAGCCGCGGTTCCGATCAGGTGGGATTTCAGAGGCTTCATCTTTGGGCTCCACGCGTGGGGCCAGGCGGTCCGCCGGCCCGGTTCAAGCGCTTGAACATACCCTGGCGCGGCGGGGCTCAACCCAGATTCCCCAATCCGCCTTTCGATTGCGCATTCGCCGTGACCACCTTGCCGCACCCCGTAGCCTCACCCCCGCTAAGCCTTGGGGCCAGGGCGCCATACGTTCCCGCTTTTCGAACTAGGGGTTGCAATCGTTTCGCTTGCGCGAATCATGAGTTCCTGTTATGTTCTGTGTATTGCGGTCGCTCGAGCAAGCGCTTGAACGAGCCCCTATATTTGCACCCGGCGTCCACGAAACCGCCCCGGTCGTTTGTTCGTATGAAGAATGCCCGGGCGCGTGCGGCGGCCAACGAGGGGAATGACATCATGGCGTCCACGGCGCTCACACTCGCGCTCTCACCCGAACAGGGGCTGCAGCGTTATCTCTCGGAAATCCGCAAATTCCCGATGCTGGAAAAGCAAGAGGAATTCATGCTGGCCAAGAGCTGGCAGCAACACGGCGACACCCGCGCCGCCCACAAGCTGGTCACCTCGCACCTGCGCCTGGTGGCGAAAATCGCCATGGGCTATCGCGGCTACGGCCTGCCGATCGGGGAAGTGATCTCCGAAGGTAATGTCGGGCTGATGCAGGCGGTGAAGAAATTCGATCCCGACAGGGGCTTTCGTCTGGCCACCTACGCGATGTGGTGGATCCGCGCCTCGATCCAGGAATACATCCTGCGCTCGTGGTCCTTGGTGAAGATGGGAACAACAGCGGCGCAGAAGAAACTGTTCTTCAATCTGCGCCGGCTCAAGGGCCAGATGGCCGCGCTCGAGGAAGGCGATTTGAAGCCCGAGCAAGTGCAAACCATCGCCCACAAGCTTGCGGTGACAGACGAGGAAGTGATCTCCATGAACCGCCGGCTCTCCGGCGGCGGCGACGCCAGCTTGAACGCGCCGATCGGCGGCGCCGGCGGTGAGGGCGAAAGCGAGTGGATGGACTGGCTCGCCGACGACAAAACCGAAGGCACCCAGGAAACCCGCCTCGCCGACAGCGAGGAATACGGCCAACGCATGGGCCTGCTGCAAGCGGCGATGGCCGATCTCAACGAGCGCGAACGCCACATCATCCAGGAACGCCGCTTGAAAGACGAGCCGGCGACGCTGGAGGACCTCTCCAAGCAATACGGCGTGAGTCGCGAACGCGTCCGCCAGATCGAAGTGCGCGCGTTCGAGAAACTGCAGAAAGCCATGGTCCGCCAAGCCGCCGAACGCGGCATGCTGGCGGAAGCGGGGGCGTAACGCAGCGCGCCGCCGGGACCGCGCGTCCAGAAGGCCGGCGTTTCGCCCGAGAAACGCGGGCGATTCCTATTTCACGAGCGATGCTCTAGGATCGCTCACCAACATGGCTCGCGCGCCCTCTCCCCCCTCCGGCCTCGCCGAATACGCGAAAAAGCGCGACTTCGCACGCACGAACGAGCCCGCCGGCGGCAAGCTCAAAAGCGCCGGCGGCATGTTTGTTGTACACAAGCACGCGGCCAGCCGGCTGCATTACGATTTCCGGCTTGAGCATGACGGCGTGCTGATGAGCTGGGCGGTGCCGCAGGGCCCGAGCCTCGATCCAACGGTGAAGCGCCTGGCCGTGCGCACAGAAAACCATCCGCTCGAATACGGTTCGTTCGAGGGCGTCATTCCCAAGGGCGAATATGGCGCCGGCGCGGTGATCATCTGGGACACGGGCAAAGTTCGCTGGCTGAATCCGCCGGAGGCGACCATGCCGGTGGGCAAGCTCGAATTCGTGCTCGCCGGCGAGCGCCTCAAGGGCGAGTTCCACTTGGTGCGGATGAAGCCGCGCGAGGGCGAACGCGGCGAGAATTGGCTGCTGCTGAAATCGCGCGACGCTTTCGTCGCCGACGCCGATCCGGCCGCGCGCGCGCTCACCAGCGTGAAGACGGGCCGCACGGTGGAAGATCTGAAGGCCACGGGCGGGCGGGTCTGGAGCAAGGGCAGCGAGCGCGCAACGAATACGCAGGCCGCGCCAAAATGGGAATTCGTCGCGCCGGCTCTGTGTACGCCGGTTGAGTTGCCACCCGCGGCGGACAAGTGGCTGCACGAGATCAAATATGACGGCTATCGCCTGCAGGCGGCAGTGAGCGGAGGCGCGGTGAAGCTCTACACCCGCACGGGACTTGACTGGACCGCGCGCTTTGCCCGCATCGCCGATGCGCTCGCGGCGCTGAATCTGAAGCATGCGCTGATCGACGGCGAAGTCGCGGTCGCCGATGCCAGCGGGCGCACCGATTTTGGTGCATTGCAGCGCTCGCTGGAGAACGGCGAAGCGAAAGGCGTTTCTTATTTTGCGTTCGATCTTCTGGCCGAGGACGAGGAGGATTTGCGCAAACTGCCGCTGCTGGAACGCAAAGCGCGGTTGGCGAAATTGCTCAAGGCCGCGCGCGCGCCGATCCAGCTTTCGCCGCGCGTTGAAGGCAACGGGCCGGCCGTGTTCGAAGCATTTCGCGACAAGGGGCTTGAGGGCGTTGTTTCCAAACGCGCCGATTCCGCCTATCGCTCCGGACGAACCAACATCTGGCTCAAGGCCAAATGCCTCAACGAGCGCGAATTCGTCATCCTCGGCTTTCAGCCCTCGCCGCGCCGCGCCTTCGCTTCGTTGCTGTTGGCCGACCGCGAAGCCGGCAAGCTCACTTACCGCGGCAATGTCGGCACGGGATTTACCGACAAGACGCTGAAAGCGCTCAGCGATGGCATGGCCAAGCTCGCGCGCGCCAAGCCGGCGCTTGCTGTTCCACCGGAAGCGGCGCGCGGAGCTAAATGGGTTGAGCCGAAATTGGTTGCGCAGGTGCGCTACGCCGATCTCACCGCCGACGGGCTGGTGCGCCATGGCGTGTTTCTCGGCTTGCGCGGCGACAAGCCGGCCGAGGAAGTGCGCCTTGAAAACGAGCGCCCAGCGTTGAAGTCACGGGTCCGCCTCACCAACCCAAGCCGCGTGCTGTTCGCCGATGCGCAAGTGACCAAGGCCGAGTACGCGGCTTATCTCGAAGCCGCCGCGCCGCGCATGGGCCCGCACGCGTTCGGCCGGCCGGTGAGCTTGGTGCGCGCGCCCGATGGCGCGGATGGGCAGACTTTTTTTCAAAAACATGCCATGGCCGGCGCGCCTAAGGAGATCGAGACCGTCACCGTGAGCGAAGCTAATGGCGAGCGGGTGAATTATCTGACGCTGCCCAATGGCGATGCCTTGGTTGCCTGCGCGCAGATGAGTGGCCTCGAAATTCATCTCTGGGGGGCGCGCAACGAGACGCAAGACAAGCCTGATCGTTTGGTGTTCGATCTCGATCCCGACGAAGACCTCGACTTCGCGCAAGTGCGCCGCGCCGCTTTCGACATCAAGGCGCTGCTCGATAGCGCTGATTTGCCCTCGTTCGCGCTGCTGACCGGCGGCAAGGGCCTGCACATCGTGCTCAATCTGAAGCGCCGCCATTCCTGGGACGAGGTGAAATCCTTCGCCGCCGATTTCGCCGGGCAAGTGGCGGCGCTCGATCGCAAACGCTTCGTCGCCACCATGAGCAAGGCCAAGCGCAAGGGCAAAATCTTCATCGACCATTTCCGCAATCATCGCGGCGCCACCGCCATCGCCCCCTACTCAGCGCGCGCGCGCGGAACCGCGCCGATCGCGGCGCCGGTCAGTTGGGTGGAACTGCGCTCCATCGCCTCGGCCGCCGCGTTCAAACTGCGCGACATGAGCGCGCGCTTGGCCGAACCCGATCCATGGTCGGTGTATGCCGACAGCGCGGTGAGCCTGAGCAAGGCGGTGCGCGCAAAGTTGGGGCTGAGTTAGCGCATCTGCGTGCCTTCTCCCCAGGCGGGGAGAAGGGTCGGCCCGGAGGGCCGGACGGAGGGAGGCCGCGCCTGGGTAGCAACCCACAATCGGATTCGCGCCAACGCGGCCAATCCGGAAAACCCCGCCCCCGCGGGGGAGAAGGGACGAGGGCGGCACGGAAGAAGGGGCGGGGGCGGGGGCGTGTTGTACGAATGGACCACCGGCCCACCCCTACCCCTGCCCGCGCATCAACAACGCGGTTTCGATTGCCGCGCGGACGCGGTCGGGGCGTTCCATGGGCAGCATGTGGCCGGCGCCTTCGATGCTGGCGAGGCGCGCTTGCGGCTTCGCCGCGCCCAGCCAGCGCGCCGCCGAGGCCGCCATGGTCGAGTGCTTGGCCGCGCGCAGCACCACCAGCGGACAGCCGATGCGGGCCAACGCGGTCCAAATCCGGTTGCGATGGGCTGAGAAACTGGCGCTCTCGTAAGCGGGCGCGCAGGCGAGCTTGAAGCCGCCATTGCAATCCTCGAGCAGGCCGTCGGCGACGTAATCCTCGATCTGCTCGCGCGAAAACACCTTGAACACGCCGCGGCCGGTGAACGCTTCCACCGCCGTCTCACGGTCGGGAAAGTGCGCCCGGCGGCGGGCGGCGGCGCGCGCCAGGGGAAACACCAAGCGCAGCAGCAGCGGCGCCAGCGGCGCGTTTATCGCCAGCAGCCGCCGGCGCGACAAGATCACCGGCTCGATCAGCGCCAGCGAAGCAACCAGATCGGGCCGCTTGGCCGCGACCAGCGCCGCTACCGAACCGCCGAGCGAATGCCCCGCCAGCGTCACCGGCGCGTGCAGGTGGCGCTCCAGCACCGTGATCACGTCGTCGCGATGCACCGCCCAGGACGCATAGCCCGCCAGCCGCGCCGGCAGCGTGGTGCGGCCATGGCCGCGAAAATCCAGCGCCAGCACCTGATAGCGCCCGCCCAGCGGCGCCAACAATGAGCGATAAGCGCGCGCGTTGAACCCGGTCGCGTGCAGGAACACGACATCCGAATCGCCGCTCTCGCGCCCGAAGCCGATCGCGGCCATGGCGCCGCCGGGGAGTTCGAAGCTGATGCGGCGAAACTCAGAACTCACGAACCGAACACGCGGCGCAGAATGTCGGTGGTGCGCCGCAGCGGGTCGCGGCGGATGGCGCGTTCTTCCTCGGCGATGAAGAAGAAGGCGCCGTCGAGCGCCTTGGTGGTGGCGAAATTGATCACTTCGCTGCGCAAATCGCTGGTCATGGCGCCAAGCCCGACTTCGCGCAGCGCTGAGCGCATCAGCGTAAACGCGCCCGACCCGGTCAGCGCCCGCGTCATCGGCGGGCGCAGCAGCGAACCGAGCCGCGTCTCGGTCCGCCCGCGCAGATAGCGTGTGGCGGAGTCCTCGGGCCCGCGGACAATGTCGATGGCGTCGGCGATGGTGATGTCGCGCACCGCGCCCACGAACAGCCGCCCCGCCTCCGGCATGGTGGTCTCGGCGGCGTGGTTCAAATTCTCCTGCAGCGCATCAAGCGGGCCGGCCAGCCCCAGCGGGCGCAAGCTGCGCTGGCTCCGCCCCAGCAGTCCCGGCAGCGGAATGCGCACGCGCGGGTCCGACCAGAAACCGTTGGCCTGGCCCAGCCGGGTGGTGGCGTTCATCGCGGCGAGGCCGAGCGCGTCCTTGATGCCACGGCTGGCGTCGCGCTGGGTCAAGGCGTCGAGCAGCGGCCGTTGCGCGAAAGCGGGCGCGGCGGCGGCGGCGGCGATCAGCGCGGTCAGCAGGAAACGTCGATGCATGGCGATTCTCCCCGCCGCAACCTATCCCTCATTCCGGGGCTCGGCGATAGCCGAGAGCCCGGCCATACCGGTGCCTGGATTCCGGGTTCGCACTTCGTGCGCTCCGGAATGACGGAAGTGTGTCACACTCTGTCTGCAAGTTTGATGCATTGGCGGCTGACAACAACCGCGCCAAGCGCCATTGTTGCGTCGATGACACTCGCTGACCTCCTGCCCAATCTGCATTACCCCACCCGGCTGGAAAAGCTGGTGGACGGCTGGGTGCATGGGGTGGCGCTGGGGCTGTTCACCTTCGCGGTCGGGGCAGCGCTTGGGCTGGCGATCTGGCAGGGCGGGCTGGGCATGGCGAGCGCGGTGGCGGTGTATGCGATTTGCGTCATCACCATGATCGGCTGCTCGATGGCCTACAATTTGGCGGAAAACTCCAAGCGCAAGGCGCTGCTGCGCCGCTTCGACCACGCCGCCATCTTCCTGATGATCGCCGGCACCTACACCCCCTTCACCACGCTGCGCTTCGACGGCGCCTGGGCCATTTCGATGACCAGCATCGTCTGGGCGCTGGCGCTGATCGGCGCTGCCGGAAAATTGTTCCTGCCGGGCGTATCGAAGAAAATCTGGATCGCGTTCTACGTCGCGCTGGGCTGGATCGTAGTGGCCGCGACCGGACCGATGCTGGCGGGCGTGCCGCTGGCGGGGCTGATCCTGCTCGCGGTGGGCGGGCTGCTCTACATGATCGGCATCCCGTTCTACGTCTCGGAACGCCTCCCCTTCCGCCGCGCCATCTGGCACGGCTTCGTGATGGCGGCGGCGGGCGTGCACTATGCGGCGGTGCTGACGGGGGTGGTGTTTGCTTGAGGGGCGAATGGCGAGTGGCGAATAGGGCCGGCGCGGCTTGACTCCCTTCGCCATTCGCCATTCGCTATTAGCCCATGACATCCTGCTTCTCCCTCTCCATCGAAAACGTTATCGCCCACATCGTCCTCAACCGCCCTGAGGCG
>JANNQT010000090.1:0-18679 GCA_031400895.1 Alphaproteobacteria bacterium | reverse complement strand
CACCACCGAAATCCGCAAAGTGCCGGTGACGGTGCTGTCGCGCTGCCAGCGCTTTGATTTGAAGCGCATCGACAGCGAGCGCCTCGCCGCGCATCTGAGCGCAATCTGCGCCAAGGAAGGCGTCAAGGTCGATGCCGACGGGATCGCCCTGATCGCGCGCGCGGCGGAGGGCTCGGCCCGCGATGGGCTGTCGCTGCTGGATCAAGCGCTGGTGCAAAAGCCCGGCGCCAGTGTCGGGGCTGCCGATATCCGCGAGATGCTGGGCCTGGCCGATCGCGCCCGCGTGCTCGACCTGTTCGACGCCATCGCCAAGGGTGATTCCAGGACCGCGATTACTGAGGCGCGCAACCAGTATGACAGCGGCGCCGATCCGACGCTGATCCTGCGCGACCTGCTCGACGTCGGCCACGAAGCCGCGCGCGCGCAGGCGCTTGGTGCGGAAGCGCGCATCATCGGCGGCGCCGATTGGACCGCGCGCGTGCGCGGGCTCGCGGAGAAGCTGAGCCCCGCGCAGCTCTCGCGGCTGTGGCAGATGCTCTTGAAGGCGCTCGAAGAGGCCGGCAAGGCGCCCGACCCGATGGCGGCGCTGGAGATGGCGCTGGTGCGGCTGTGCGCGGCGCAGACGCTGCCGCCGCCGGAAGAAGCCGCGCGGCTGTTGCGGGATGGGCCCGGCAGCGGACCGCCGGCTTCCAGCCGGGATACGCAAGGCCGGCAAAATGCCGGAGGTCCGAGCGCTTCCGCCGGCGCTTTGCCAGCCAAACCCGAGCCTGCCGGCGAAGCGGCCGCCGCTCCCCATTTCCCCAGCTTCGAAGCCATCACCGCCGCCGTCGGCGTGGAGCGCGACATCGAACTTGAAGTCGCGCTCGACCGCATGCAAGTGGTGCATTTCTCGCCGGGCGGCGAGATCGTGTTCGTCGCCGCGCCTGATCAACCGCGCGACCTGGTGCGGCGGTTGAAAGCGTTCCTGGAAGAACGCACGCCGTTCGAATGGCGCATCCGTTCCACCGCAGAAGCCAGCGCGCCGGTGGAAAGCCTGGCCGAGCGGCGCAAGCGCGAAGCCGCGCGCGCTTTAGAGGAATTGAAGCGCCAGCCATTCGTGGCGGCAGCGCTGCAGGCGTTTCCCGGCGCCGAGATCGCCGCCGTGCGCGAGCCGGTGAGCGAAGGCGGCGGCGAATTGGTGGCGATGCCAAAGCCGCAACCGCCAAACACCGCGCCCGAGCGCAAGAAGGAAGCCGACCGATGAAGGACATCTCCCAGCTGATGCGCCAAGCGCAGCAGATGCAGGCCAAGCTCAACGACGCGCAGAAAAAGCTCGAAGCCATGGAGGTCGAGGGCGCCGCCGGCGGCGGCCTGGTGAAACTGCGCCTCAACGGCAAAAGCGCGCTGCTGGGCCTCGCGATCGATGCTTCGCTAATGGTCGCCGACGAACGCGAAATCCTCGAAGACCTGATCAAAGCCGCCCACGACGACGCCCGCCGCAAACTGGAAGAAGCCCAGAACGAGGAAATGAAGGGGTTAAGCGGCGGGTTGGGGATGTTGCCTGGGTTCAAGATGCCGTTCTAGCGATAATTGTACAACAACCAGGCATCGGAAGATTCGCTTCCCTTCTCCCCATGCGGGGAGAAGGCGGCGGTGTGTTGTACAAGCCGTCACAACCGGCGAAAGCGCATCACCTTGGTGAGAAAAGCAAGTTCTGTGGCCTCGGGCGCGAGGCCGGCGGCGGCGAACAAAGCGGGGAAATCTTCGCCGAGATAGCTGGCGAAATAGGGCTCGTGAAAACCCACTGGAAAATACTCCAGCATGCGGTCGAGATCGGGCGCGTCGCCGCTCTGCAGCGAATCCGCCAGCACCAGCACACCGCCGGGCTTCAGCACCCGGGCGATCTCGCGCGCGACCTCGCGGCGCACGCGCGGGGGCAGTTCGTGGAACAGATAGACGCACGTCACCGCATCCAGACTGCCCTCCTCCAATGGAAGCGCCTCGGCCGCGCCGGTGACGATCTCCACTTGCGGCCACGCCGCCAGCCGCGCGCGCGCCTCGGCGCAATAGGCCGGGGAAAGGTCGAGACCCGTCGCCGGGAGGCGCGGAAACGCTTCGACAATCTGGCGCAGAAATCGCCCATTGCCGCAGCCGATATCGAGCAGCCTCACGCGGCGCTGGTCGCGGCCCTTGAGCGCGCGCGCGAACGAGCCGAGCGCAATCCGCCGCATCGCATCCGCGGCGCCGCCGAACAGGATTTCCACCTGCGTGTCGTAGAGCTGGGCGCCCTCGGGCGAGAGCCAGCCGCCGCTCTGATAATGGAAGTTCTGCAGATAATAATTCGGGTAGCGCCCCTCCTCCTTCACCGCCTCGCGCACTTCGGTTCCGTCGCGCTGCAGACGACGGCGATCGACATTGGGCAGATCGCGGAAAAACCGCGCCGAATTGCGCAGCGCCGAAAGCGCGTTGGCCGCGCGCACATCGCCCGGCGCGGGATAGAGCCCGGCTTCGATATTGGCGCGGTCCTGGGCGAACAGATCGAGGAACGCGGCGCGGATGCGTTTGGGATCGCCTTCAGGATTTTGCGGCTTGAACTTCGGCTCGCCCGGGCGATCGAACGGCCCGGAAATCCGCCGCGCCAGCAGATATTGCCCCAAATACCAAGCCACCCGCGCGCCTTGCGCGGCGGCGTAGCGGACACGGGAAAGATCGCGGGCCAGCGGCATGGGGCAAGGATACCGCGGTTTGGGCGGGGGCGCTATGCTGGTGACGAACAGACAGCCGACCAGCTTGATTCGATTGACGCCGCCGCTGGTAAGACTTCGGCCAGCGGCGTGGAACGACCAGTCTTGCGGTTGTCGCTCCAAACGGGCTCTGGATGCTCGCGGCAATCATTGTCCTGCCTGTTTTGCTCGGCGTTGCCCTATGGCGGCTAGCGACCCGTCGCCAGTGCCGGCGAACTCCTAGCGGCGATGCTCAATAGGGATGTCGCGGTTGTTCAGCGCTTGGAGCCGTCCCCCGGGGCCTATGTGGAAAATGGTGAGCTGCGCCCAAAGATTGTCGCGTTCTTAAGTGCGTCGAATTCTTCTACGGGACGGCGCTCTCTCCATCAGTTGGCAGAATTCGGCGAACTCGACGTTGTAATTGCGGATCAGGGCAATGATCGCGCATTTGCAATTTGCATCCCACGACAATTGCGGGATCGCGTCGGGGACACAGCCTTTTGGAAACACGATGGCTGAAGGATTACTTTGCCTGCGAGTTTCGGTCGACACCCAGCGGCTGGAAGGTCGGCGGCAGCTACTGCTTCGACGAATCCGATGGGCCGTATCCTAGCGATTACTGATCTACGCGTATGACAGCGCTGGGCGGCTGGCGAGCGAGACGTCCACGATCGGAGCCTCGCGGGCGCTTTTCGTTCCAGTACGATTCGGTCTCCAATCGCACGCGCACCAATTGGCCGGACGCATATTTTGCGTCATACGATTATGACGCGATGAACCGTGTTTCCGCCATCCGCGAGAACGGGGCCGCCTCTGGCGCTGGCGTGCTGGGGATTTATGCGTATGACGCGCTGGCCGGCGGGCCAGCGTCACGCGCGGCAACGGGACGGTGAGCGCGTTTGCCTACGACAACGCTTCGCGCTTGACCGGGTTGGCCTAGAGCCTTGATCGCACCGCGAGGGTTGTCCTTGAAATGCTGGCCGGCTTCCAGTGCCTGTAACGAATAGACCAAAGCGGCGCGCTCGCCGCCACGATCGGAGTCGGCGAAGAGCCAAGATTTTCTGCCCAGGGCTACAGCGCACAATCCCAGCTCGGCGGCATTGTTGGAGAGACAGACGCGCCCATCATCGAGAAAGCGTGCAAACGCGTCCCAGCGTTTGAGCATCATGGGTTGGCGTCATGCGTTTGATTCAAGCGATGCCGTTGCGGGCGCCTACACCCCCAATCGTTCAGCGATGATGTCGGCCACCCGCAAGCTGTTGGCGATGCAGGTGAGCGCCGGGTTTACTGCGGCGCTGGAGACAAATACGCTGGTGTCGGCAACGTAGAGATTGTCGAGGTCGTGCGCCTTGCAGCTCGAATCGACCACCGAACCCGTCGGGTCATTTCCCATGCGCAGCGTGCCGCATTGGTGCGCGGTGCCGTAGATCGGCAGGATTGAGTCCATCTGCGTTCGGTTGGCGCGCAGGCAGCGGCAAGAGCGGCCAGCTTTGGTCATCGCCTTGTGAAAGCGGCGGATCAGACGGTCGTGGGCGACCAGATTGTTGTACCAATAGTCGAGACGAATTCCACCGTCTGCATCAAGCAGGACACGGTTGCGCGCTTCGGGCAGATCCTCCGTCATGATCAGAAAAGCGAGCATACGGTCGCCCATGAAGCTGGCGAACGCCTGCGGTATCATCCACGATGGCATGGTTCGCGAAAGCTGACTGCGGATGACATCGCCGGACAGATATTCCAGGCCTTGGATGTGGCCCATCGGAAATGGGAACTTTCCGTCCGGATCGCCCCAGTAAAAGTCATTGAGGGCCATCGTCTTGGGAAAGTCGGTTTCGATTTTCGGCCAGGCGAAGGAGAGAGACGCCGAGGCGGTGTGAAACATGTAATTGCGTCCGACTTGGTCGGAGCCGTTGGCCAAGCCGTTCGGATGATCGCTGCTGGCGGAACGCAGCAGCACAGCGGCCGAGTTGATGGCGCCGGCGGCGAGTACGACAATGTCGCCTTTCACCCGCTGTTCTCCGTCGGGCGTTTCATAGACGACCGCCGACACTGACTTGCCGCCCCGGGCGGTCTCAAGGCGCAAGACCTTGGCGCCGGTGATGAGTTCAACATTGCCGCCGCGCAGGGCGCGCGACACCATCTTACGCCCGTCGGATTTCGCTTGGCGCAAACAGGGAAAGCCGCCGCAAGTGCGGCAACGCACACAGGGGCTTTCAGGAATGTTCGCGTCGTCTCGTTCGACCGCGACCGGCATCTCGAAGGGGCGTAGGCCCTGCAGGGTCAACCTGCCCTTGAGCGCCTTGATCTCGGGATCGTGAGCCAGCGCAGGATGGGTGTATGGCGGCGCGTCAGCGTCATCAGTGTGGTCGGCGCCACGCTTGCCGTGCACGTTCCAGAGCGCTTCGGCCTCGGTGTAATAGTCGGCGAGGTCTTCGTATCGGATCGGCCAGGCTGGCGAGATCATGCCGCCATGATGGATTGTTTCTTCGAAGTCGCGTTTACGGAAGCGATAGAGCGCCGCGCCATAGAAAATAGTGTTGCCGCCGACCCAATAATGAATGTTCGGCTGGAAGGCGCGGCCTTTGCGATCGCGCCAGGTCTCCTTGGCCTTGTACCGGTGACGAAGGAACACTTCCTTCGGGTTCCAATTGTCGGGCTCGACCGGCAGGTGCTCGCCGCGCTCCAGGATTAGGATCGACTTGCCCGTAGCCGCCAGCCGCTGCGCCAAGGTGGCGCCGCCCGCGCCTGATCCGATGACGACGACGTCATAGCTCTTGTCTGCGCGGCCTGCGTGAGCGCCAGGCGCAACAACTTCACTCACCGACATAGTATTTCCCCGCTGCGGATCGCGTGAACGCACGCATGATTGGCTCAGGCAGAAAACGCAACATCGCCGCCGCCAGTTTCGGCGCCATGCCAGGGACTACGATCTCGTGGCCGCGTTCGTTACGCGCCAAAGCCTCACGCGCGACTTGTTCGGCGGTTTGTGAAAACCGCCGCGCCGCGCCGTCTTCGCCTATCGGTATGCCGTTGGCGGCTTGAAACTCGGTGGCGACGAAGCCCGGCAGCACGGCGGTGACGTGCACGCCTCGATCGCTTACTTCCGCATTCAGCGATTGGGAGAATTTGAGCAAAAAAGCCTTGCCGGCCGGATAGAGCGTGTTGCCTTTGCCGCCCGACGAGAGCGCAGCGACCGAGCTAATGTTGACGATGCGTCCCCAGCGTTGCGCCAGCATAGCGGGGAGAAAAGCGTGCGTCAGCGCCGCCGGCGTGGTCACGGTGAGCTCAAGAAACGAGCGTTGCTGTGCGAATGTCGTGCCCGCATAGCCCTTCGGCACTGTCGCGCCAGCGTTGTTAACGAGCATGTCGATGCATTGCCGCCGCGCCAGCACCTGCGCGGCGAGAGCCTCTGCCGAGCCACTCACAGAGAGGTCGTCAGCAAACACGTCTGCCTCACAACCAGCGGCCCGTAGCTCGTTGGCGAGTTTCTCAAGGCGGTCAGCGCGCCGCGCGACCAATCCTACATCGAAGCCGCGCTGCGCTGCGAGACGCGCGGTGGCGGCGCCGATACCAGAAGACGCACCGGTTACCAGCGCGTAACGCCGCCTCATCATTTCGAGCGCCTCTTAGAGTGGAATCCAAGCGGGTGTGGTCGATCTTTAGTGAAGGGCGCTTCCGTCCTGTTCGTTAGGGGTGCGAGTCGGCTGCGAGGTGCCCAGTGGTGGCCATCACCCCGCCTGAAGCTTCGTGCAGGACGAAACCCTCATCGTCGCCGTACGCCATTTCCCATGGCGCGGTTTTCAGTACGCGAGCGGTTTCTGCGTAGCCCGCGTCCCAGCGGGCGCGGATGCCGGAACTGCTGAAGTCTATGTCCTTTGCGTGATTCTCACCGTCGATGGATGGAGCAAGCAGGCGAACGACGTGCATTCGCACCAGGCAGCCATGCTTGATCAGGTCGCGAATTTCCGGCGTGCGCTCCGATTCAGGGATGGCCCGCCCAAGTTGCGCCACGACATGGCGCAATTGGTGAAGCTGTTGTTGGCGGCGAATGTGGTTGGCCGCGCGGCTGGAATATTGCAGGTCCTTCTGACGGTTGAAAACCTGGTTAAGCGTCGTCGGCTCGGGGCCGTTGGGGTTCCAGATATGGACCGCGAAGATCAGCGAGTTCTTGCGATTGGTGTCGTCAAACACCGCTTCAACCGGCGTGTTGGAGAGAATGCCGCCGTCCCAATAGAGATCTTCGCCGATCCGCACCGCGGGGAACGCTGGAGGCAGCGCGCCGGACGCCATCACGTGCTTGACCGAAAGCGTTTCATCGCGGCTATCGAAGTAGCGCATCTCGCTGGTGCGGACGTTTGCGGCGCCTACGGTGAGCCGGGGTTTGGCTTCGGCGACGAGATCGAAATCAACGAGTTCGCTGAGGTTCTTTTCGAGTTCAGCGGTGCTGTAAAAGGCCGCCCGCTCCGGGCCGAGCGGAATATTCATGCCCGCGAACGCGAACGGATTGGGCGCAAAAAAACCGCGCAGGCCTTGCGCCATGGTGATGAAGTTCGCGGCGGCCGCGCCCACGAACGGCATCTGAGACACGATGTCGGACATCAGCCCGCGATCCATGCGGCGCCAGAATTCCCGAAGACGGATGACGCGGTTTTCAGGCGTGTTGCCGGCGATGAGCGCGGCATTGATCGCGCCAATCGAGGTGCCGATCACCCAATCGGGCTCAAGTCCCGCTTCGTGCATCGCCTGATAGACCCCGGCTTGATAGGCCCCCAGCGCGCCGCCGCCCTGCAGGACCAGCACAATCTGCCCTTGTTCACGGGGGTCGCGTGCGTCCGTGCTCTTCCCGTTACTCTTCCCGTTCGCCGCCACGGAGGGCGCGCGCGGCGCTTTGCGCAATTCTACGCTCATCTCGTCTACCTCGATATTGCCCGGTGGGCGCGCTCGCCGACCAGAGGGCCAATGCTCTGTTGACACAAGCGACTACGAGCGAAGAACGCGTTTGGTTACAGCGGGTTATTCGTTCATTGCTTGCGCATGCTTCGAGCTGAGAAATGGGCGATAAGGCCTGCACCGGTGAGCGCCAGCAACATGCCCATGATGTGCCATGATGTCGGAGCGCCAGTTGCGCGCGCCAGCGTCTCGGCCACGTACGCCGCCATGATGAAGGCGCCGGCGAAGGCGCCCGCGACCGCAAGGGCGGCTGCCGAGTTGCCGTTTCGGATTGGTCCCAAAGTCACGTAGAGACAAAGCAAACCCAAAGCGGCCGACGAGCCGCCAATCAACTTCATCAAGGCCAGATAGAGCGGGCGCATGCTGTCCAATGCATGCGACGGCGCCGCCGCCGCGTGAAACGGCAAGAAATCGCGTACACTCGCATAGAGCGCCCCGAACAGAATCAGAAAAACGCTTAGAGCGGCAAACAGCACGATGCTACTCCAGCGTACTATATCTCGCATGGCTTGTGACTTTCTTTGGCTTTTCACTTAAACGCGGTTCGGCTCAATGCGCCGTCCAACCGCCATCCATTGGCAACGCCGTTCCGGTGATTTGCGCGGCGGCATCGGTGCACAAAAACGCCGCGAGCGCGCCCAATTGCGCTGTTGTTACGAATTGTTTGGTCGCCTGCGCCGCAAGCAGCACGTCGCGCACCACCGCTTCTTCGCTGATGCCCCGCGCGCGCGCTGTGTCGGGGATTTGCTTCTCGACCAGCGGGGTCAGCACATAGCCCGGGCAAATGGCGTTGCAAGTCACGCCGTGTTCAGCCCCTTCGAGCGCGACCGTCTTGGTCAATCCCAAAACGCCGTGCTTGGCGGCGACATAAGCGGACTTGAACGGCGAAGCCACCAACGCATGCGCTGACGCCACATTGATGATGCGCCCCCATTTGCGCGTCTTCATATCCGAGAACGTCTCGCGCACGAGGTGGAAAGCGCTCGATAGATTGATGGCGATGATGGCGTCCCATTTGGCGATGGGAAAGTCTTCGATCGGCGACACATGCTGGATGCCGGCATTGTTGATGACGATGTCCACGCCACCGAATCTCGACTTCGCGGTGGCGGCGAGCGCGGCTATTTCATCAGGCTTGGACATGTCAGCGCCATGATAGGCGATTTCGGCGCCGTGCTCTGCTGCAAGCCGAGACCGAATGCGTTCGATTTCGCTCATGTCGCCGAAGCCATTAAGCATGACGTTCGCGCCCGCGGCACTGAGGGCCTCGGCGATGCCGAGGCCAATGCCGCTGGTTGAGCCTGTGACGATGGCGCGCTTGCCTTCAAGAGTTCGCATGAATGGTCCTTTCGCGAGGAAGTGATGCGCCGAGCCCTGCGCCCAGCAACAAAGCGGCCGCAGCCGCGATGACGCAGCCGATCCAGCCAAAACGTGTAAAAACGAAGCCGAGCAGATGAGCGCCCGCCAGGCCGCCGAGATAGTAAAACGCTAGGTAGAGTCCGCTCGCGGAGGCCCTGTCTGTCCGGGCGGTGCGGTTGACGAAACCCGTCGCCGCAGCCTGGGCGAAGAATGTCCCCGCGCCGACGAGCGCAAGGCCCGCAAGCACGACCGGCAACTGGGTCGATAGAGTGAGCGCCATGCCCAGTCCCGCCACAAGTAGCGCCAGCATAATGGTGCGACCGTCGCCCCAGCGCCGCGCGGCCTCTCCCGCAAAGGGCGTCGTCAGTAATGCCACAAGAAACACCAGATAGACAAGTCCGAGCGCCGTCACGGGCAGCGAAAATGGCGCGTTCACCAGAGTGAAGTTCACGTAAGAAAAGGCGCCAATGAAGGCGAATAGAATGAGAAAGCCGATGCCAAAGCTGATGCGAAGGTCGCGATTGCGAAAATGCGTGCGGAGAGCACTGAGCGGCGATTGCTGGGAAAGCGTCAGTGCGGGATTTGCGGGGGCGCTTGATATCGATAGCGCGACGAGCACAGCTCCCGCGAGGTTTAATGCCGCAAACACGAAGAAATTGACCTCAAGACCAAAGCCATCGACGACGCCCGCCGCGATCATCCGCCCGACAAGGTTGCTTGCGACATTACCGGTGACATAAGCCGCGAATGCCGCCGGCGAGGCGCTGGCCGTGCAGCGCTCACCCAAATGCGCTAGCGTGAGCGTGAAGGCCGCCGACATGCACAGACCCTGCGCAATGCGCAGGAAGGTGAAGGTTGTGAGGTCAGGCGCGAAGGCCAGCAGCGCCGTCGGCAGCGCCAAAATAGCCAAACTCACGATGGTGCCCAAGCGACGGGGAATGCGCGCGTTAAACAGCGCGACAATAAGCCCCGACGCGGCCATGCCGATGGTCGACGCGTTCACGGCTGCGCCGATTTCGGCAGGTGTCGCATCGTAACGCAGCGCGAGCGCCGGCAAAATCGCTTGCGTGGCGAAAAGATCCACAACGGTGAGGAAAGCCGTTAGGCCGATGACAAAGAGATTGAACCAAGCGCCTGGCAGAAACGCTAGCGGCTTCGGCAATATCGCTGATGTGGGGGCCGAATGCATGTTGCGACTGGTCCAAAATGCATTTCCGGAGGCGCCCCAGCGCCTCCGGAAATCAGTACCGACGGATACGCCCGAGCGGGCGGGCGGTTACATCGATTGCTCGGCCGGCGCTTGCGGGGGGAGGACGTCGGCGGAAAGCAATACCACGGGGCGGCGCGAGTTGTTACGCCACCAATGCGAAACATCGCCTTGCTCGGCGACGACATCGCCGGCGCGGTGTGTGATGCCGACTTGGCAAGTGCTGGCGTACTCAGTGATCTGGCCGCTCACGACATAGATGTTGGCAGGCCGCTCAGCGTGGCTGTGCAACGGCACGACGCCGCCCGGCTGCACCACGAGGCGGCGCATGCGCAAATTGCGGCCCGGAATATTGTAGCCCTGGCCGAGATCGATCGACGCGATTACCTCGTCGGTGACGCGCGAGGGCATGGTTGCGGCGTCCGCAAGCGCATTGGCGCCCGCTTGACCGGCTGGGCACTCGCCCGCGATCGCTGGTGAGGCGAATAGTGCGCTTGCGGCCAAAGCGCCAGCAATTGCGCTGACGCGCATAATATTCCTAACCATTCCCGAATCTCCCTGTGTTGATTGAAGCGCGTGGCGCCATGTCTTGACCGGCCCAAGCTCTCCTGAGTGAGTTCGGCGCTGTGCCAAGCATGGTTACAAGACGCTATGAACTTGCTTTGGCATTCGGCACACTGGTGCTTGATGCGCCTGCACTTGCGTGAACGCGCGCTGATGAGATTGGTTGAGGTAAGGTCACATGGGTGAAGAGAGGAGCTTGACGGCCTTCGTGTTCGCTGGCGGCGGCAGCCTGGGCGCGATTCAGGTGGGAATGCTGCGAGAGCTGGTGCGCGCAGGCGAGCGTCCTGATTTCGTGGTGGGCGCCTCCGTCGGCGCTCTCAACGCATGCTTCTTTGCGGCGCGGCCTGACGCAGAGGGTGTCGCAGCGCTTGAGGCGATCTGGCGCGGCCTGCGGCGCAACGATGTGTTTCCGATCACGCTCCGCGGGGCTCTCGGTTGGCTCCGCGGCGCGGGAAGCCTGTTCGAGTCGCACGCGCTGCGGGGGCTGGTCGAAAGACAATTGCCGTTGCGAAACCTGGAAGACGCGGCGATTCCCGTACATGTGGTCGCGACCAATCTGAGCGGCGCGCCTGTCAGTTTGTCGGTTGGTCCAGCGGTCGATGCGGTCTTGGCGAGCGCGGCAATTCCCATCGCGTTTCCAGTTGTGCAGATCGGCGGCGATCATTTGATGGATGGCGCTATCGCTGGAAACACCCCGATTCTCACAGCCGCCGAACTTGGCGCGACGCGGATCATCGTGCTGCAAACCGGGTATGCGTGTTCGATCGAGGGTCCCCCGAACGGCGCTGTCGCGCGCGGCATTCACGCGCTGACGCTGATGATCGCAAACCAAATGGAGCGAGATATGCGCCTGCTCAAGGGCAAGGTCGACGTTTATGTGGCGCCGCATCTCTGCCCGCTTGATGTATCGCCGTTTAACTTCGGCCATGCCGCCGCCCTGATTGATCGCGCTGCGCAAACAACGCGCGCATGGTTGGACAGCGGCGGCCTGGGCCGCGCCGACACGCCTGCCGTGTTCGCGCACGATCATGGCGCCATGGCAGGAGGCATGCCGGCGCACGGCGGATATGACCTCGTCAGCTATTTCTCCGCTGGCGGAGAGCCTTTGATTGGCAGCAAGGAATTCCCGGTGGTGGTCGATGGGAAAACTTACCTGTTCGCCAACGCGGCCCATCGCGATGCGTTCGCGGCCGAGCCGACGCACTATTTGCCGCAATATGGCGGGATTTGTGCGTTCGCCATGGCGCGCGGGACTGAGGTGGGAGGCGATCCCGGAAACTACCACGTTTCTGGGGGGAGGCTGTTCTTTAACCTCAACCCTTCGGTCCAAGCCAAGTGGGAACGCGATGCCGCGGACAATATCCGTCGCGCGGACGCTCAATGGCGTTTGCTGTCAAGAGAAGCATGACCCATACTGTTTGCGGGCGAGCAGGAAGGCGATTACAGACGCGACTTCCGCCGGTTGCACCCAAGTAGAAAAATCCGCTCCTGGCATTGCCGCGCGGTTCATGGGCGTGTCGATCGTTGCGGGCATGACGCAATTGGCGGTGACGCCCTTGGCCTTGTTCTCTTCCGAGATGGCTTCGGCGATGCGCATGACCGCAATGATGGTTTGGCCGGTGATATGAGATCCATGGGATTAGAGGCGACGAATGCCGGCCATTGGCGCACGAACCTGCAAGATGTCGCCGACTTCAATCAAGCGGCCTTGCAGTGAGACCGGATCGGCAACAAAAGGCCAAATCGAGCGTCCGAACGCATTGCCGTTCTGATCCAGCAGCAATGGCGCTTCCATGCCGTCGCCGCAAGTTCCGGTTTGGCAAAATGCGAGTGGCAGGCCGCCGCGCGCGCAGAGCGCGGCGCACGCCTTGTGGGTTCTGCCGTAGCCGGGCCGCATCGCGCCGAACCAGCATTTGGCGTCGAGGATCTCGCCAACAAGCATGACTGGCCCTCGGTCCAAGTGCGCTGGGGTTTGAAAGTTGGATAGAGGGCTTGGCGCCGCTTCGATATCGCCAACCGCCATCATGGCGTTTCGCCCACGCGTTATCAGCGTGCCGGTGATGGATACTGACTCGCCGACAAGATTTGGATCGATCCGCGGCGCGGTTTTTCCCGATGTAGCGAGAAAGACGGTGCGTGGCCCGCCGCCGAGATCTCTCGTGCGCAGCAGCGGATAGGGCGCAGCACTCAGAACGCCTGTAAGCGTGCGTGTAACACCCTGGTCCCAAACTCCGGCGCCTATCGGCGGGCCTCCGAGCGCCAGCGCCCCGCCGAGTGCGCCGCCGCCTGCTACCAATCCAATCGCGGCGCCGAGCAAAAAACGCCGATCGGCTGTTGGCGTTGCCGGACTCCAGCCGATGAAAAACTCATCGCCACCGCTCATCCCGGTGCTCCCTGTGCGAAAGGCGTTTCCTCGGTGGTCAGGATGGGATTCGGATCAACGAACACAATTCCAGCCTCGATGCGCGTGCGATAGGTCGCCACTTTTTCGGTGAAGGGCGCCGGCGCGCGGCCATCTTGTGGGCGATACTGGAAGCCGTGCCACGGGCAGGTGACGCAGCCATCCACGATACGCCCTTCGCCAAGCGGTCCGCCCTGGTGGCGGCAAACATTGCTGATCGCGAAAATGTTTGCGCCGTCGCGGAAGACGGCGATGCGCTCGCCGTGTGGCGGCGTCACGATGTGGGCGCGGCCATCGGGGATATCGTCAAAAGCGCCCACCAGCATCCACCCGTCCGGGGCCGCGCCCTCTGGGCTTAGGTCACGCCGCAGCTCGCGCGCGCCAGATACGATGTGCGAAACCGCAACCAATGCGGCGCCGACGCCAACCGCGACGGCGTAGACCGGGCTCTTCTCGCCTTGCACGGCGCCGAGCATCACATGCGCGACGATGAGCGCGTAGGCCCAATAGACCGCCATGTGCAGGGCTTTCCACATATTGGGACCGAGCACATTGTTCCAGAAGTCGTGGCTCGTGACGGCCAAGACGGCGAGAATGAGCAGCGCGACAAGCCCAAGGCTCTCGAACGGAAAGCCTTGGATCGAATCATAGCGCGGGTTGGACACGAGCAGCGAGATGAATGGATCAAGGTCGGCAAAGCCATGATACCAGATCATCACCAGCGCTGCATGAGCCAAGGCGAGCAGAAAACAGGTCACGCCCAAATGGCGCCGGTTGTAGAGCAGGGGCAAGAAGCGCGGGGAGAGCCGTGCGAGCGGGCCGATCAGAAGGATCAGCGTCAGAAGGGCGAACGCGCAGGCGCCCAGTGCGCGCAGCGCGATCTGAATCTCAAGAGCACGATCGCCCGGCGGCGGAACCACAATCGCCGCGCCAACATTGGCGCCCAAAAACACCACAACGCCAAGCAGCACGCAAAGGTCGTAGCGTTTCTTGAACGGCGTCCAGTGAACGAGTTTATAGCCGTGCGACATGACCATTCCTATTTGGATTGTTGCGCGGCGGCGCGCGTCACGGCGGTTTCGACACGCGCCTTGGCCAAGAGCGCGGACACGAAAACCACTGCTGTGACCGCAAGCAAGATCGGCCAAAGCCATGCATGCGCCTTGCGTTGCCTTCGGTTCATGGGCGGTCCTCTTTGGGTTTGGCGCCGGCGAGGCGTGCGAGAACCAACGGCCAAAGCAACGCAAGCCCTGGCAGGATGAGCACGCGAACGCCCATGGGCATATCCGCGGCACCAGCATCGAGGCGCTTCAAGCCAAACAGAAGTGTGACACAGGCGAGTATCAGTCCAATGCCGCAATAGCCGGCGAGGGAGAGCCAGAGTGCCTCAGCAATGCGCTCCGTCATGTTGACCTTTCCCCCATCCCCAAGCGGCGTTCGCGCTCATGTCAATGCATGTGCGTTGCGATCGTGAGAGCCAAGCGCAGGCGGGCGCCTTGCCAGACAAGTCTTGGGTGAGCTTCGCCGACCCCACCCATTCGATGCGACCGAGCGTACGCCCCTAAGCACCTTTGAGTTACTCTGCCTCGTTGAATCGTTTCCCGCAAACGCCTCGCCTTCCCGAAATGCGCGATTTCGCCGCGGTCTTGTCGGGCATGCGGACCAAGACTGCGGTGCCGCCTTTGCTCGCTAACGGCTGGAAGAGCTCGACTTTCGGTCGTTCGTTTCGAAGTCCACTAGGGCAGCATCCGGCGATAATGCCTCGTAGCGCGCATGGGTGTCGGTCGGCGGCTATGGGATCTCAATCCGCCACCGTCGCCCCCCGCCTCACTTCCTCGCCCGCGCCGCCTTTTTCACCCCCGCCTCCTCCAGCGGCTCGGGCCATTGTTTGATGCGTTTCATCAGGCCGGGGATTTTGAGGTGGCCTTCGGGTCGGGTCTGGCCGCGTACGGAGGCCTGCGCGATGTGCACGGTTTCGGGATCGCCGGAGACCAGGGGATGCCACCAATAGAGATCGCGCTTTTCCGCGACCAAACGATAAGCGCAGGTCGGCGGCAGCCAATCGAGCTTGGGCACGTTTTTCGGCGTCAGCTTGACGCAATCGGGCACGCGCTTCTTGCGGTTAGCGTAGTCGCCGCAACCGCACGCCACGGTGTTGAACAGATTGCAGGCCACGTCAGTGCGGTAGAGTTCACCGCTGTCGGCATCCTCGAGGCTGATGACGCAGCATTTGCCGCTGCCGTCGCACAAGCTTTCCCATTCCGGTGTGTTCATCTCGGCCAGTGTTTTGGTTTTCCAAAACGGCGCGTCGTCGTCTGCCGGGGGCGGCGCCTTCTTTTTCATCGCTCCAGCGCTCCCACCACTTCCACGTGCGGGCTCCAGCGGAACTGGTCCACGGGGGTGACGCGCGTCAGCTGGAAGCCGTACTCCACCAACAGCTTCACGTCGCAAGCAAAACTGGCGGGATCGCAGGAAACATAAGCCAGCTTGCGCACCCCGGCGCGGGCGATCTGCTCGGCCTGCAGCTTGGCGCCCGAGCGCGGCGGATCGAGCACGATGGAATCGTACTTCTTCATCTCCAGGCTCGACAGCGGCGTGCGCAACAGATCGCGCCGCAGCACGCTCACCTGCTTGAGCGCTCCGCCGGCGCCATCGGCGGCGGCCTTGAGCGCGGCCAGCATCTCTGCTTCGCCCTCCACCGCCAGCACTTCGGCGCGCTCGGCGATGCGCAGGGCGAAGGTGCCGATGCCGGAGAACAGATCGATCACGCGCACCGCGCCGCCCAGCGCCTCCAGCACCAAAGCCGCCAGCACCTGCTCGCCCGCCGCGGTCGGCTGCAGGAACGCGCCCGGCGGCGGGGCGACCATCGCGCGGCCCATAGGCAGAACCGGCTTGGCGCGGGTGATGATCGGCTCGCCGTCGAACGAGAGCCGCGCCAGCTGCAGCTCATGCACCGCCGCGCTCAGCCGCTCCAGCCCCGCGCGCGCCAGCCCCGAAGCCTTGCCCGCGCCCTTGATCGCCACATCGATGCCAGCATCGGTCGCCAGGCACGCCACGGTGATCTCGCCGCGCTGCGGCAGCGCCAAGCCGGCCAGGGCGCCGAGTTTCAGCACCAGCGCTTGCAGCGCGGGGACCAGCACCGGGCATTCGGCAAGCGGGGTCAGCCGCGCGCCGCCGCGTTCGATGAAGCCGACCCGGACCTGCCCTTGCTCGCGCGCGGCGTGCAGCGTGGCCCGCCTGCGGCCCTCGCCCCAGGCTGGAATTGTCGCCTCCACCTTGGCCCCGCCCAGCCCGCGCCGGGTCAGCGCCTGCACCACCTGCTCGCGTTTCCAGTCGAGGTACGGCTGATCGCGCCAGTGCTGCAGCTGGCAGCCGCCGCAGCGGCCGAAATGGCGGCAGGCGGCGTCTTGCCGCTCCGGGCTCGGGGTGAGCACTTCAAGCAGCTGCGCGCGCTCGCCGGCCACACGCGCCCGCACCAATTCGCCCGGCAGCGCGTAGAGCGCGTAGATCGGCCCGGCTTCGGTATCGGCGACCGCGTCGCCGCGCGCGCCGATGCGCGAGAGCGTGATTTCGCGCTCCTCCGGCGGCGGCGGCGGGCGCCCGTCGCGGGGCCTCAATGGGGGCTTGGGGCGCTTCATGCGGCGTTCAGCTTGGTTCTGCTTTCATGGCGCCCGTCAGACAGGAGCGCCCCATGCGAGGTCAAGTTCTCATTGCCGCCACCGCCTTCGCGGCGCTTGCGGTATTCTCCCAGCCAGCGTCGGCGCAACCTTATTCCAGCTACCACGACGAACACGTCGCCACGCAGCGGCAATGCGAGCGGGCGCGCAACAACAACACCGTTGCCGGGGCCCTGATCGGGGGCATCGCCGGGGCGGTGCTCGGCAGCAACAGCGCCGGCCGCGGCCATCGCGGCGACGGCACGGCACTGGGCGCGGTCGTCGGCGCGGCCGCTGGCGGCGCGATCGGGCGCTCCAGCACACGTTGCGATCGGGTCCCGCAAGGCAGTTACGACCCCTACGGCGCCGACCCTTATGGCCGGGGCGATTATCCCGGCGGCTATCGCCGCGGCGACGATTACGGCCTCGAAGGTGGCCCTTACGAGGATTCCAGCTATCGCGGCGGCGATTACGGCCGCGACTGCCGCATGGGCTCGATGATCACCCGCGACCGCCGCGGCCGCGAACATCGCGAGCGGATGATGATGTGCCGCGGCCGCGACGGAACCTGGCGCCCGCGCGACCACTAACAACTTCCCCCCGGAAGAGCGCCTTGACGCCCCGGCCACGCGCCGGGGCGTTCTTGTATCGGGCCTGCCTCACGGCGGGGCGGGCGGGCGCTCGTCGCCGCCTTGCGGGCGCGGCCGGCTCGGGCAATTGCCCATGGTGTCGGTCATTTCGTAGCGGTTGTTATCCATGAACCGCTTCACTTTACGTGCATCGGTGCGCCAAACGTCCGGGCGCAGGCTGCACGAATTCATCAGCCCGCGCAGATTTTCCGCGGCGATCGCCGCTTCGCGCCGATAGGAAGTGCGCCCGTCGCCGAAGGCGATGGCATAGCCATCGCTCGCCATGCTCGCGGCGAGATCGACCGTGGAATCGCCCTTTGTCGCGTTGCAACGGACCAGCGGCAGACCATAGGCGCCTTGGCTGCGTCTGCCTTCCTCGGCCTCGCATACGACCAGCGCGCCATCGACCAAGTTCTGCAACCTGCGCCTGGCCTCCTCGCCGCAAGCGATGCGCCGATCGCCCTGGCGGCAGGTCTGGTCAAGCTCCGGCGCATCGACGCCCGCCAGGCGAACCGGGATTTCGCCCATCCATAAGGTATCGCCGTCTTCGACCGCGCCGGTGTTGAGATAGGTGGAATAGACCTGCTGCTGCGAGACGTCGCCGAAGCCGGTGCCGACAATGGTCAGCGCCAGGACGCCGCCGAAAATGGCGCCGATCAGGCCGACGCCGACCGGGCGCAACGCCTTGTCGAGCTTATCGCCCGGGGTGAACGCGATCAGCGCCAGGATGCCAACCAACGCGCCGAGGATCAAGAACAGGTCCAGCAGCGGCAGAACGAAGCGCGCAATCTGCGAGCCGTTGCGGGAGAAGGACTTGGCCAGCACGCTTTCGCCGGGACTGCCGATATTGGCGAAGAAATCGGCAAAGGCCCGGAACAAGCCGCCGTGATTGTCGCTCGCCACCATCACCGAAGCGACGACGATCAGCACCAGGCCGCCGGCCCAAACCGCCCCGCGGATCGGCAGTTTCCATTGCTGCGTGCTGAGCACGAATAGAACCAAAGCCGCGATCAGCAGCAAAAAAGCCAGCGTTTCCATAATGTCTCCCCCGGAAGAAGCGCGAGCCTAGCCGGGATGGGGGTGAGGGGCAATATGGGGGCAGGCCGACAAACACTTCGGACCGCCGGCTTCCAGCCGGCTTTTTTGCCCGCCGCCACACAAACAAGATGCCCGCTGGAAGCCGGCGGTCCGAGAGGCTGAGATTTAAAGCC
>JANNQT010000089.1:0-11216 GCA_031400895.1 Alphaproteobacteria bacterium | reverse complement strand
GCTGCCGATGGCGAACATCGACATGCTCATCACCGCTCCGACGATGCCGTAAAGGTCGTTCTTTTCGAGCGCATTGTCGTGCGGCTCATGATGGTCGCGGTGCCACCCCCACCCCCCTCCGTGCCTGAGATATTTGTGCCGCCGCCACCGGCTTGTGCACCAGGCTCACCAGCACGAAACTCAGCAGCATCAGCAGATACCAGGCGCCCAGCTTGTCCAGCGGCACCATTTGCCAGCCATCGCTCTGGCTCGGATACACCCACGCTGCCGCGAAGGTCCCCAGATTTTCCGCGATCCAGATGAACAGCGCCACCAGCAGATAGCCCGCCAGCATCGGCAGCCGCCGCGGCTTCAGATCCGCCGTGAACACGAACCAGGCGCGGCCGAAGATCAGCACGGAGAAAGCGAACAGCCCGAGGCGGATGTCGATCATGTAGTGGTGGGTGAAGAAATTGGCGTAGGCGAGGATCGCCAGCGCCCATGTGCTCCAGAGCGGAGGATAATTGATGTGTTTCAACTCGAACAGCCGCGTGGCGCGGGCGATGTAGGAGCCGATGCAGGCGTACATGAAGCCCGAAAACAACGGCACGCCGCCGATCCGCAGCACGCTGTCCTCGGGATAAATCCACGAACCCTGCGCGGTCTTGAAGATTTCCATGATCGTGCCGACAACGTGGAAAATCAGAATAACCAGCGCCTCGTCCCAGCGCTCAAGCTTTGTCGCCAGCAGCAAGGCCTGGATCGCCAACGACGCCAGCACCAGAAAATCGTAGCGCGCGATCGGCGCATGGTCCGGCCAGAAAAATCCGGTGACGAGGATGAGCGCCAGCATCGCCCCGCCAAACAGGCACGCCCACGCCTGCTTCAGCCCGAACAGCAAAAACTCATAGGCCCAGCCATGCCAGCGCGAGCGCTCCGCCCAGGGCCGCGCCCCAGCGTCGAACACGGCGACCTGGGCCTTGATCCTGTCCTTAAGGCTCATGGCGCCCTGACTACCACCGCGCGTCGCGCCATTCGAATCGCCAGGCCGCTTCCACTAGCCGCACAGCCACGCTAGGTTCTTGCCATGTTCCAGCGTTTCTTCACCGAATTGCGCGCCGCGCATGTGCCTGTCAGCCTCAAGGAATATTTGCTGCTGGTGGAGGCGCTGGAGAAGGACGCGATCGCGCCCAATGTGACCGACTTCTACTACCTCTCGCGCGCGACGCTGGTGAAGGATGAGAAGCATCTCGACAAGTTCGACCGCGTGTTCGGGCATGTGTTCAAGGGGCTGGAAAACACAATCGAGAGCGTCAGCGCTGAGATCCCGGCCGAGTGGCTGCAGAAGCTGACCGAAAAATTCCTCAGCGACGAGGAAAAAGCCCAGATCGAAGCGCTCGGCGGTTGGGACAAATTGATGGAGACGCTGAAGCAGCGGCTTGAGGAGCAAAAAGAGCGCCACGAGGGAGGCAGCAAATGGATCGGCACGGGCGGGACCTCCCCGTTCGGCAATGGCGGCTACAATCCCGAAGGCGTGCGCATCGGCGGCGGCCAGGCCAAGGGTCAGGGCCGGGCGGTAAAGGTCTGGGACAAACGCGAATACAAGAACCTCGACGACAGCGTCGAACTCGGCGTGCGCAACATCAAGATCGCTTTGAGACGATTGCGCAAATTCGCCCGCACCGGCGCGCCCGAGGAGCTCGATCTCGACGGCACCATCAAGAAAAGCGCGCGCGAGGGCTATCTCGACATCGTGCTGCGGCCCGAGCGGCGCAACACGATCAAAGTGCTCTTGTTCTTCGACATTGGCGGCTCGATGGATTCACACGTCAAGCTGTGCGAGGAATTATTCTCAGCCGCGCGCGCCGAATTCAAGCACATGGAATTCTTTTACTTCCACAATTGCCTCTATGAGAGGGTGTGGAAGGACAATCGCCGCCGTCACGACGAAAAATTCAACACCTGGGACGTGCTGCACAAATTCCCGCACGATTATCGCGTCGTGTTCGTCGGCGACGCCACCATGAGCCCGTACGAAGTTACCTATCCCGGCGGCTCGGTCGAGCACTGGAACGAAGAACCCGGCGGGCTGTGGCTGCAGCGGGTGGCGCAGATCTACGAACGCTGCGTCTGGCTCAACCCCACCCCCCGCGCCCACTGGGACCACACGCCGAGCATCCAACTCGTGCGCGAAATCATCGGCGAAAAACGCATGTTCCCGCTGACGATTGAGGGACTGGACGGGGCGATGCGGGAGTTGAGTCGGTAATTGCGCTCCAGCGCGAAGGCTCCTCGTGGGTGCCCTAGGTATATTGCTGAAACACGTTGAGAATGAGCGTCTCGACATGATGGGCAGCAGCATGTTCACCGATGCGAGCAGAGCTAGGATGGCCGTACGTGTTACGGCGATCTAAGCACGCCACCAACTCTTTCTTGACGTTGGCGCTGATGATGGAGATGTGAGCGGCGCGATCCAGAAACACGCGCTCTTTGACACGCTCGAAGTCTTCAATTACCTTGATGTCCTTCCAAAGCTTCTCGACGCGGGCCATCTCAACATTGAAAGCGGCAAGATGACGTTGAAATACGTGGCGCTGCAGAATGTAGATCGCGGCGATCCAAGACATCACGATTGCGGCCCGACGTGATCCAACGCGTAAGCAATCTATTGCTTCGATCAGGTATTCCTTGGTTTCGGGGTCGGCGATACTCGCTAGGTGAACCATGAGCGCATCGGCCGCATCGGCCGACGGCGTTTCGTTAGCGCGCTTGACGCCGATCTCGGTCAGATATTGAAGACCGCGCTCGGTGATCTCCCACCCCACACTCCCCCGAATTGCGCGTCCCCCAGAGCGACCGAGCAGACTTGAGATATTGGTTTGATCGGAAATTCGCAGCCCCGCATTCGCGGCCAGGTCTCGGATTTGTTGAACCGACACGCCGGGTTCCGCGTGCGTCAGCACACAAAGCAGCCTCGTGGTCAGATCAAGATCTTCATGAAGCCAGTGCTTGAGTCGGGCTATTGTGAGATTCAATCAACTTTTCCCAATGATGCCGCTCGGCGGCCGACTGTGCGTAAGTGTCCTTGCCTTGCTGATTGAGCTGCTTCGCCTTGATGAGCGTGTCGAAGTAGTTGGTCAAATTGCTCGCGTACGAATCCTTGTAATATGTTGAGGCACCGCGCATTTCCTCCAGCAGCTCCAAGCGTGACATCGTCGCCTTCACCTTCATCAAGGACAGATGCGCTGCGGCCGCTCGTAGCAAATCCCCCCCCTTCTTTGCCCCAACCAAACTCGCCAACGTGGCGGTGGAGACGACGCCGTGTTGTACGCCTGTGCTCGTGCCACCACCGCCACCACTTGAAATTGTGAAGCCAGAGGTCGGACCAAGGGCCGCAATTTGCTCAAGGACCGACAGCAGTTTGTTCTCCAGGAACTCTTCCGACCCCTCGAACTCGATGTTCACGCCCTTGATGGTCGCTTTGATCTTGATCAGATTGCCCAAACGAACCTCCATCGCAACCGCCACGATATATGGAGTCTCCAATATCAATCAAGGGCATCCCACTACAATTTTATTAACAGTATGTTTATACGTGATATTATATCTATTTTTCTATGGTCTTTCGCTTATCGCTCGATGCTTCGAGCCATTATGGCACCGGTCAAGTCCGGGCGGCGCGCCCTTTACCGGCGGCATGATCGACGGCGGGTGGATGGTGTTGTTCGTGTGGGCATGGCTTGCCTCCCAGCCCAAGCCTACATTAGCGACGCGAAAACAAACACATTCTACAACACAGAGGCGCCCGCCTATGCTGCGCGCGCACGCGCGGCCCCTCACCTCGCCGATTTCTTGGCGGAGCTTTCGCCGGGCGCGGCGGTGCTTGATCTCGGCTGCGGCGGCGGTCAAGATTCCGCAGCGCTGCGCGATGCTGGCTTTCAGGTGATATCCATCGATGCGTCAGCGGGCCTCGCGGCCGAGGCCAAACGGCTCTGGGCAGTCGATGTGCGCGTGCTCAACTTCGTCACATTCGATTATGACAGCTGTTTTGAAGGAATCTGGGCGTGGGCTTCGCTCCACCACGCGCGGGGCGATGAACTGCCGATCATCTTCGCCCGACTCCGCCGCGCTCTGAAGCCAAACGGCGTCCTGCACGCCTCGCTCAAGGCCGGCGCTAAAGATCGGCGCGACAAGTTCGAACGCTTTTTTTGCGCGATGGATGAAGCAAGGCTGCGCACGCTGGCCGCGGGCTGGGGCGATGTGCGCATCGACCGCAACCAGGGCGCTGGATACGATGACGAACCCACGCCTTGGCTGCGGCTAAAGGCGCGAGCCTGAGGAGTCGATATGGAATTGCACCGGACCGCGCGGCGGCCATGAACCGCTCCTGAATCCGCGCCTCCTGACCGGTTCATCCCCGCCAGCGCAAGTTCCTTCATCGCTTGAGGGAGGAATTCATGTTTGCTTTCGCCGCCGCCCGTGACCATGGACACAGCCAGCCGTTGCGCGCCAAGCTACGCACCTCCGGCACGCAAACGCTGGAGAACCAAGCCATGAACACCAAGGGCGTCCGCATCGAAACGCTGTCCAGGCTGCTGCTGGCGGTCGCCCGCCGCCACGCCGCCGACGAAGGCCAGGCGCGGTCGCTGGCGCACACCGCTTTCGAGCGGCTGCTGGCACAGGACCCCGAGCTTGTTCATTTCTGGCAAGTCGTCGGCGTTTTGCGCGACGAGTTGGAAGCACGCGAGGAAACCCTGGTCCGGACCGAAGCGCCGCTGCGCGCCTTTTGCGTCGCGGCCTGACCCTCCCTCCGACCGCCAATTGCATCACTCCGCCCGGTATCCGCTTGTCGCGACGCGCCGCTTTGGCGACAATGGACACGGAATTTGCGGAAGCGGAATTTGCGGGGAGGAGCATGGATCGGCGCGCGTTTCTGGCTACCGCTGGTGTCTGCTGCTTAGCCACCGCCTCGGCGCGCCAAGCGCTGGCGCAGACCGCGCCGGGCTTCGCCGACGCGATAGCCTTCAACGCCGAACGTGGCGGGGCGAGCCTGTTGGTGGCGCGTCACGGCATTGTCGTGGCGGAAGATTATCCTGGCGGCGGTCGCGCCGGCGAACGCTGGCCGCTGGGCGCTGGCACCCGTGCGCTCGCCCCGCTGCTGGCGGCCTCGCTGGCCAAGGACCGGCTGCTTAATCTCGATGAAGCGGTGGCGATCAGCTTGCCGGAATGGTCGCCGCATCCGGTCAAGAGCACGATTTCGGTGCGGGCGCTGCTGAGCGGGACCAGCGGGCTCGCCTTCGCCCCGCGCGACCGCCGCGACTTCAACACCGCACTGGCGCTGGAACCGATCGAGGCGCCCGGCCTGCGCTTTGCCGACGACAGCGCCTCCTACATCCTGCTCACCGAACTGGCGCGGCGCAAATTACTGGCGGCGGGGCGCGACCCCGATCCGGCGCGCTATCTGACCAGCCGAACGCTCGGCCCCATCGGCGCCGCGCCGGTCGCCTGGACCCGCTCGCCCGACGGCGCGCCGCAATTCGACGACGGCGTGGCGATGTCGGCGCGCGGCTGGGCGGCGGTCGGTGAACTGATCCGCCGTGAAGGCGTGTGGCGCGGCCAGCAATTGGTGGACGAACGCATCGCCCGCGAAGCTCAGCGCGGCTCCTTCGCCGAGGCGCGCGCCGGGTTCGGCCTGTGGCTGGCCGCGCCTTCGCGCAATCGCGGGCAAGCCGCCCCGCTCGACAGCGACCTCTGGCGCGGCTCTTCGCCGGCGCCGATCGACTTGGCCATGGCCGCCGGCGGGCAAGGGCAGCGGCTCTACCTCTCCCGCACCGAAGGCCTGGTGATCGTGCGCCAGACACGCGAACGCGCGCCCTGGTCGGACGCGCAATTCATCACCCTGGTGTGGCGCGGCCTTACTTAGTCGCGCGGCCGGATCAGCAAGCCGCCGACCAAACCCAGCACGCCGCCGCCAATGGCGCCGGTGATCGCGTCGGTCAAATATTTGGCGTTATCGCCGAGGCTCAAGGCGCCCAGTTTGTCCGGACCCCACATCTCGGTGATCGTGCCGACCGCCTCGATATTGAGACCCTTGTCAGATCCGACCATGGCCAGCGCCACGCCGCCAACCGCGCCGATCAGACTGCGACCGACAATTCCGCCGCCGCCGCGCGTCAGCATGCCGAGTATGTTGCCGCCGATGGCGCCGCCCACGGCCTGGGCGACGTACGGCAATATCGTAGTGATGGTGTCGTCCATGGTTTGTTTCCCTCCCTCGCAACGCACCGAGCGGCTCCCCACCAGCGCTGCGAGGCCAGCATAGTGCCACATTCGGAATCCACAATCGTAAGATTGCAGACTGGTAATACCCGTATCTGGAGAATTCCGGAGTTCACTGTTCGCACGCGGCGCGCTTGCAACGCTCAAGCGCAAAATAACATTTTACTCACATGCAATACAGCTGTGGATGAGGAACTCGCAATTCCAGCATGCTAGAGGATTTTTTTAAGTTCTCGATTGGCCGCCATTTCGATGCTCGAGATTCGGATCGTTTGTACCCATGACGCGCTCAAGTTCGCCGCGGACTTGATGCGCCTGCTCGACGCCGAGCAATACAGCGTGCGCATCAGCCATGGGCGGCAAACAGGCAATCAGCTAGCGCAAGGCCGCGACGAGAAGAACGCGGTGCTGCTGATCTGGTCGGCCGACGCGCGAAGCCAGACCTACATGCAAGACTGGGCTCGCGCCATCGCTCCAGCGCGGCTGATCGAACTGGCGCGCGGGCCGGGCGCGCCGCGTCTGGACCACCACGCCCCGGTGATCGACTTTTCGAGCTGGCGCGGCGAGCGGGGCAGCCGCGCCTGGAACACGCTGAGCGAACGACTGCGCCTAGTGGAGCGCGCGCTCAATCCGCCGAAGGCGCCGCCGACCCAAGCGATCGCCGCCATGGGCATGGCCAGCATCGCGGCGGTGGCGGGCGCGTTCATGGTGCGCATGAACACCCCCGACGCGCCGCCGCTGGAAAACAATGCCTTAGTGCTGGTTGATGAAGAGAGCGCCATGGGCGGGGCGCTGGAGGCCGTCGAGCCGCCGTCGGTTGGCGATTGGGTGGCGCCGTTGCAGCGCCTGCGCTACGCGCCGCTGCGCACACCGGCAGCCGCGCCGTTGCCGCAAGATATCGCCGCGCTGGAATTGCCGGAATTGCGTGACGCCACCTTGCTGGAGCGGCTGAATAGCTTAAATCCGCTGCGGCTCATGGCCCGCAACGAATAGTCAGCCGCCGCGCCTGATCCGCAGCCAATGCAAAATGGCCCAGGCATGGGCCTCGTGCCGCACTTTCAGCAGCGCCTCGGCGGGGCTCATCCACAGAAGCGCGTGATCGGGCTCGGAGGGCGCGCCATCAGCGGCGGAGAGTTCCGCCTCGTAAAACGTCGCCAGCGAATTGCGCGGCTCTCCTTTGTTGATCCAGAATTGCCCGGCGCGGCCGAGCACGCGGGTGGGCCAGACAGTAAGCCCGGTTTCTTCTTCGAACTCGCGCATCAACGCGGCGGCCTCGTCCTCGTTGGCCTCGACGCCGCCGCCAGGCAGGTCGTATTCGAAGCCGGACTTGCGGCCGATCTGGACAATGGCGATTTGCGCCTCGCCGCGCGCACACACCCCATAGGCGCTGGTCCGCTCGAGATAAGTGAGGCCAGGCTGGGTCTGGCCGAATTGCAAGGCAAAGCGGGTCATACCGGCGCGATATAGCGCCGGGGCCGCAAGCTCAAGGTTGATCTTGGCCGGCGGCTGGGTCTTATGAGCCGAGGATGAGCTTTGACCCGATCAATCCGGTGGCGCTGGTGGCCAGCGCCGCCACCGGAGTCGGCGCGGCCTGCGCGCGCGAAATGGCGCGCCGCGCCGATGGCGGCCTAGTGCTGGCCGATTTCGACGAGGCAGCGCTCGAAGCCTGCGCCGACAGCCTCGAGCGCGCGCCCGAACGGGTCTCGACGCTGGCGTTTGCTCCCAACGACCCCCTGCGCTGGACCCACGCCGCCGACTTTGTCGCCGCTCATTACGGGCGGCTTGATTGGGCGCTGCTGGACGCCGGCGCCGCCTTCCCGCGCCGCGAGAATTATCTCGAGATCACCGCGCGCGGCCTGCATGCGCTGATGCCGCTGATCGGCGACAATCGCGATGGCGGCGCTATCGTGCTGCTGGCTTCCGCCACGGCGCTGCGTGAGGAGTTCGACGCCGACCCCGATTGCGCGGGCGGTCTGCTGGCGCTGTTGCGCGACGCGGCCAGCAAGGGCGAGCAGGTGCAGGTCCGCATCAGCGCCATCGCTTTCGGCATGGCCGATTCCGAGACCTGGCCGTTATTCGCGGATTTGGCCAGGCACGGCGGACAATCCGCCGCCTTTGCCGCCCTCGCCGAGCTCACCCCGCCGGTCGCGCGCTTTCCTGGCGCCGACCTCGCTACGCTGCTGCCCTTGATTCTCGCCGAAGGCTTGGGCGGGGGCGTGCTTGTCGCCGACGGCGGCCATACGCTCTGATCGGCCAACGATTCTACGGAGCCTCGCCGATGACCGCCCTCATCAAGAACCTGCTCGGTTTCGACCGCCTGATCGGACCGCACCTGGTCAAGCTAGTCTATCTGCTCGGCCTGGCCGCGATCGCCGCGGTGACGGCGTTCTCGCTGCTGACCGGGGTGCAGGCGCTTGCCGCCGGCAATCTCGGCCAAGCGCTGGCGCAATTGATCGCAACCCCGGTGGTGGGCGCGGCGGTGTTCATCTATTGGCGCTTCGCCTGCGAGCTGTTCATGCTCGCGTTTCTAGCGTTCGAGCGCTTGGGCGAGGTGCGCGACCTGATGCGCACCGCCGTCGGCGCCCCCGATCCCAACCATCCGCAGTTTTAACGTAAATCAGCGATGCCGGCGGGGACGCCGGCGGTCCATGGTCGGCGCTGATGTTGCCGCCGCCCTCTCCCCGGTCCATAACCGCGGGCCATGAATCAGTACGCGCTTATCACCACGCTGGTTGGCGCCATTGTGCTGGCGTTCGTGTTTGGCTTCATCGCCCAGCGGCTCAAGCTGTCGCCGATCGTCGGCTATCTGATCGCCGGCATCGCCATTGGCCGCACGCCGGCGATCAGCGCCGATCTGGGGCTGGCGCTGCAGCTTTCCGAGATCGGCGTGATCTTGCTGATGTTCGGCGTCGGCTTGAAAATTTCGGTCGAGGACATCTGGTCGGTGCGCTGGGCGGCGGTTCCGAACTCGATCATCCAGACCTTGCTGGTGGCCATGCTCGGCGCCGGAGTGGGGCTGGCGCTTCACCTGCCCTTGGTGGAAGCGCTTGTGCTTGGCTCGGCGCTGTCGATCGCCTCCACCATCGTGCTGATGCGCACGCTGGAGGAACGCAAGCTGATGAAGACCGAGGAAGGCCGGGTCGCGGTTTCCTTCGTGCTGTTGGAAGACTTGATGATCATCCTCGCCATCGTCGTGCTGCCGGCGCTGATCGGGGCGACTACGGGCGCGCAGGCTTCGTTGCTCAGCGTACTTTCCGCCATCGCCATAACCCTGGGCAAGATCGCGGTGTTCGCCGCGCTCATGCTGGTGGTGGGGGGGCGGTTCTTTCCCTGGCTGATCGTGCAGGTCGCGCACACCAAATCGCGCGAGCTGTTGTCGCTCGGCACGCTGGCGCTGGCGCTAGGGATGGCCTGGGCGGCGTATCAATGGTTCGGGGCGAGCTTTGCGCTGGGGGCTTTCCTCGGCGGCCTCGCGCTCAACGGCTCGCGCTTCTCGCACAAAGTGGCCGAGGATTCGCTGCCGCTGCGCGACACCTTCGCGGTTTTGTTCTTCGTCGCCGTCGGCATGCTGTTCGACCCCGGCGTGCTGTGGCGCGAACCGCTGGCGGTGGCGGCGGTCACTGGCGTGACCATCGCCGGCAAAGCGCTGTTCGCCTACGGGCCGATGCGGCTTATGGGCCAGAGCGAGCGGGTGAGCTGGCTGGTCGCGCTCGGCACCGCCCAGATCGGCGAATTCTCCTTCGTGCTGGCGGGGCTGGGGCGCAGCCTCGGCGTGATGAGCCTGGAAACCTACAATCTCATTCTCGCCGCGGCGCTGATTTCGATCGCGGTCAATCCGTTTTTGCTGCGCTTTGTGCCGGAGGAGCGAAAAGCATGATCGTAATCGAAGGCAGCATCCGCATTGGCGACCTCGCCCGCGCCCGCCCGCTCATGCTGGCCATGATTGCCGCCTCGCGCGCCGAGCCAGGCTGCAGCGACTACGCCTATGCAGTCGATCTGCTCGACCCCAATCTGATCCGGGTGAGCGAGCGCTGGGCTAGCCGCGCGCATCTCGCCGACCACACCGCCTCGGAACACATCAAGGCCTGGCGCGCGGCCTGGCCCGAGATCGGCGTTTCCGAGCGAAACCTGCGGCTCTACGAGGCCGAGCCGGAATCAATTTAGCGGTGGCCGCAACTCCTTCCTGATCACCAGCTTCAACCCGGACCAAGTCTCATCCACCGCGCACACCTTTACGTCCACATAGCCCAGCGGCAGCGCCAGCTTGCGGATCGTGTCTTCGCTGATGTCGGTATCCAGCTTGGCGGCCTGCTTGGGCCACGACACCCAGACCATGCCGTCGCTCGCCAGCAGCGCGCGCAGCTTTTTCAGGTCGGCTTCGAGCTTGGCGGCGCTGGTGTGAAACACATGCGCGGCGGCAAGCTCTTTGCTCGGCCGCGACAGATAGCGCGGGCGGACGCTCTGCTCGATCTCGGCCCGCACGCTCTCGGGCATGGCCCTCGCCCACAACGCCCCGCCCTGCTTCAGCCCCAGCTTCTTGGCCAGCGGCGTTCCGGAATAGCCCGCGGGCATGGAATTTCCTCCGCGCTTGCTCCGTCGCCCCCTTTCCGCTATCAGCGCCGCTTCAAATTATCCAGGACTGCCCCCATGAAAGCCGAAGGCCACCCCGATTACCATTTCATCACCGTCCAGATGACGGACGGAACCACGTTCCAGACCCGCTCGACCTATGGCGAAGAGGGCTCGACCTTGGCGCTCGAAATCGACCCGAAAGTACACCCCGCCTGGACCGGCGGCAACCAGACGCTGCTCGACCGCGGCGGCCGCGTTTCGCGCTTCAACGATAAATTCGGCGGGTTTATGAAGAAGAAGGAATAGGGCGGCAGTCGGCAGTCGCCAGAATCGGCAGTCGATTCGATAGGTGCGCCGAACGCGCTGCTTTGCCCAACCCGCCGACT
>JANNQT010000088.1:0-31148 GCA_031400895.1 Alphaproteobacteria bacterium | reverse complement strand
CACCAGCGCGACCTGTTCGATCTTGAAGCCCGACTCGAACAAGCGGCTGGCAGCCTCATGGCGCAGATCGTGGAAGCGAAGATCCTCGATCTCCAATTCACGGCACGCACGCCGGAAGGCGGCGGAGACAGATCGAGAGTCATAGGGAAAGATGCGTTCGCGATGGCCTGTGATCTTTCCCTGCTCTTGCAGCAGCGCCCAAGCGTCGTATCCGGTGGCGTCGAGCAGGGGCACACGCTGGTGATTGCCCTCCTTGTGCCGCGGGTCTTTCCTGTCACGCACTGTGACGGTGCGCTTCTTTTCGTCCACGTCCGCCCAACGGATGCGGCAAATTTCCTCGATGCGCATGGCGGTGGCGACGGCGAAGCGGACCATCCGCCCCGTTGGAATGCCCTGACGCGGATTGCCGTCGAGATACGCGGTTAGGTGATCCAACTCGTCCTGCGATGCACGACGGTCGCGCTCTTGCGACTTTCCAATGAGCCCCAGGCGCGCCAGCGCGGCGCGGGCGAGCTTCAATTGCTCGGTCGATGTGGGGACACCGTGGACGGCGGCGGCATGGGTAAGGACCGTGTTGAGGAAGGCAAAGTCGATCGCGAGGGTGGCGGGGCCGGCGCCGCCGCGCGCACGCTTGCGGCCATACTCGACCAAGCGCTCTCGGGTGAGCGCATCGTGGGCGGTGTTGCCGAACTCGTCCTTGAGAAGCTCAAGCGTGAAGCGCTTCGACCGGGCGACCGTGCGTTTGACGTCGGCCATGTCCTCAAGGTGCTGATCGACGAGCTGACCGAAGGTCGCGACGCCCTTCCGCTTTGCCGTGAGCTGGCCCCGGCGGGGTGGTTTGACGCCGGCGTCGATGGCGAGTTCGGCTTCTCGCGCCCACGTCAGCGCTTCGGTCTTCCGCAGAAACGACTCCGCGACATAGGCGCCTTTTCGACGAACCTGCGCGCGCCATGCGCCGGATTTTAGTAGCGTGAACGTCGCCATGATTTTCGTTTCCCCGCCGACCGAGCCAACATTACGAGGGTCGCGACAATGCCAGTCGCTCCCAATGAATCCGCGTGTGCACTATGTGTGCACTCAGCCCGGGAAGTGCCGGGACGTTCCGGGAACACCAGTGCACACGGAGTGCACACGTTCGCGGTTTGATCGTTGGAAGATATCGAAAAAATGCACTTAAAACAACAGCATAGATTCTGCATTGCGCCTATGATGGATTGGACCGATCGGCATTGCCGGGCGTTTCATCGGCAGCTGACGCGCCGGGCGCTGCTCTATACCGAAATGTTGACCGCCGATGCGATCATCCGCGGCAAGCGCGAGCGGCTGCTGGGGTTCGATCCGATCGAGCATCCGCTGGCGCTGCAATTGGGCGGGGCCGAGCCGGCAAAGATGCGCGAAGCCGCGCGCCTAGGCGCTGAGTTTGGCTATGACGAGATCAACCTCAATATCGGCTGCCCCTCCAACCGGGTGCAGTCGGGGCGTTTCGGCGCCTGCCTGATGCGCGAGCCGGACCTGGTCGCGGCTTTGTGGAGCGCGGCCAAGGCGGGCGCGCCGGACCTGCCCATCACCATCAAGTGCCGGCTCGGCGTCGATGACCAGGACCCGCGCGAAGCCTTGTTCGCGCTGGTGGCGGAGAGCGCGCGCGCGGGTTGTACAAATTTCATTGTGCATGCGCGCATGGCTTGGCTTGCGGGGCTGTCGCCGAAGGAAAATCGCGATCTGCCGCCGCTGGACTACGCGCTGGTGCGCGAATTGAAGCGCGAGCGGCCGGCGCTGACGATCATGCTGAATGGCGGCCTGCGCGATCTCGACCACGCGCTCACCGAGAGCGTGGGCCTCGATGGCGCCATGCTCGGGCGCGCGGCCTATCAGAACCCGGCCATCCTGCTCGACGTCGATGCGCGCGTGTTTGGGCAAGCAGGGCCAAGCGCCAGCCGCGAGGCGGCGGTGGAGGCGCATTTGCCTTACCTCGAGGCGCGGCTGCGCGAGGGCGCGCCGCTGCACGCCATGAGCCGTCACATGCTGGGACTGTTCAATGGCTTGGCCGGCGGGCGGGCCTGGCGGCGGACGCTGTCGGAGCAGGCGGGGCGCGCGGGGGCCGGCGTGGAAGTGGTGCGCGCGGCGCTGGCGCAAGTGACGCGCTCGCAGGCCGCGCCCGCGCGTTTGTCGGAATTAGAGCTGTCGTCCATCGGCCTGCTCTCCAGCTAGGATCAGCCAAGGCATTCCGCGAGTATTTTCAGGAAACGATCTGATCACACCCTAGACCGCATCCGCTGGCACGACGAAGCTGTCGATCACGCGTTTCTCGCCCGCTTTGTCGAAATCCACCGTGAGCTTGTTACCTTCGACGGCGCGCACTTTGCCGTAGCCGAATTTCTGGTGGAAGATGCGCTCGCCGCGCTGGTAGTGGGAATCGTCGGCGCCGGATCTGGCGATCAGGCGAGCTTCGCCCTCCAGCATGGGCGGCTTGGCCCGCGTCCGGCCGGCGTTTTCTTGCGCGCGCCGCCAGCCGGGGCTTTGGTATGCGCTATTGAAACCCGCGCCCGGCGCATAGGCCTCGAACCGCGCCGCGTTTTCGCGTACGCCGCCAGCTTGCATGACATAGCCGGTTTCGCTCACCACATCGACGTGGGCGGGCGGCAATTCATCGATGAAGCGCGAGGGCAGCACGCTCTGCCAGCGGCCATAGATTTGCCGGTTGGCCACGAAGGAAATGCGCGCGCTTTCCCGCGCCCGGGTGATGCCGACATAAGCCAGCCGGCGCTCTTCCTCCAGACCCTTCTCGCCACTCTCGTCGATCGAACGCTGCGAGGGGAACACTTGCTCTTCCCAGCCTGGCAGGAACACCAAAGGCCATTCCAGCCCCTTGGCGGCGTGCAGCGTCGAAAGCTGCACGTTCTCGCCATCGCTTGTCGCCTCGATGTCGAGCACCAGGGCGACGTGTTCAAGATAGGCCTCCAGCGTATCGTACTGGCCCATGGACTGAATCAGTTCCTTCAAGTTTTCGAGCCGCGTCTGCGCTTGCGGAGATTTGTCGTTGCGCAGCATTTCGGTGTAGCCGCTTTCGTCGAGAATGGTTTCGGACAATTCGACATGGGAGATCGCGCGCGAGCGCTCGCGCCAGCGGTCGAGATCGGTGAGAAACGCGCGCAGCGCCGTCTTCGCTTTCAGCGGCAATTCGTCGGTTAAGATCAATTCGCGCGCGGCGGCGACCAGCGAGCGGAAGCGGGTGGCGCCGCCGGGCATCTCCTCTTGCGTTGTCACCACTTCGCCGGTCTCGGCGTCGAACAACGGGCCATGATCGGTGACGAAGCGCAGCGGCGGCTTGCCGGCGTGCGCGTGCAGCTTCTGCACGCTGCTCTCGCCGATGCCGCGCTTGGGCTGGTTGACCACGCGCTCGAACGCAAGGTCGTCGTCCTCGGAGCGGATCAGCCGCAGATACGCATGCGCGTCGCGCACCTCGGCGCGCTCGAAAAAGCGCGGCCCGCCAATGACTTTGTACGGGATGCGCAACATCAAGAACCGCTCTTCAAACGCCCGCATCTGCCAAGCCGCGCGCACGAGGACCGCGCAATCGGCGTAACTCCCTTTTGGACCGCCGGCATCCTGCCGGCTCTTGTTGTTTTCGTTTAGCTGCCGGCTGGAAGCCGGCGGTCCGGAGGAAACCCATTGTTCGATATCATCCCCCACCAGCCGCGCTTCCGCTTCCCCATCCCACACCCCGCGCACTTTCACGCGAAGCCCAAGTTCGTCGTCGGTGAACAGCGTCTTGCCGAGGCGGCCGCGATTGTGCGCGATCAGGTGCGCGGCGGCGGCGAGGATGTGGCCGGTGGAGCGGTAGTTGCGTTCGAGACGTACAACTTGCGCGCCGGGAAAATCGTGCTCGAAGCGGAGGATGTTATCGACCTCGGCGCCGCGCCAGCCATAGATCGATTGATCGTCGTCACCCACCACGCACAAATTCTTGCGTGCTTGCGCCAGCAGGCGCAGCCAGAGATATTGCGCAACGTTGGTGTCCTGGTATTCGTCCACCATCAGGTGGGTGAGCTTCTTGTGATAGCTCTCCAGCACGTCGGGATGGCGCTGGAATACGTTGATCATGTGCAAGAGCAGATCGCCGAAATCGCAGGCGTTGAGGATTTTCAAGCGCGCTTGATACGCCGCGTAGAGCTTCAATCCGGCGCCGTCGGCGAACGAATAGGCTTCGCCTTTCGGCGCTTTATCCGGCATCAGCGCGCGGTTTTTCCAGGAATCGATCAGCCCGGCGAGTTGGCGGCCGGGCCATTTTTTTTCGTCGATGTTTTCGGCTTCGATGATCTGCTTCAGCAGTCGGATCTGGTCGTCGGTGTCGAGGATAGTGAAGCTGTTCTTCAGGCCGACCAATTCCGCATGGGTGCGCAGCATGCGTGCGCTGATCGAGTGGAAGGTGCCCAGAAACGGCAGCCCGCCGGCGCCTGGGCCGAGCAGATGTTCCACCCGCTCGCGCATTTCGCGCGCCGCCTTGTTGGTGAAGGTGACCGCCAGCACGCCCCACGGCTTGGCCCGCCCGCTGGACAAAAGATGCGCCAGCCGCGTGGTCAGCACCCGGGTCTTGCCTGTGCCCGCCCCCGCCAGCACCAGCAGCGGCCCGTCCAGCGCCTCCACCGCCGCGCGCTGCTCGGGGTTGAGCGCGGCGAGATAAGGCGGCGCGGCCATGGCCCGCTGAGAAATGGGAAGCTGTTCTGACATCCGAATCCAAGCTTAGCCTGTTCGCACGCGGCACGAAACAGGAACTCAGGCGGGACGCGCGCGATCTCCAGATCGACGCTGGATGGCTGACCAAATCCATTGCGGCCATTGGCCAAAAGTCGCCGCACCGGACGAAATTCGCCGACAAGCGACGCCCGCCTTTCTCGTGCCGCGCGAGAGCTTGCGTGCTGCCTTTTCTCGCAATGAGTGAAGAGTCTTTGGGAATAAACATTGCGCGTGCAAATCAACCGCAACCGGGGGGGGGTGGGGGTATGCAAAGGCGTCAATTCCTCCAATATGGCGCTGCGTGTGGCGCGGCCTTGGTGCTGGCGTCGGAATCGCGCGCGCAATCCCTGGTCACGGCGTCGCTGACCATCGAACCGGTGGATGTCGAGATGATCGACGGCGTGCGCGTGTTCATGATGCTGTTTTACGCGGCGGGCGCGGCGCGCCCGGTGTTGCAAGCCACCGAGGGCGACAGAGTGCGGATTGTCGTCCGCAACAATGACAGCCGCCCGCACGGCTTCGCGGTGCCGGGCGTCGCGGGCGCATCCATTGCTTCGATCGCGGCCGGCCAGACGCGCGAAGTGATTTTCACGGCCCCGCGCGGGGGCTCCTATCTCTACCTCGACCCGACGCTGGCGCCGATCAACCGGCTGATGGGCTTGCACGGCGCGCTGGTGGTGGCGCCGCTTGATCCCACAACGCCGGCCGGGGTGGTCACGCCGTTCTCGCGCACGGCGCAAACGCCGGCGGTGCGGGCGCTGTTTGAGGCGCTGGGACCGGCTGGGCGGTTCCCCGGGCGCCGCTGGATTCCAACGCGCGACCGCGTCTGGGTGTTTTCGCAAACCGACCCCGCGCTCAACCGCCGCGTCGACGCCAACCAGACAATCAATCCCGCGACGGTCACGGCGACATTCGCGCCGCGCTATTTCACGCTCAACGGCCGCAGCGGCTTCGACGCGGCGCACGATGAGAACACCCGCCCGTCCGGCTACGTCGGCGAGCCGCTGGTGCTACGGGTGCTGAACGCAGGCCTGGCGACCCATTCCCCGCACATCCACGGCAATCATGTGATGGAGCTGTCGGGCATAAGCGCCGCCGGTACGCAAGTGCTGCGCGACAACATCGTCGAGCGTGACACCTGGATCATGGCGCCGTTTGATCGCAAGGACCTGCTGTTGCCGTTCGAGCGCCCGCCTGACATTCCTAACGCGGCTTACCCGATGACCCAGGAGCCGTTCCCGCTGCGCTATCCGATGCACTGCCACACCGAGATGTCGCAGACAGCAGGTGGGGGAAACTACCCCCAAGGTCTTATCGCCGACTGGGAAATCCTCGGCCCCAACCCGCCAGCGGGAGCGTGAGCGATGGCCATTGATCCCATCTTTGAGGGCACTGGGATCGGCCAGGAGGTCAATTTTGACACCTTCGGCTGCGATGTGTTCGAGGCTACCCCGCCAACGCCCGACCGCCTCACGCCCAACGTTTCCTTCCACCTCGGTGTTCGCTTCGGTCTGAAACTGCGGACCCCCGATTTTCGCGAAATCGAGGTCTGGCGCTTCGATTGGGAGGATCGCCCACGGACGGACGCCTGGCCATCGCCGACTCTTCGGGTGCGCCAAGGCCAAGTCGTGCATGTGCGCATGCATCAACGCAACAACACCCACACCATTCACTTCCACGGCATCGAACCGACAACCTTCAACGATGGCGTGGGGCATACCTCCTTCGAAGTGTCTGGAGAGTACACGTATCAATTCCAAGCCAACGAAGCCGGCACGTTTTTCTATCATTGCCACAAGAACACCACCCTGCACTTCGAGATGGGCATGTACGGCTTTCTCATCGTCGATCCGCCGCAAGGGCCGGGCGCGGTGTTCGAGGGTGGGCCGCGCTACGATGTCGAAAAACTCTGGGCGGTGGACGATTTCGACCCGGCCTGGCGCAGTCTCGGCCACGACGCCGGCCTCTGCGGCGAGGACGCGGGCCTGAATTTGTTCAATCCGAAATATTTCGCCATCTCCGGCGCCTTTGCGCCCAACGCGATGACCGATCCGCGCGCAGTGGTGCGGGCGCGGGCCGGACAGCGCATCCTGGTGCGCCTGCTCAACACCAGCTATTCCATCCTGCGCACCACGCTCGGTGTCGATGCAACAGTGGTCAGTGTGGATGGACGTGGGCTGGGTCGCCCCGGCGCGCCCTGGTCGCGGTCGTTTACAATTCCCGCCAACCAACCGTTCGAACTCACCTCGGCGCAGCGTTACGACCTGATTCTGACGCCGCCGGCGGCGGGAACCTACAATGCGCGCTTCGAGTTCCTGCATTGGATCACGCGCGCGGTTCAGGACAACGGCCGTGGAATCGCCAACACAAGGATCATCGTCACATGAGCGGGCGGTTGATCGCGGCGGGGTTGGCGTTGGCTGTGTGCGCGGGCGCGGCTTCGGCGCAGCAACACCATTCAGACGCGGACGCGCACGCCTATGTGGCGCCGACGCCTGGCGAGCTCGGGGGCGCAATTTCGCTGCGCGATGCGGCTGGCGCGTCCTTCACCAACGAACATCTGCGCGGGCGCTGGACCATGCTCTATTTCGGTTACACGCGCTGTCGCTCGGCATGCCCGGTGGCGCTGCCGACACTGGCGGCGGCGGCTGACGCGCTGAACGAAGGCGGCGTCCCCACGCGCGCGGTGTTCGTCGATATCGAGGCCGCGCCGGCGCCGATTCGGCTGCGCTCGTTATCGACCGCGCATGGCGGCGAGCCCCTCCATGGCGCGCATGCTCCAGCCGCGTCGGCGGCCTTTAGAGGCGTCTCGTTTCTCTCCGGTTCGCGAGCACAAATCCGCCAGGCGTTGACCGCGTTCCGCGTGCGCACCGAACACGTGCCCCCGCGCACCAGCCTTGGCGAAAGCGGCCACAGCATCAACCACACCACCGCGATCTTCGTCATCGATCCGGCAGGGGCGGTCACTGGGTATGTGTACCACACGATCAGTCCGGCTGACTTGGAAGCCTATGTTCTACACCGCGCGCGCGGGCCCTGATCTGCGTTACCCCCGAACGACCGCTCTGGGCCAAGTTTCCCGGTTCATAAGTCGCGCCGACTGCGGCGGGAATAGCAGGCAATTCGTCCGCTTGACTCTATGAAAGTCACAGCTTACCGTTAGTCGTGACTTACTCAAAGGCGCTCGCGATCCTGGCCGATCCCACCCGCCGCGCGGTGTTTGAAACGCTGCGCGCGGGGCCGCTTTCGGTGGGGGAGATTGCTGCGGGATTGCCGGTCTCGCGCCCTGCCGTGTCGCAGCACTTGAAAGCGCTGAAGCAGGCCGGCCTGGTGCGTGATGAGGCGCGGGGGACGGCGCGGATTTATCGCATTCACGCCGAGGGCTTGCGCGAATTGCGCGATTGGCTGGACGGCTTCTGGGACGAGGCGCTGGCGCGGTTTAAGGATTATGCGGAGAGCGAAGATGAGCGTGGTTGAGATTGCCGCAGTGGTGAAGAGCATCGATGTGCGCCGCTCGGCGGCGGATGCGTTTCGCATGTTTACCGCCGAGATCGCCAAATGGTATCCGCTGGAAACCCACACCCGCGCCAAGAACAGCGCCGGGGAAAAAACCGTCGGCCTCAACGTCGAGCCGCGCGTTGGCGGGCGTGTGTATGAAACGCTGAACGATGGCCGCGAGCTGGATTGGGGACATGTCACCGCTTACGAGCCCGGCGCGCATTTCGCCATGTTGTGGCGGCTCGGGCGCCCGGCCGAGCAGGGCACCGATGTGTCGGTGCGGTTCGAGGCGCTGTCGCAATCGTCATGCCGGGTAACGTTGACGCACGAAAACTGGGAACGCATGGGAGCGGAAGGCGCGGGCATGCGCGAGAATTACAACAATGGCTGGTTGACAGTGTTCGAACAGCGTTTCGGCGACTATGCCAAACGTATTTGAGGAGAGACTTTTTATGAGCAAGGTTCTTTTTATCGGCGCGCCGCAATCGACTTTCGTGCGCACCGTGCGCATCGCCGCCGAGGAGCGAGGCATTGCTTACGACAACACCTTCGCGATGCCGCATTCGCCGGAAATCAACGCCATTCACCCGCTCGGAAAAATCCCGGTTATGCGCCATAATGATGTGGAATTGTGCGAATCGCGCGCCATCATCACTTATCTGGACATGAGTTTTCCAGGAACGCGTTTGGCGCCCAGCGATGCGCTGAAGGCCGCGAAAATCGAACAATTCATCGGCATGTTCAACGCCACGATACAACCGATACTGGGCCCGGGCTACATTGGCGCCTATTTCTTCTCGGGCAATGCCGATGGTTCTCCCGACCGCAGTCGAATCGATGCGAATATGGCGAAGGTCACCGAATATCTGGCGCTGATCGGCGTCATGGTAGCCAAGACCGGCCACGTCGTGGGCAGCGATTTTACGCTGGCGGACGCGTATCTGATCCCGGCGCTCTACTATCTCAAATCGCTGCCTGAATCTGGCGCGCTGATCGCCAAATCAACGGCGCTGTCAGCCTATATCGAGCGCCACGATGCGCGCGCAAGCGTCAAAGCCACCGTGCCGCCGCCGCTGCCGGGTCGTTAGCTCGTGCAGGTCGATGTCCTTACTGAGTGCACGTTGGAGCGACCCGTCTTGGAGGTCTCCGTCTATGCCGCCGATCCCGACAACGCCCCGAATTGGTATGTCAATATCAAATCCGTCGAGTGGAAGACGCCGAAGCCGTTGGCAATCGGTTCACAAATTGCGTTTGCGGCTGAGTTCTTGGGCCAGCGGCTCGCCTATACCTATGAGGTCGCGGAGTTCGATCCCGGCGTACGTTTCGTCATGCGCACGGCCGAGGGGCCGTTTCCGATGGAGACAACCTACACTTGGGAGGCGGTCGGCCCCGCTCGCACGCGCATGACCTTACGCAATCGCGGAACGCCGAGCGGTTTTTCCGCGCTCATGGCGCCGTTCATGACGATGGCGATGCGCAGCGCCAACACAAAATATCTAGCGCTGCTCAAATCGATTCTTGAGACCAAGTGAGGAAACCATGTCGGAAATTGCATCGCGCGATGAGTGGATGAAAGCCCGCTTGGTGCTGCTGGAAAAGGAAAAAGCGTTGACGCGCCTGCGCGATGAACTGGCCGCCGAGCGGCGTGCTTTGCCGCGCGTGCGGGTGGATAAGGCTTATGTTTTCGACACGCCGCAAGGCGAAAAAAAGCTCGCCGATCTGTTCGAGGGCAAGAGCCAGCTCATCGTCTACCATTTCATGCTCGGCCCCGACGCTACCGATCCGTGCAAGAGCTGTTCGTTCTGGGCCGAGCATTATGATACCATTCGCGTGCACCTGCCGCATCGAGACACCAATCTGATCTGCGTTTCACGCGCGCCGCTGGCCAAGATCGAGGCCGTGCGGGCGCGCATGGGTTGGAAATTCCCCTGGGCCTCCTCGGCGGGAAGCGATTTCAACATCGATTACGGCGTTACTTTTAATCAAGCGCAGAACGGCCAGCAGCTCTATAATTTCGCTACGCAAGCCGCGCGCGCGGGGGAATCGCCGGGTCTTAGCGTCTTCACCAAAGAGGGCGGCGACATCTTCTATACTTATTCGTGCTACGCGCGCGGCCTCGATGCATTGAACGGAACCTATCAATGGCTCGACCTGACGCCGAAGGGCCGCGACGAAGCGGGCCTGCCTTGGCCGATGGCGTGGGTAAGTCACAAAGACAGATACGAGGGATAGGAAGATGCGCAGAGCAATCGTCCGCTACGCCGTCAAACCCGATCGCGTCGCTGAACATTTGGCGCTGATCGACGCCATTTTCGCGGAGTTGAGGCAATCGCCGCTGCCCGGCGTGCGCTATGCGGTGGCGCGCGCCAAGGACGGCGTGAGTTTCACCCACATCGCTTCGTTCGACTCCGCCGAGGGCGGCAATCCGCTCAACGCCCTGGCGGCGTTCAAGGCGTTTCAGCCGGGTCTGCCGGAGCGCTGCGCCGAAAAGCCGGTGGTGACTGATGTGGACGTGATCGGCGATTCCGGCCTGTTCAGCTGAGTTGCCGCCGGTCTTGAATTACGGATTGCTGGTCGCATGCCGGTCCCGTTCGGGCCGGCTTATGCGGCCACCCCGAATGGCTTCAGCGTGCGCATGAAAGATTGTGTCTACACCGACGGCGCGGCGCTGCTCGGCATAGAGGAGAGCTTCGAGCAATTCATCGCCGCGCTGGAGAGCGGGGCGGTCGTGCTCAACATCCACACCGACGCGCACCAGGACGGCGAGATCAGCGGGCTTGTCATCCCCGCGAGCTGATCGGGCTAGACCCGGTTCTGCAGTACGTGCACCCGCACCGCCGACGCGAGCGAGGCATCCGGCGCATCGTTGGCGCGGGCCGCATCGACGCCGGCGATCAGCGCCGGCAGGCTCAAACCCCGCGCCCGCGCGATCTTCTCCAGCGCTTGCCAGAATTCTGGCTCCAGCGCAATTGAGGTGCGGTGTCCAGCGATGCGCATCGAACGCTTTTGCAGTGCGCCCTTATTCATCCGCATCGGCCGGACGAATTCTATGGGCATCGAGCTTACGATCTGCGACATTTTTCTCTGCCTTTCCCAGCTTTGTTTCAGCCTTGCTGCGTCCGTGTTGCACGCGGTTGGCGCCCGCTTTCGCCTCGGCGGCTTGCTTTGCCTTGGCCTTTCGCGCGCGTCTCAGATTGATCAGGTCGCCCATCAAGCCTCATGTAAGCACCGCGCCAGCGCCGTCAAATAGGATGATTACGTAGCGCGCATCTTCCCAGGTTCGGCGCCTAATTTATCGGCGCGCGCCAGGCGCAACGCCTTGATCTTGCGCAAGCAAAGCTGGCACAAAATGTCGCGGGGGCCGCCGCTCAACCCGGCCCGATCATTTTTTCCGGGCGGACGATGGCGTCGAAATCCTCGGCCGGGATGCCGTCCAGAATCGCTTCCTCGCGCAGCGTCGCGCCGCTCTTGTGCGCGGCCTTGGCGATCTTGGCGGCGCGGTCGTAGCCGTATTTGGGCGCCAGCGCTGTCACCAACATCAGCGAGCGCTCGAGCCCGGCTTTGATGTTGTCCAGACGCGGCTCGATGCCGACGACACAATTGTCGGTGAAACTGACGCAGGCATCGGCCATCAGCCGCACGCTCTGCAGGAAATTGCAGGCCATCACCGGGTTGAACACGTTGAGCTCGAAATGGCCGCTGGCGCCGGCGAAGGTGATCGCCGCGTGATTGCCGAACACCTGCACGCAAACCTGAGTCAAAGCCTCGCACTGGGTCGGGTTGACCTTGCCCGGCATGATCGAGGAGCCCGGCTCGTTTTCGGGCAGCATCAATTCGCCCAGGCCCGAGCGCGGTCCTGAGCCGAGGAAGCGGATGTCGTTGGCGATCTTGAACAGCGACGCCGCCAGCGTGTTGATGGCGCCGTGCGAAAACACCATGGCGTCGTGCGCGGCCATGGCTTCGAATTTGTTGGGCGCCGTGGTGAAGGGCATCTGCGTGATGGCGGCGATGCGCTCAGCCACTTTTTCCGCAAATCCCAACGGTGCGTTGAGGCCGGTGCCGACCGCTGTTCCCCCTTGCGCCAATTGCATCAACAAGGGCTGCGCGCCCGCAAGGCGGGCGATGCCGTTCTCGATCTGCTGGGCGTAGCCTGAAAATTCCTGGCCCAGTGTGATCGGGGTGGCGTCCTGGGTGTGGGTGCGGCCGATCTTGATGATGGCCTGCCAAGTTTGCGCCTTGGCGCCCAGCGCCTGGTGCAGCTTTCGCAGCGCCGGCAGCAGGCGATGCTCGATCTCCTCGGCGCCGGCGATGTGCATCGCCGTTGGGAAAGTGTCATTGGAGCTTTGGCTCATATTTACGTGATCGTTGGGATGGACCGGTTTTTTCGACCCCAACTCGCCGCCCAGCATTTCGATGGCGCGGTTCGAGATCACTTCATTGGCGTTCATGTTCGATTGCGTGCCCGAGCCGGTCTGCCACACCGCTAGGGGGAAATGGGCGCCCAGCTTGCCCTCGATCACTTCCTGGGCAGCCTTGACGATGGTTTCGCCGATTTCGAGCTTGAGCAGCCCCAGCGTCATATTGGTCTCGGCCGCGGCGCGCTTGACGATGCCCAGCGCGCGCACGATCGGGGCCGGCATCTTCTCCTCGCCGATGCGGAAGTTCTGCAAGGAGCGCTGCGCCTGCGCGCCCCAATATTTGTCGGCCTCGACCTCGATCGGGCCGAAGCTGTCGGTTTCGGTGCGGGTTTTCATGGGGGTCGGCCTTCGCTTGAGTCTGGCGTGTTCGCGGAAGGGATATGGGGAGGAGGCTGTCGGATCAAGCCGCGCCGTTCAGGACAGCGGATCGCTCTCCTCGCCGAGTATTTGCAGCAATGACCACGACAGTGCGGGGTCGCGCGGGGCGTCGGGTTCATTCAGGTCGAAGGCGCTCTCGGCGAGGCGCAGCGCGCGCTGATGCCGCTGCAGCAGGCTTTGCTCCAGTTTCGGCCGCAGGCTTGGCGTCAGCACCAGTTCGATGGCGCTCCGTTCTCGCACAATCGTGTTGCGCCACCCCCCAATGGGGGCGCTTTGGCGCGACCAAGCAAGCTTGAACAGATGCTCGATAATCGTCTCGACGCGCGAGTAACACTCCCGGAGATCCGATTTTCCCATGTCCTCGATCTCCTCGGCGACAAGCTCCCACTCCACCGCGTTCGAGCCGCCCGCGCACCGGCGGGCCTCGGCTCGCAGCGCCTCAGCCTGGGCCTGGGTCCAGAGATAGAAATCCCGCTCGTGGAGGTCGCCGCGGTGCTGGTCGTCTGCCATGGGTTCGAATATAGCAGGGTTTGAGCGGAGTTGCGATGGCGGGGGAGTGGATCGGTCGCGGCAAGGTGCGGGCGCGCGAGAGCGGGGGCGGCGTCGAAATCAGCATCGACGAAATCACCACCCAAGCGCGGGTTTACAAGCCGCTGGTCTACGAGTTTTTCCGCAAGGAGTTTGCCCTGCGCCCGCGCTGGGGCGAGTTCGAGGTCGATCTGGTCATGGAGTTTCAGGGTGAGGTCCCCGGCCTCGATCTCGACAACCTCGCCAAGGCGCTGCTTGACGCACTCAAGGGGCACGTGTTTTTTGACGACGGCCAGATCGCGCGGCTGTTGTGCGAACGCCGGGCAGGGGAGCGCGATCGGATAATGGTGCGGGCGGTGAGGCGCGAATAGAACGGCGCCGGGTGCGCTTCACTTCTTCCGGAACGCGTCCAGGCTCACCACCGCATTGTCGCTGGCGGCCTTCGGCGTGTCTTGCGGCGGCTCGCGCGAGGCGGCGGGGCCGCCAGTGGTGTCGCCGCCGGCAGCCAGGCGCGCCTCGTCGTTGTGGGGGTGCTCGAATTGGAGGCCGAACTTCACGCTTGGATCGAAGAAACGCGTGATCGCCGAGAGCGGAATGGTGATCGGCTGCGGCTGACCGGAGAATTTCAAGATCACGCGGAAGCGGTCGGAGAAAACCTCGAGATCCCAGAATTGGTGCTCGAGCACGATGGTCATTTCGTCGGTGTAGCGCGCGCGCAGCTGATCGGGGATAATCACCCCCGGCGCGTGGGTGCGGAAGGTAATGTAGAAGTTGTGTTTGCCGGGCAGGCCACGCGGGCTCGCCGCTTCCTGGAGCGCGGCGCGGACGACGCTGCGCAAGGCGTCCTGCATCAAGTGCTCGTAACCAATCATGTCGTCAGCCATCGGTCACCCCTCCAGGCGCTATTTCCGGTCACCCTTACCGCCTCGTTTCGGCTCGTCAATCGCTGATCCACGGCGACGCGAAAACCCGCGCGCGCGCCGCGTGCGAGGCGAAACCGCTGCTACGGCGCCACACTATCAATTTGCCCGGAAGACGCCGTGTTGAAGAAGACTTCGCGCCGGGCGCGAAGTCGCGGGCGCCGCGGCGCAAGCGTTTGCAAGCAGGGTGAATTTTGCTCAGCTCTGGCGCGGGGCCGCGAGCAGCGCCGCCCAGGGCAGTTTTTCTTCCACCAGATGATCGCTGCTTGGCGCCATATGCTCCGGCGCGTCGAAGGCGCACACGGCAAGGTGCGTCTCGCCGGCCCAGCGCTCGCCCTGGAACGAGATCGGCGAGCCACAGGCGCCGCAAAAACCGCGAATCACGCCAGGCGAGGAGGAATATTTTCGCAAGGCGTCGCCGCCAAGCTCCACCTGGGAGTCTAAAAACCCTGCCCAGGTTAAGGACGGCGCCGAGGCCGCGCGCCGGCAGCTCTCGCAATGGCAATTGGAGATAAATTTTGGCTCGCCGCGCGCGGCGAACGTCACCGCGCCGCAAAGGCAGTGTCCGGTGCGAACGCAGGCGTCAGTCATCAGTTGTCAGGCTCCAAAGTGTCAGGTGTAAGGTGTCAAAACACCCGGTACCTGATACCTGAGCACCTGGCACCTGAAAAATTCCCCGCCCAGGGCCTATCGCGTCATCATCACCCAGGAACCCGGGAAGCGGGGCGCGAGGGCTTCGCCATAGTAACTGGACGGCGACTTCGCTGACATCGCCGCGCTGCGCGGCTCGCCGCCCAAGGTGATATGGTTACGCTGTGGCAATCAGCCGACGCGCGTCGTTGAACGCTTGTTGCGCGATCACTCAGCGCTGATCGCTGGCTTCTTGGAAAGCGATGATGCGGCTTGCCTTGAACTTTATTGACAGCCTCAGCCTATTGGCGGGCGGGCCGGGCGCGTCCGCATGCGGGCTTTGCCTCCTTATGCACTGAGCGGCGGCGTCCGCCCAAAACAGCCATATACCTCAAGCGCGGCGCCTGGCCGGAGATCGCCGAAACGGACATTCGCCCGAATGCTTGAGCGCCGCGCCTTGACATACTGTGCACCGTACTGTAGTGTGCAACACATGATACTGGATGACGCCTTCACCAAGCTTGAGGCTGATCTGCGCCGCAGCGTGATCGTGCTGGCCACGCTCTCGCAGCTTAAGGCGGCGCAATACGGCTATTCGCTCCGACAAACGCTCTCCGAGCACGGCATGGAGATCGAGGAAGGCACGCTGTATCCGCTGTTGCGGCGGCTGGAGACGCAGGGGCTCTTAACCAGCCAATGGCGTATCGAAGACGGCCCGCCGCGGCGCTATTACACGCTCAGCGCCGAAGGCCGTCGCTTGTACCCAAAGCTGGTGAAATCATGGCGCGCCCTGACCGGCGTGATGGAAGATCTGTTCGAGGAAGGAAAAACGAAATGATGCCGCAGGACATGATTGCGCGCTATGCGCACGACGTCGCACGCCGCCTGCCCAAGCGGATGCGCGCGGACGTGCAAGCCGAATTGCAAGCGCTGCTGATGGACAGTTTGCGCCAGCGCGCGGCCGGCGGCGCGCCTACTGAAGCGATGGCGACAGAATTGTTGGTTTCGTTCGGTGCTCCGCGGGAGGTTGCGTTGCGCTATCACGCGCCATCCGCGATCATTGATCCGGTGGACGCGGGTTTGTTCAGCAAGATCGCGTTCGGCCTGCTTATCGCGCTTGGCGTGCTGGCGATCAGCATGATCCTCTCTGCGCCACACGCAACGCAATCAGAGTGGCGGCTGATCGCCTATGGGGTCGCGCAAGACTATGTGCGGTCGTCGCTGCTGGTTCTCGGAGTACTGCTCTTAGTGTTTTGGCTCCTGGGCGCGGTGCGCCGCATATATCCGGGACTTTTGGCTTGGAGGCCGCGCTCGCTGCCGCCTGTGCGCGACCCAGATCAAATCAATCGGCTAGGCGCTGCCGCCGCGGTCACGGCCTGGACTTTGGGCTTTCTGATCCTGATGCAGCCCGTCGCGTTTTTTGACGTGTTGTGGGGTGGGCAGACGCCTGCGGCGATGCGGCACTCCTTTGCATTCGACGAAACCTTCAGCCGCACGCGCGCTCCCATCCTTTGGTTCGTGCTCGGCGCGAGCCTGCTCCTCTATGCGTGGGCGACAGTCGAAGGCCAGTGGCGCAAGCTCACGCGCCGGATTGACTTAGGCCTCTCGGTCGCCATCGGCCTTGTCAGCACTTGGATAATTTTGGCGGGGCCCATCTTCGCGGCGGCGCCGACAGATCAAATCATGAAGTTCGGCATGGCCGTCAATGCGGGATTCACGCTGATCGATGTCTGGCGCAGAATCGGCGAGGAGAGGAGCGAGCAAACCGCGCCTCCCATGGCCGGGGCTTCAGCGCCGTCATGAGCTTTACGATGCATGGGGTGGCTTGGATGCGCGCCAGCGCCCTTTGGACACAAACGACGGCGCGTAGGGAAGCTCTGGCGAAAACCGGCAGCTAGCTGACCGGCCACTTTGGGCCAGCTACCGCCTCTGCCCAATTGATCTCCAGCGGGCGTCATTGCGCGCATTGCCGCTACGCAAATTCAAGCTGTCCCGCAGCTCGCCACCCAATACCATCGCGAAGAAAAACCCGGACTTCTGTTGCCGGGCGTCCGGGGGCCCCGCCTGACGATGCTACTCGTCAGGGCTTAGGTTCGGAAAACTCCGCACTGCTTACGCAGCGAGGGCGAATTCCTCAGCGTGGTTGTCATTGGCAACTATGCTGTTTGGCCTGTAACGGGACCACCCGAGCAAAAGCATCGGCATTCAACGTCCGTCGATCCTATTTCGGCCCCTCATGGACGCCCCAATGAGGAAGTCCGCCTCCCGAGCTTAACTCGCCGACCAGCCCGCTTTCGCCGTTTGGGCTTCGGCGAGACAGCCTTCGCCTCGCTTCGCACCAAATGTAGCGTCTGGCTTGCCTGGCCGTAGCGAGCGAAGCTCGCGAAGGCTGGTGGAGCCGCCGGGCATCGCACCCGGGTCCGATCCGCCTATCTCCGCGCGTTTATCGCTATAGTCCGGTTGCCCGGACGATTCGGAATATAGGGGGTGGCGGGGCGCGGTTCAAAGTGTTTCGCGACCCCAAACTTTGTTTCCTGCGGCCTGCGCTCTGGCTCGACTCGCCCTACAGCAGGCGAGCGGGAGATTAAGCATGACCAGAAAGCTTATCGCCGAGTTCATCGGCACGTTTGCGCTTGTGCTGCTCGGCTGCGGGGCGGCGGTGCTGGCGGGGCCGCAAGTGGGCAACCTTGGGATCGCCTTTGCCTTCGGACTGGTGATTGTCGCCATGGCCTATGGGATCGGGCCGGTTTCGGGTTGCCACGTAAACCCGGCGGTCAGTTTCGGCGCCTGGGTGGCCGGGCGAATGCAGACCCGCGACATGCTGGCCTATTGGTTGGCGCAAGCGCTGGGCGGGGTGGTCGGCGCGGGGGTGTTGCTGGTGATCGCCTCGGGACTGCCCGGCTATTCGATCGAAGTCGGGGGCCTCGGCCAGAATGGCTACGGCGCCAATTCGCCCGCCGAATACTCGCTGCTGGCGGGGGCCGTGTTCGAGATCGTCGCCAGCTTTCTGTTTCTGGTCACCATCCTCGGCGTCACTCAGGGCGGGGGGCCTTCGGCGCTGGCGGGGATAGTGATTGGCTTGGCTCTGGTTGTGATCCACATTGTCGGCATTCAGGTCACGGGCGTTTCGGTGAATCCCGCGCGCTCGCTGGGGCCTGCGGTGTGGGTGGGCGGTGAAGCGCTGGGCCAGCTCTGGCTGTTCATCGTCGCGCCCATGATCGGGGCGGGGCTGGCGGGATGGGCGTTCCGGGTGAAGCTGCTGAGCGAGGAAAGCTGAAGCGCCCACGGCTTGCGGCGCTGGCCGCGCTGAGTTTCTGCCTGCTGGTTTATGTTTATGGCCCGTCCACGCCTCCAGCCGTGGCGGCGCCAAGCGAAGGCGATTGCGTCGAACTGCACCTGTGGACCAACGGCTTCCACAGCGACATCGCCGCGCCGGCGGCTATTTTTCCCGCCAACCACCCGCTGCGCCGGCTTTACCCGCAAGCGGATTCGTTCCTCATCGGTTGGGGCGAGGAGAGCTTCTACCGCTCCGATGTTTTCCGGCTCGAACTCGCGTTCGACGCCATCGTCCCGCCCAGCCCCAGCGTCATGCACGTGGTCGCCGACGCGGGCCGCGCCCAGGCTTATCTCGGTCCACGCGAGCAATTGCAGGAAGCGGTGGTGGCGATCTCGCGCGAAGGCGCGGCGGGCTTCGTGGCCTATTTGGACCGCACCCTGGCGCTCGACGCCGCCGGCATGCCGATCGTGGTGACGCCGGGCAAAGTGAGGGGGCGCTCATCGTTCCTGCGCGCGCGCGGTTCGTTTCACCTGTTCAACGTCTGCAACCAATGGATGGCGCGCGCGGTCCGGGCCGCTGGGGTCAACGTCAATTCCCGCGCCGCCTGGATGGGCGACTGGCTGGTGCGGGAGGTGCAGCGCGAGCGGCCGGGCGGTTGTGCGTCAGGCCGATAAGGTATTATTTATCCACAGATGCCGCAGCTGGTTGATTCACCCGGCCCCTCGCAAGCCGACATGGCCTATCTGGCGCTTCTTCGGGATATTCTCGACAATGGCGTTGATCGGCCGGCCCCGGCACAGGTTCACGGGACTTTTAAGCCGAATCAACGCAGGCACATACGCATGCGTTCCGCGCTCCGCCCTTTGGTGCCAGAGGCCCCTGCCTCTGAAGCAGATGCGAAATACCTAAGTCTACTTGAAGATATCCGCGACCACGGAATCGATCGCGGCGACCGCACCCGCACCGGCACGCGCGGCGTGTTCGGGCGGCAGTTGCGCTTTGATCTCAGCGCTGGCTTCCCCCTGCTCACCACAAAGAAGGTGCACCTGAAAAGCATCATCCTGGAGCTGCTCTGGTTTCTGCGCGGCGATTCCAATGTGCGCTGGCTGCAGGAGCAGGGCGTCACCATCTGGGATGAATGGGCCGATGCCGACGGCGAACTCGGCCCGGTCTATGGCAAGCAATGGCGCAGCTGGGAGGCCAAGGATGGCCGTGTGATCGATCAGATCGCGGGCGTCGTTCACAGCATCAAGACCAACCCGAACTCACGCCGCCACATCGTCAGCGCCTGGAACCCCGCTGACGTCGATCAAATGGCGCTGCCGCCGTGCCATTGCCTGTTCCAGTTCTTCGTCGCCGAAGGAAAGCTTAGCTGCCAACTCTACCAGCGCAGCGCCGACGTGTTCCTGGGCGTGCCGTTCAATATTGCGTCGTATGCCTTGCTGACACAGATGATGGCGCAGGTGACGGGGCTTCAAGCTGGCGAATTCGTGCACACGTTCGGCGACGCGCATCTGTACGCAAACCATTTCGAGCAAGCGCAATTGCAGCTTGCGCGCACGCCATACCCCGCGCCGACGATGACGCTGAACCCGGAGCGGAAGGACATTTTCAGCTTCGAGTATGGGGATTTCGCGCTGACGAACTACGTGGCGCACCCGGCGATCAAAGCGCCGATTGCGGTCTAGCAGATGCTTGACGCACTGAAGCGCTGGGCGCGTGCGCTCAAGCACGAGGCGCTGGCGCTCTATCTGGCGGCGCGCGATGCGCGTACGCCCTGGTACGCGAAAGCCTGGGCCGCGTTCGTGGTCGCCTATGCCTTCTCGCCCATCGATCTGATCCCGGATTTCATCCCGGTGCTCGGCTATCTGGACGATCTCATCCTTTTGCCCCTGGGTATCTGGATCGCGGTCAGGCTGATTCCGTCCCACCTCATGGCCGAACATCGCCGCGCCGCCGAGGCCCTGGCCGAACGGCCCATCAGCCGCACCGCCGCCATAATCATCGTCGCGCTCTGGATTTCGCTTGCTGCGCTGTTCTGCTGGTTGGCGTTCGGCTTCCTGCAAACGCGCGCGCTGGTCTAAGCTCAGGCATGCTCAACCCCAAACTCACCCTCATCGTCGCCATCGCGAAGAATGGAATAATCGGCGCGAACGGCGCGTTGCCGTGGCGCTTGTCCTCCGACATGGCCCGGTTCAAGGCCGCCACCATGGGCAAGCCGGTGCTGATGGGGCGCAAGACCTGGGAGAGTTTGCCGAAGCGGCCGCTGCCGGGGCGGGCGAATCTCGTGCTCTCGCGCGATGCCAGTTTCAAAGCGGAAGGCGCATGGCTCTACACCGACCTCGCGGCCATGTTGGCGGCGGCGCGCGCCATGGCGGAAGCGTCCGGCGCCGGCGAAGTGTGCGTCATCGGCGGCGCGCAGCTCTATGAGTCGACGCTGCCGCTTGCCGACCGCATCGTGCTCACCGAAGTGAACCTCACGCCGCAAGGCGACGCGGTTTTAAAGCTTGATCTCTCGGCATGGCTCGAAATTTCCTCCGAACACGTCGCGCGCGGACCTAAGGACGACGCGGATTTCACGGTGCGGGTGCTGGAAAGATGAGGCGAGTTTCCCCTCTCCCTTGCGGAGAAGGGGCCGGAGGGTGAGGGCGTGCAGACGATCAGTCGCCAGCATGTCGGCCCGCCCCTCACCCCGCCGCTGCGCGGCGACCCTCTCCGCAAGGGAGAGAGTGGGCCGCTGTGCTTCCCGCGAGTTTCTGCTAGATCGGCGTATGCCCGATTTCCAAGTCCTCGCGGAAAACCTGCAATTCCCTGAAGGGCCGATCGCCATGGCGGACGGCTCGGTGATCCTGGTCGAGATCAAGCGCGGAACGCTGACGCGGGTGTGGAGCGGCAGGAGCGAGGTGATCGCGGAGATCGGCGGCGGGCCCAACGGCGCCGCGTTCGGGCCCGACGGCGCGATCTACATCACCAACAGCGGCGGCTTCGAGTTTCACGACCTCAATGGCCTCACCATTCCGGGCAACGCCGCCGCCGGCTACACCACCGGTCGCATCGAGCGCGTCGATCTCGCCACCGGCAAAGTCGAGCGCGTTTACGACAATATCGATGGGCAGCGGCTTTCGGGGCCGAACGATCTGGTGTTCGACAAGTCCGGCGGCTTCTGGTTCACCGATCTCGGCAAGAACTTCAAGCGCTCCAAGGATCGCGGCGGGCTCTATTACGCCAAGCCGGACGGCTCGCTGCTCAAGGAGGCCTCCTTTGGCCATGTCGGCCTCAACGGCGTCGGCCTCGCGCCGGACGAGACGGTGGTTTACGCCGCCGAGACCGAGACTGGAAAGCTCTGGGCCTTCGACATCACTGGAATTGGCGAAGTGGCGCGCAGCCCGCTGGGGGGACCCGCCGGGCGCTGCGTCGCGGTGCAGCCTTATCATTGTTTTTTCGACAGCCTCGCCGTGCAGGCCAATGGCGATGTCTGCGTCGCCACTATTTTGAACGGCGGCATCACCACGATCACGCCAGCGGGCGCCTCGACGCACACCCCGTTTCCAGATCTCATCACCACCAACATCTGTTTTGGCGGCGCCGATAGGCGCGATGCGTTCATCACGCTCTCCAGCACCGGCAAGCTGATCAAGGCGCGCTGGCCCGAGCCGGGGCTGAAGCTCAATTTCAATCCGTACTAGGAGAACCAAATATGATCATAGTTCATCATCTCGAAGAGAGCCGTTCGCAGCGCATTCTGTGGTTGCTTGAGGAATTGGGGCTTGGCTACGAAGTGAAGCGTTATGCGCGCAATCCGCAGACGCGCCTGGCGCCGCCCGAGTTGAAAGCGATCCATCCGCTCGGCAAGTCGCCGGTGATTGAGATGAACGGCCGCGTGTTGGGAGAGAGCGGCGCCATCGTGGAGTATTTGGCCGAAACGGAAGCGAATGGAGTGCTCTCTGTTCCCCCCGGCGATCCGGCGCGCGCGGACTACCTTTATTGGCTGCATTTCGCCGAAGGTTCGGCCATGCTGCCGATTCTCCTCATGCTTTATGTCGGCCGCTTGGGCGAAGCGGGAGCGCCCCTGCACCCGCGCATCTTCTCGGAGATCGACAATCATCTGAGCCACGCCAACGCCGCGCTCAGCCAGAGCGACACCTTCATCCCCGATCGCTTCACCGCCGCCGACATCCAGATGAGCTTCGTGCTCGATGCCGCCAATGTGGGCGGGCGCTTGGGGAACTACCCCAACCTTGCGCGCGTCCGCGCCGTGCATCATGCCCGCCCAGCTTACCAGCGTGCGCTGGATAAGGGCGGGCCCTACAAAATGGGCGTCTAGCCAATATGGACCGCCGGTGTCCTCGCCCAGCGTCCCTATTGGCGCCTGGACATATCGCGCGACGCGCTTTCAAGTGCGGATCGGAGATGGAGCCCGAGCATGCGCGCACGCGATTGCAAAATTGTTGCAACAATGGGCCCGGCGAGCGATCCGCCGGAGCGGTTGTTGATGCTGGTGGAGGCCGGCGTTGATTGCTTCCGGCTCAATTTCAGCCATGGCGCCAAGGAAGACCACGCGCGCCGCCTAGCCGCGATCCGCCAAGCTGAAGCACGCGTCGGCAAACCCATAGGTGTGTTCGCCGATCTGCAGGGACCGAAGATTCGCGTGGGCTCGTTTGAGGGCGGCGAGATCAAGCTACGTTACGGCCAGATCGTCACGCTGGAAGCTTCCAGTGCGCTGGGCGACGATAAGATCATCCGCCTTCCGCACCCGGAAATCATCAACGTGCTCGAAGAAGGCGACGTGCTGAAGCTGGATGACGGCAAGATGCAGCTCACCGTGACCGAGCGCCATGTCACGCAGTTGAAAGCGCGCGTGGATTTCGGCGGCACGCTGAAAAACCAGAAGGGGCTCAACATCCCCACCCGCCGGATTCCAATTTCGGCGTTGACCGAGAAGGACAAGGAAGATCTCGCCTACGCGCTCGATCTTGGCGTCGACTACATCGCGCTGTCGTTCGTACAACATCCCGACGATGTGCGCGAAGCCCGCGCACTGATCGGCGATCGCGCGGGCATTATTTCCAAGATCGAGAAACCCTCTGCGCTGGAACAAATCGAACAAATCGTTGAGCTCTCCGATGCGGTGATGGTGGCGCGCGGTGATTTGGGCGTCGAACTGCCGCCCGAACAAGTGCCGATCGCGCAGCGTAAAATCATTCGCGCCGCCCGCGCTGCGGGCCGGCCGGTGATCGTGGCCACGCACATGCTGGAAAGCATGGTGGAAGCGGCGACCCCGACGCGCGCGGAAGCCTCCGATGTCGCCACCGCTGTGTATCAGGGCGCCGATGCGGTGATGCTGAGCGCCGAAAGCGCGGTGGGCCGCCATCCCCAGTCGGCGGTGGCGATCATGGACCGCATCATCCGCGCGGTCGAAGGCGACAACGAATATTGGAAAGCGCTGCCGCGCGACATGGCCCCGCCGCAAGCCACCACCGCCGACGCGATTGCTTTGTCGGCGCGCCACATCACCGATGTGCTCGATTGCGCCGCCGTCGTCGCCTACACCGCGACGGGCTCCACAGCGCTGCGGGTTGCGCGTGAACGCCCGCGCTGCGGCGTGGTGGGCTTGACGCCGGTGATGGAAACCGCGCGGCGGCTCACCTTGGTGTGGGGCGTGAAAAGCGTGGTCACCGAGGATGTGGCGAACGTCGAAGAGATGATCGAAAAAGCCGAAGTCGCAGTGCGCAAACTCGGCGCGGTGGAAGTCGGCGACCGTGTCGTGGTGATTGCCGGGATCCCGTTTGGCCGCGCGGGCAAAACCAATACGATCCGGATTTTCAAGGTGGAATAGCAGTAGCGGACCGCCGGCTTCCAGCCGGCATCTTGTGTTAGGTGAGGTGAAGAGCCGGCGAAAGCCGGCCATTCGAGGGGGACCATGTCAGCATTCCGATCAATCATTGCGCTGGCGGCGCTCGCCGCCTGCGCGCACGCGCCGGTTCCGCTCCCGTCCGCTCAGGCGATCAATGCCGAGGCGCGGCGGCTGATGGCGCGTGAAGATGTGAAGGGCATGGCGCTCGCCGTGATCGATGATGGGCGCGTGGTCCATGTCGCCGCCTACGGACAACGCAATGTCGAGCGCAATCTGCCGCTGACAAGCGACACCGTGATGTACGGCGCTTCGCTCACCAAAACGGCGTTTGCCTACATGGTGCTGCAATTGGTGGATGAGGGCAGGCTCGATCTCGACGCTTCGATCGCGACCTATTTGCCGCGCCCGTTGCCGGAATACGAGGACTACTCTGACCTCGCCGGCGATGAACGCTGGCGCGCGCTGACGCCGCGCATCATTCTCAACCACGCCACCGGCTTCGCGAATTTCCGCTGGCTCGAAGCGGACCAAAAATTGCGCTTCCACTTCGATCCGGGCGTTCGCTATTCCTATTCCGGCGAAGGCATCTGGGTGCTGCAATTGGTGTTGGAACAGGGGCTCGGCCTCGATGTGGGGGCGGAGATGCAGCGGCGCGTGTTTGATCGCTTTGGCATGAGCAATACAAGCATGACCTGGCGGCCCGATTTTGCCGCTAATCTCGCCGATGGTTACGGCATGGACGGTGCCTTTGAGCCCCATGACGAACGTTCCAATGTCGCCGCCGCGGGCTCGATGGACACAAGCATCGCCGATCAGGCGCGGCTCTGGGCCGGGATCATGCGTGGCGAAGGATTGTCGCCCGCCTCGCGGGCGGCGCTGGTGAACGCCGATTTGCTGATCGCCTCGCCGTACCAGTTTCCGACGCTGAGCCGCGATGCCGATCAACGCGGCCCCGCAATCCACCTTGCAGCCGGCCTAGGGCTCATAACTTTCGACGACGTTTCCGGGCCAATGTGGTTCAAGGGCGGACACAATGATTTCACCGGCAACATGCTGGTGTGCCAGGAAACCCGCCGGCGTTGCGTGGTGCTGCTCGCCAATAGCGTGCGCGCCGAACTGATCTACCCTGAACTCGTGCGCCTGATTCTTGGGGAGACTGCGATGCCGTGGTGGTGGGAGTACAACCGCTGACGCGCGTCATGTATCGGACCGGGCGCGCGCGGGGAAGATGAATACGATACGGATTTTCCGGGTGGAGTGATATGGACCGTTCGGGTGATGACGCGCGTAACCATGTGCAACACCGTCATTCCGGACGCGCGGAGCGCGATCCGGAACCCAGGGGCAAAGGCCGGCGGTCCAAATAGAGTTACAGCACCTCCCGCGCGTGCGTGGTCGCCTTGGTCGCCAGCGAGAAGCGTGGATCGGGCGCTGTGCCACCCAGCACCAGTTCGGCCATCATGCGCCCGACTTCCGGCCCATGCTTGAAGCCGTGGCCGGAGCCGCCGCCGAGCAGGAACACGTTTTCGAGCGTGGGGTGGCGGTCGATCAGGAAATCGCCGTTTGAGCTGTTCTCATACTGGCAGACGCGAAACTCGGTGAACGGACGCCCCGCCAGCGCGGGAAAGCGCCGCTCCGCGAACGCGCGCAGCAGGCCCGCGCCTTGCTCGCTCATGCGCCGATCACCGCTGTCGGGATCGAAAGGCGCGCCGTGCGTGTCGCGCGCGATCTTGAAGCCGCGGCCTTCGAGATTGGGAAAGCCATAATAAAGATCGCCGCCATTGAAATCGGCCCAGCCCGGTAAATGGTTCGCTTCAAAACGCTGGTCACCGTCAGGCGGCGCAATGAACGCCACTTCCTGCCTGGTGACAAAAATGCGCTCGCCCAGGATGTCGGGAAACATTTTCGGCAGCCATGGTCCGCAAGCATAGACAATCTTGGCGCCGCGGTACTTGGGCGCGCCCGCACCTGGGTCGATTTGCTCCAATGCGTAGTCACCGCCGCGCTCAACAAAGCGCGCAACCAATTCTTCCACCGCGCGTCGCGCCATCAGCGCGCCGAAATTCGGCTCGTAGAGGCCGAATTCGACGCCGTCGAAGTTAAGTTGCGGAAAGCGGCGGCGAAGCTCGGCTTGATCGAGTTGCTCGAGCGGTAAATCCAGTTCGCGGTGCACGGCGAGCGACTCGCGCGCGTAATCGACCATTTCCTGAAACAGGAACAGCACGCCGCACTTGTGAAAAAGTGGCAGCGCGGAGCGATCGGAAAGCCGCTTCCATTCCCGCAGCGAGGCGAGCGCCATGCGCGTATAGATCGCGTCGCGCCCATAGGCCGAGCGGGTCATACGGCTTTCCCCGCCCGAGGAGGCGCGCGCATTGGCGGGGCCCATCTGATCGACAAGCAGCACACGCTTGCCGGCGCGGCGCAGATGCTCGGCGGTCCAGGCCCCGAACACGCCGGCGCCGACGACCATGACGTCGTAAGTCCCCGTCAAGTCGCACCCCGTCAGCGCCGCGCCTGCGCCTGCCGCCAAAGCCGTTCGCCGGGTGATGTTCATGTCCGCCTCCGCGCGCATTATGAAGCGCGCGCTGTCGGCGTCTAGGCCGCTTGCGGCGCCAGGCGCGCGGCGCAAGTCTTGAACATCGTGCTCAGCTCCATTTCCACCGCCCGCGATCGGATCATCGTGCCGGTGAGGAAAACCAGATCCCGCACCAGCGCGATATCGATGTCCGACCATTGCCGCGGCGCATGGTCGATCACACACAGCGTGCCGAGCGCATGGCCGTCCTCGGCCAGCAGCGGCGCTCCGAGATAAGCGCGCACGTGCGGGGGGCCGGTCACCAGCGGATTGTCGGCAAAGCGCGGGTCGGCGAGCGCGTCGGGCACGACCAGAGGCCCGCTCCCGCAGATGGCGTGGCCGCAGAACGAGACCTCGCGCGGTGTTTCACCGGCGTCGAGCCCGATTTTGCACAGGAACCATTGCCGTTGCGCGTCGACTAGGGAAATCAGCGCCACCGGCGCGCCGGTAGCGACGGCGGCGATGCGGGCGATCGCCTCGAAACGCTGCTCGGGCGGGGTGTCGAGCAACTTGTGGCGCAGCAGCGAAGCCAGGCGCTGCAATTCATTCGCTGGGGTGGGGGCGGGCAACATGGGCTTGGAGGTAGCTGGAAAAAGTGAAATTTTAATTACAACTGAAGCGTGCAGTCGGCCTGGCCCGCAATCTTCTTGGTCAACACCAAAAACACCAGATCGCGCCGCGTGGGCAGGCCAAAGCGCGGGTCATCGAGCGGGAAGGGTTCCTCGCGCCCGGTATGCGCGTAGCCGCGGCGCTGGTACCAGGCGATCAGTTCGGGGCGCTGTTTGATCACCCGCATTTCCATGACTTCCGCGCCGAACATCGCCGCGCACCGCTCGGCCTCCGCCACCAGCGCGCCGCCCAGCCCGCCGCTCTGCAGCACCGGCGAAACCGTCAGCAGGCCGAGATAGCCGACCCGCGCATCTCCGAGCACGCCCTTGTCGGCGATCAGCACGCAGCCGACCAATTCGCCGTCCTGTTCGGCCAGGACCAGCTTCTGCTTGGGGTCTGCGATGATCTCCGCGAGCGCTCGCACATCGGTGCGTTGGCCGCCGAGCAGATCGGCTTCATGGGTCCAGCCGCGCCTGGCGCTGTCGCCGCGATAGCCGCTCTCGATCAGCGCCAAGGCGGGGCCGATGTCGGCCGCGACAGCGTCGCGGAAAGTCCGGCTCAATTTGGCGGATCGCTAGGCGCGGCAGGCGCTTCTCCTGTCGCCGGCGCCGGGGTCAGATCGACGGGGCCGCCCGGCTCGGTGGCTTGCACGCTGGGTTCGGCTTCGGCGGTTGCGAGTGCGGCTTCGGGCGCTGCTTCTGTCTCTTGTTTTAGCTCATCGATCAGCCGGCGAATCTCCGCCTTGAAACTGCTTTCTGGAAAATCGGCGAGGAATTGCTCCAATTGATTGAGATCTTGGCTCTCCATCGCTGCATCGAACGCTGGCCCTTCCAATTCCGCCAGCGCGCGCCGCGCCTGCTCGCGCAGTTCGGGGTTGGCATCGAGCAACGCCCGCAATTCCCGGGCGTTAGTGGGATCAACATCCTCCCAGGCGGACTGGCTCGGCGCCGCGGTGGGTTGCGCGCGGCTCATCAGCCACACCGCGGCGCCGCCGCCCAACCCGATCACCACCAGCGCGATGGCTGCGATCACCATGATATTGGCGCCGCCTCTGGCCGCCGGCTCTGTAGGAGCGGCAGACGCCGGCGTGTCGCGCCCCGGCGCAATTGGCGCGGCGGCTGGGGTTGGCGCTGGCGCGGCCGCACCGGCTTGCTGGAACAAGCCCGAGGCTGGCCGCTGCTGCTGGGGCGGCGCCGCCACGCCGGCGGCGTCGGTGACGAATTTGGCGAGCTGGCACCAGGTGGGAAAATCGTCCTCGCCGCGCCACCCGGTCAGGTTCACGCCGCGTTCGCGCAGGAATTGCTGCGGCGCCTGGGCGTTCTGCATCACTGCGTGGATCATTTTGCAATGGGCGCGTGCGAACTCGGCGTCTTCGGCCAGCGCCGTCTGTCCAACCGAGCGCGGCGACCACAGCACGATCGCTACTTGCGCCGCCTTGACCGCCTCCCTGGCCTCCTCGCCGAGCGGCTTTTCCAGGACGATGGCGAGATCGGGCTGGCGCAGCTTCTCGGCCAGAGCCCGCGCCGGCAGTGCATCGTCGGCGGTGTGCAGGATGACCACCTGTGACATCGAGAAATCCCCGTTGGTTCAAGCCCTAAACACAATGCACGGCGTCCAGCCCCGCTTTCTGGCGCGTCGGCTTCGCCGTATGATGCCCCGGAAAGGCGCCGAGAGGGAAGGCCAGACCCCCAGTTCGGGGCCTTCCCCAACAGCGGGCGCCCGGCCGGGCGTATGCACGCAGGCGGGGTTCTGCTAGAGCCCCCGCCATGAGCCAATTCGACGACCGTTTGAAGGAAGCCGCCGAGCGCGTCAATTCCGCGCTCGACGCCTTGCTGGCGCATCCGCAAGGGCCGGAAGCGCGGCTAACCACCGCCATGCGCTATGCGGCGCTCGGCGGCGGCAAACGCCTGCGCCCGTTCTTCATGCTGGAAGCGGGGCGTCTGTTCGAGGCCGACGAAGGCGCGCTGTTGCGTGTGGGCTGCGCCGTCGAGTGCGTGCACACTTATTCGCTGATCCATGACGATCTGCCGTGCATGGACGACGACGATCTGCGCCGCGGTCGCGCCACGCTGCACCGCGCCTTCGATGAAGCCACCGCGCTGCTGGCCGGCGATGCGCTGCTGACCTTCGCGTTCGAATTGCTGGCCGAGCCCGACACCCACCGCGACCCGCAAATGCGCTGCTTGTTGATCACCGGGCTCGCGCGCGCCAGCGGCGCGGCCGGCATGGTGGCGGGGCAGGTCGCCGACATGGCCGGCGAGGAGATCGGCTCCGACCTGATCGCGGTGACGCGCATGAATAGGCAGAAAACCGGGGCGCTGATCAATTTCGCGGTCGAGGCCGGCGCGCTGATCGGTTGCGCCGCCGAAGCCGAGCGCACCGCGCTCACGCGCTACGCCCACGATATCGGCCTTGCGTTCCAGATGCGCGACGATCTCTTGGACGCCGAAGGCGTGGTCCGCGACACCGGCAAGGCAGTGGGCAAGGACAAACGGCGCGGCAAGGTCAATTTCGTCACCGTGCTAGGCGCCGACGCCACCCGCGAACGCATCACCATGCTCGCCGCGCAGGCAAAAAAACACCTGGCCCTGTTCGGCCCGCGCGCGCGCACCCTGGTGGACGCGGTGGATTTCGTGGTTGAGCGACGGTTCTAGCGGGCGCGGACGGACACTCAAGCCAAGAACAAGAGCCGGCAGAATGCCGGCGGTTCCAAAGCCTGATCCTCGGGCGCGCGCATGTTGCCTCAGCCGCGCTGGTTGGCGACGTAAGCGTCGATCACGCGGCCGAGCACGGTCATCGGCACGTTGCCGCCTTTCACCACCGCGTCGTTGAAGCGGCGGAAATCGTAGCGGTCGCCGAGCGCGGTGCGCGCGCCGTCGCGCAGACGGTTGATGGCGCTGTGGCCGACCTTGTAGCCGCAGGCCTGGCCCGGCCAGGCGCAATAACGATCGACCTCGCTCGCAACTTCGTCGGGGCTGGAGCCGTTATTGGTGACGAACCATTCGATCGCTTGCGCGCGGGTCCAGCGTTTGGCGTGTAGGCCGGTATCGACCACCAGCCGGCAAGCTCGGAAGCCGAGCGATTGCAGATAGCCGAGCCGACCGACCGGGAAGTCGTCGTAAACGCCAAGCTCGTCGGCGATCTGTTGAGCATAGAGCGCCCAGCCTTCGGAATAGGCGTTGAACCCAAGCAGCGTGCGAATGAGCGGCTGCTGGAAGGTGTACTCGCCTTGCCAGACATGGCCGGGGATGGCTTCGTGATAAGTGAGGTCGGCCAGCGAAAAGCGATTGTGCAGAGCCGGCGTGCGCAGATTGATCCAGAAATGTCCGGGTTCGCGCCCGTCGATGGTGCCCGCGCCGCCATAGGCGCCCGGCGCACCCGCTTCCACTTCCGGCGGAATACGGGTGACTTCGAGAAATCCGGGGACCAGCGTCTCGAACGCTTGCGGCATGCGCGCCCGGATGTCGGTCAGGCGCTCGCCGATGAAGGCGAGGATTTGCGCGCGGCCTTCGTCGCCGTCGGCGAATTGGTAGCGCGGATCGGCGCCGAGCGCGGTCATGCGCGCGCCGACGCTGCCTTCGCTATAGCCAATCGAGCGCAGGATCGGGTCCATCCGCGATTGCAGCGCCGCCAATTCCGCGAGCCCCATCTCGTGGACTTCGTCGGGGCTCATATTAGTGGTGGTGCCGGAGAGTAGCGCCCAGGCATATTAGGCTTCGCCTTGTGG
>JANNQT010000087.1:0-8538 GCA_031400895.1 Alphaproteobacteria bacterium | reverse complement strand
TTGTGGCGGCCCCCGCCCCGGGGGCCGTTAATGCGGGGTTTTGGCGGGGCGGTGGGCCGCGCGCTCCAACCTTCGAAGGTCTCGCGTTCGCCCCTGAATTCCGGCCCGCGCTTCCGCCTTCGGAAAGGGGTGACACACACGCGCTCTCACCCAACCAAACGCCGTCATTCCGGGGCGGCCGCAGGCCGAGCCCGGAATCCAGGGGAACGTAGCGCGCGCCTGTCGCCCCTGGATTCCGGATCGCGCTCCGCGCGTCCGGAATGACGGAGGGATGAAAGGGTGACCCACGTGCTTCTCGCCTCGTCATCGTCGCCATCCCTGGCAGGAGCAAATCATCGGGCGTGCGTGGCGGAGAACATCCCACTTGCCTCCGTGTCGCCGCGGGCCAATACTGGCGCGGCTTTTAACGGAGGAGACCATGCATTTTGTCTTCTGTTCGGCGCTGGCGCTGGCTGTCGCGCTGTCGCCCCAATACGCCGCCGCCCAATCGCGCGCGGACGTATCGTCCGACGACATGATGGCGCAAATGGAGGCCGCCCAGGCTGAGGCGCGGGCGCAGGCGGTCCATCCTGGCGACGAAGCGCTCAGCTGCGAGCAGCTGCAAGCGGAAATGACCGCGACGATGCAAGATCCCGCCGTGCAAGCGCAATTCGCCGCGCTAGGCGCGTCGGCGGAGGGCCAGATGGAGGCCGCCGACGAGGCGCGTGGGGAGATGATGGCCATGATGGGCGGCTCTGTCGTGCTGGGGCTCGCCAGTTCATTTGTACCCGGCCTCGGTTATGTGCAGATGGCCCAGCAGCGCGCGATGGCGCCGGCGATGCAAGCGCGGTCGGATCAGAACATGGCTCAGATCACCGAGCAGGCGCAAGGTATGGCGACGGTCATGCCGCAATTGATGCGCGGCGAGCGCGTGCATGAACTGGCGCAAGCCAAGCAATGCGCGTTCGTGCAGGAAGCGCCGCCGCAATAGGCAGCTCAGCGCGACAAGCGCCCTTCCTTGCAAACCCGTAACGCGCGCTTCTGGGGATAGGTGCTAACCTGGGGGTGGAGGGACGACCCTATGCGCACTTGGTTTATCGCCGCGGCATTGGCGTTCACGCCCATGCTGGTCGCTTGCGAGACGCTCAACAGCCCGGCCATGCTGCAGCGCGGCACGGTGATGGAGGCGGCGCGCCGGGTCAGCGAACGCTACGCTTCCACCTGGAACGCCAACGACATGGCCGGTTTCGGCGCGCTCTATGCGGGCGATGCGCGCCACGTCAATCTCACCGGCGGCTTCATGCGCGGGCGCACCGCGATCATCGCCGCCCACCGCGCTAGCCGCGAGCGCTTCGGCGACGGCGTGCGCATGGTGACGCAGCTGGAAGGCGCGCGCGCCATCACCAACGACACCATCGTGGCGGTGATGCGGGTCGAGTACGTGAACGTGCCGGCGCAGCCCAGCGGCATCCAGGCCGCGCGCCTGACGCTGACGCTGGCGCGCCGCGGCGGCGCCTGGGTGATCGCGCAGGCGCAGGCCTCGGAGGCCAGTTGAGCGCCGCTACTCTGGCTGCCCGAGCGGTTTGATCGGCTCGCCCAATTCGTAGAACTCGGTCCCCTTTTCGGTCTGCATCAGCAGATAGCGTTTGTCGTCCTTGGGGTAGGTCAGTACGTCGATAGCCTTGTCCTCGCCGCCCATCAGATAGCTGCATTCTTCCTCGAAGGTGTTGCGCAACAGATGCGGAACCGACGGCGTGGCGAAGCCCATGAAATCGCCAGCTGTGACTTCCGTGGATTTGCCGTCGATCTCGGCGATGGCGCGCCCGGAGAGGATATAGATCCATTCCTCCTCCAGCAGGTGGGCGTGGTAGGCGAAGCTGTCCTTGCCCGGCGGCAAGCGTACAAGACTGACATGGGCGCGGCTCATGCCGGCAAGCCGCGAGAGCGCGGCGGCGCGGAACAGCGAATTGGGGTTAAGCCGCTGCGTGAACGGGCGCAGCGTCGGGGCGATTTCACCGGCGCGCCAGAGCGGCTTTAGCTTGTCGGCCATCTCAGAATTCCACTGGCTGGTAAGGCCGCCAAGTCCCGCCCAGCAGCAATTCAAGCGGCCGGAAATGCGCCTTGTAATCCATCTTCTCCGATCCCGGCACCCAATAGCCAAGATAGACATAAGCAAAGCCCGCCGCCCGCGCCTGATTGAGGTGGTCGAGGATGGTGTAGAGGCCAAGGCCGCGCTTTGGCTCGCGCGGATCGAACCAGGAATAGACCAGGCTCAAGCCGTCGCGCAGCACATCGACCAGGGCCGCGGCCGCGAGTTCGCCTTGGTCGGGGCCGCTGGAATAGCGATATTCGACGATATGGGTGCGCACGGCGGTTTCCTCGACCATGGCGGTGTATTCGCGCAGCCCCATGCCGGCCATGCCGCCTTCGCCGTGGCGCGAGCGCAAATAGGCGCGCAGCAGCCAGAATTGCTCCTCGGTGGCTTCCGCCGGCGCCAGCGCGCGGGTGAGGTCGGCGTTCCTGGCCATGATGCGCCGCCAGCGCCGGGTGAAGCAAAAGCGCGCCGCTGGCACCCGCGCGGAGACGCAGGCTTGGCAATTATCGCAAGCGGGGCGGTAGGCGATGGTCTGTGAGCGGCGAAAGCCGTTGTGGGTGAGCAGGTCGTGCATCCCACTGGCGTTGTCGCCATCGAGCCCGGTGAACACCTTGCGCTCGCGCTTGCCGGGCAGATACGGGCAGGGCGCGGACGCGGTCCGAAAAAAGCGCGGTTCTTTGGTGATGAAGGGCTTGGTCACGACCGCGCCATGGTCGCTGAACCGGGCTGGCCGTCAAGCACTTGGTGCGCCGCGCCCGAGCGGGTCGGGCAGGGCCTCGCCATCGGGGGTGAATTGGAGCGAGGCCGAATTGATGCAATAGCGCAGCCCGGTCGGGCGGGGACCGTCGGGGAAGACATGGCCCTGATGGCTGTCGCAGCGCGCGCAGCGGGTCTCGGTGCGGTGCATGCCGTGGGAATTGTCTTCAATGCCAAGCACGTGGGCGGGGTCAATGGGCGCGGTAAAACTGGGCCAGCCTGTGCCGCTTTCGAACTTCGCGTCCTGGCGAAACAGCGGCAGGCCGCACAGCCGGCAGCCATAGATTCCCGCCTGCTTCTGGTTCAGCAGGCCGCCGCAAAACGGCGCCTCGGTGCCGTGATTGAGCAGCACGCGCCGCTCCTCCTCGCTGAGCCCGGCCTCGAGGCGGACGCGCTCGGCGGAATTTGGGGGCGAGAGGTCGAAGCCGGACATGGAAACAGGCATGGGCGCTCCTTAGGCCGAGGGAACTACGCTTGGAAGGGGCGCGCGGTTGCTTTGATCTCGCGCCTGTCGGGCGGGCTCGGCCGGTGGCAGGATGGACCCATGCTGATTCAGAATCTCGCTGCCGCCTCGGCCATGGTCGCCCTGACCGTCACCGTCCACTTCTTCGGCTTGCTGGCGCTGACCCATTTTCTGCGCCGGCGCGGCAACCGCTTCCGCGCCCATGAAAGCACGCTCGGGAGCGGGGCGCTGGTGCTGTTTTTGGTGTTCGGCATCTTCGCCATCCACACCGTCGAGATCTGGCTCTACGCCGCCTTCTATTACGCCATCGGGGCGCTGAGCGATTTCGAGGCGGCGCTCTATTTCTCCACCGTGGCGTTCGCCTCCTTGGGGTTTGGCGATGTGGTGCTGACGCGCGAGTGGCGCCTGGTTTCGGCGATCGAGGGCATGAACGGGCTGATCCTGGTCGGCTGGTCGACCGCCTTCTTGCTGTCGCTGATGGCGCGGCTCAGATCGCTGGAGCATGATTGGCTCGAACGCTGAGGTGGATTGCCGCTCGCGGGGGCTCGCAAGCGCTGGCCTCTATCGGGTAGGATTGCTGCGATGCACACAAAATCGACCCCCGCCGGCTGGCGCGCGGGCCCCGGCCCGCCTCTTTGCACCACAAGGGATGCGCGCCAGAGCGCGCGCGCTTCAACCGTGAGACGCCGGCGCTAGCCGGCGAGGACGCCGGCGGTCGAGGGGTCTCTCCGTCCTTCGCGAGTGCAGCGGCCAACGGCAACTCTGGATCGCCCCTGCCGATCCTAACAATGTGGCCATCCGAGCCGGATTGGCCCTTTTGCGACACTCGCCGTTCGCTTTGTCTGCAGCCGAGTGCGGCTATTTCCTGCGGCACGTCCGGGGCAGGCTGGGTCAATCGTCTAGGCGCAGCGATGAGTGACACTGCTGTTCTGGTCGATTTGGCCACGTTGACGCGTTGGCGACGTTCTCAGCTCAGCGCAACAGTGACTCACAAGAAGTTTGCGGGAATAGAGGTGGCCGCCTTGTTCGATCTGCAAGTGATCGTCTAGGCTGGCGCGACCGGCGAGGGCTGCGATGTTGGCCATGTCAATTGAAAGCGAAGCAGGCGCGAACGCACGCTTTCGTTTAGTGCGCGCAGCGTTGGCGTCGTCGTTCGCCTTAGTCCTGGTGATCTTATTCCAGGCAGCATCCGCCTTCACGACACAGGACGCGAGTGTCTCTGAAAATCTGGCCCAGGCGTCCATGCTTTTGGTCTCCTCGGTGCTGGTATTCAGCCTTGTCGCGACCACATGCGAGAGATTGCCGCGCCAGTTCACGGCTTTCTTTGGCGTCGGCTATTCCCTGATGGTGTTGGGTGGGGGCCTCGTTGTTCTGATTGCGGGTGGAGCATCAATCATTGCCCCAGACGCTGATCTGCTGCGACGGGCCCTTGGTGTGGCGTCCTTGGCTTTGGCGGTTCCCTCGATTTGGTTGATTTGGGACTTCTTGCTGTTCTTCGGCTGGCAGTTTCTCGACGAAAACGACCTTGACGCCGTGCGCGGCTGGCGGCCAAAGGCTTGGCGACTCATCGCCAATTTTCAGCGGCAGATGGGAATGCCCGCTTTCATTGCAGCCATGCGTGGCGGCTTTCTCATTTCCTGCGTGTACTTGCTTTCCGCGATGCTGAACATTGGGCTCGTGATGGTGCCCCTCCTGGCGATGTCGTTCATAGCGCCAGAGGGGTCGGCGCCGTCGACCGGCGCAGACGAACAATTGGTGACGCTCCAGTTCGCCGGGCTCCTCGCGATCAACGCCCTTGGTGCCAACCGCGCTGTCGCAGGTTTCGCCGGCGACCTCGCACGCAGGCGCTACCAGAAAGTGCGAAACTGGGACGGTCGCTCGCCCATCTTTTTCTTGCGCACGTTCACGCAGGACACCAGCAAAGCAAAAGTTCAGACCGCCAATCGCGTGCTCGGCTGGCTCACCGGCATTGGACGGCCTATGACGCTCGACGAGACCTTGCTTGAGCATGGCTCTCCATATGGCCCCGTGATCGCTATCGGCGATCCCAAAGACAAGATTCCACCGCTGGGCGCCGCGCGCATCTTCGTTTCGAACGATGACTGGCAAAGCGTGGTGACCGGGCTTGTGGCTTCATCGAAGGCGATCGTGATGTGCCCAACCGGAACCGAAGGCGTGCGCTGGGAGCTTGATCATCTTGTCGGCGCCGACGCTCAGGCTCGAACAATATATTTAGCCAGTCCTGAACTGCCGGCGGCGGAAAGCAAACGACTATTCTCCAGCATTTGCGGTGAACCAATTGAGGTCATGTCAGAGGACGCCATGGTGATCGCGCTCTACTGGGTGCGCGGCGCATGGCATGCCATTGGCGCCCGCGCGCTCACCACGCAGACCTACACCGTTGCGTTGAACACAGCCTTGCAGGCGATGTTTGGCGTGGGAGGCGTGCCGATGCGGCGTCCGGACAAGCAACCGCAAAGACGTTGGGCGTTGGCGCATGAATGAATGGCCGCCTTCGGCGATGGCTCGCCGTAGCTGCTCCATCATGACCAATGTCGCGAGTGGAGCGACTTAGCCGTTCGCACCTTCTGGGATCATTCCACGTTTAAGCTGCTTCGCTAGATGCGGGAGGTGCGGACTTGATACTTGGGTCTGGCCACGACGGTGCGCGTGTCTCGAGGGCGAGCGCAGCGTCTAGACGTGGCTCCTGCAGTCGCGCGCACGGGCGTGGCGGCAGGGCGCGCCAGCGCCTTCCCGGAGGATTGCGAGTTGCGACACAAGTGCGCCCCGAGTCCCACCAGTTCGCCTGTGGCTCAAATACGCGCGCTTCGGCGGCGCTGATGTTGGACAAAGTCAGCGCGGCGAGCATCCCGAAAACAATCAGCGTCTTTATCATTGTACGGCCTCTCATCGCTCGCTCCGCAAGAACTAGGCCCTCAAAAAGTGCGGGCGATCGAAAACACCAAGCCGGGCTCGCCGAGATCGCCATGGAGATCGGTATCGACGTACGAAACGCTGAACGCGATCTCCTCTATCTCGGCCGTTACGCTCAGCGACCAGTCTAGCTTTGCGTCTTCAATCGCGAACGCACCTTCTTCAAATCCAATACTGCCGCCGAGGCTGAGCGGGACGCCGCCGAGGGTGCCGATTGGCGTCGTGCCATTCAGGGCGACGTAGACATCGTCTTCGTCGCCGAGGTTTTCTTGTTCCCAGGCGTAGTTAACCGATAGTGTCGTATCGATAGGGCCAATGGCGACCGCGATGCTCGCCTGAACATCTGCAAAATCCCAATCGTCGCCTTCGGGAAAGACGTAAGCCGCAGCGCCGAACGACATTTCAACAGGCCCCACCGCGAACGAACGTGCGGCGTAGAGATCGATTTCAAAATCCGCGTTGGTTGCGTCGCCAATCGTGGACGCCCACACACCGGCGCTCCACCCCGAGGGCTCGACAATGTCAACGCCGCCTTGAATCGCGATGGAGTTGTCCGTGTAACTGACGCCACGACCGCGGTAGTCCGAGACAAGCGCGATATTGGACGACAACTCAAACGGGCCGAAGATGCCGTCGTCTATCGGCGCTTGATCGATGGTTTGCGCATTGGCCCCAGTGGCTGCAAGAGCCGCCATACCAGCCGCGAATACGGGCTGCACCACCGCCATCTGTCTACCCCAGCAGCCGGTCCCCACCGTACATGCTGAAGCCTAGGCCCGCGCCGTTGCTCTGACTAGTCACCTTCCTTTTCGAGCGAACAGGGCGGTCCGTCTCAACGTGGGTGATGGCTCGATCCAAAACCTGAGCGATGGCCGGTTTCGGCGAAAAGCGTGAGGCCGGTCCAGGGGGCGCGAACGGCGGGCTCAATCCGAACCTGCCATTGCAGCGCCTCTGCAGCGCGGACACCCTACGGGCCCAAGATGAAATCATTCACCGTGATGACGTTTTGGCCGTTGCCGTTTACGCCCAGCAGGGTGATCACGTCGGTGCCGTCAATTGTCACCTGCATGTGCGCACCGAGATCGGCGATCACAACTCGCGCGGCGAAATTGCCTGCCGTTATTCCGTAAGCAGAGATGTCGAGCATATCCTGACCGCCGCTCGGATTTGCGTCGAAGTCGCGCACTGTGTCGAGGCCGCTGCCGGGGGCGAACAGAAATACGTCGTTCTGGGCACCGCCGTCGAGCGTGTCATTGCCGCTGCCGCCACTCAGTCTGTCAACGCCTTTGCCGCCTAACAGCTGATCATTGCCGGCATCGCCGGAAATTTCGTCGTCGCCTTTGCCGCCATCGATGATGTCATTGCCGTCGAGCCCGCCGAGCACGTTGGCGCCGTTATCTCCCGTCAGCGTGTCAGCGAGGGCGCTGCCATTCAGATTTTCGATGCTCACCAAAGTTCCTGTCAGGCCAAAGCCGTCGTTGAGAATTTGGCCGCTGAGGAGGTTTACGGTCACGCCGCTGGTGGCGAAAACCACTTCGGCCAAGCCGTCGAAGTTGGAATCAGGGAACAAGGAGCCGAAGTCGCCGAAAAAGCCGGTGATCGTATCGATACCTGCGCCCCCATCAAGCAGAGCTGGCCCGCCCCCCAACTGGAATCTGTCGTTCCCGCCCGCGCCGAGTAAGGTGTCGCCCATCTCTCCCAGGAGGAAGTTGTCGTTGTCATCGCCGGTGAGATGATCGGCGAATGCGGTGCCGGCACCAAGATTCTCGATTGAAACCATCGTCTCGGCATTGCCAAAGCCATCGTTGGAGATGGTTTGGGTCGCGAGATTGGCGATCGCGCCTTGGGTGGCAGCTCTCGTGAAGAAACTCACGCGGTCTTGGCCGACGCCGCCGTCAAAGGAGTCGGTGCCGGCACCGCCGCGGAGCAGATCGTCGCCCCCTTCACCGAAGAGCGCGTCGTTTCCAAACGGTCCATTATAAGTGCTTGCCGTGCTTTCACCCGCGAGGTGATCGTCACCGTCGCCGCCGCGGAGCGTATCGTTCCCGCCTCGCCCCTGAATGACGTCGTTGCCGCCGAGTCCGGAGAGGGTGTTGGCGCCGTTGTCGCCGATGATCTGGTCGTCGAAATCGGTGCCTTCGACGTTTTCGATGCTCATGAGGGTGTCGGTTTCGCCGCCGCTGATCGATCCGGCGAACCCGGCAAGCAGGTTGACGAATACGCCCTCGGTGCGGGCGGTTTCGAACAGGTTGGGGCTGTAGGAGACGGTGTCGACGCCGCTGCCGCCGTCAAGCGTGTCGTTGCCGATGGC
>JANNQT010000086.1:0-14373 GCA_031400895.1 Alphaproteobacteria bacterium | reverse complement strand
CCGCGTTACGGAAGCGCTGCAACGTTTGGCGCCGCCGCTGTGACGTGTCGTTGAGCGCGTGTGTTTGCGCGAGGAAGGCTTGGAGGCGATGGAGCGTGGTGAGGGCTGGCCGGCGCGTTCCGGCAAGCTCGCGCTCAAGCTTGCGCTGGCGCAGTTGGCGGCGGCTTAAGCGGCGGCGCGCGCTTCGTCTTGAATGCGCTTGATCATAGCGAAGAGGCCGTTGGAGCGTTGCGCGGTGAGCGCTTCCTTGAGGCCCAGACGCTCGAACAAAGCTTGCGGATCGACGCCGAGTATCTCGTCTGGCGTGCGGCCGGAGAATACGCGCATCAGCATCGCGATTTCGCCGCGTACCAGATGTGCGTCGGATTCGCCGCGGAAATAGAGCTTTTCCGGCGCTTCGGCGCGCCGCTCGGACACGAGCCAGACTTGACTGGCGCAGCCGCGCACGCGGTTGGCTTCGACGCGTTCGCTCTCATCGAGTGGCTCCAATGAGCGCGCGAGCTCGATCACATGCGAAATGCGCTCCTCCCAGTCAGGGAGGAGCGCAAATTCGTCCGCCAGTTCTTGGATCGCCTGGTCGATGCCGCTCATCATTGGGCACATGCGCCTTGGGCGCCGCGCCCGCAAGCGCTTGTTAGTCACGCCCGCCGCGGCCGCCATTGGGGGCGAGCGCGGTGGCGTCCGGTTGAGCGACTGCGCCGATGCAAGTGCCGACATCGCGCAGGCCGTGCTGGCCGAGGCAGAAGGCGTTCTCATAGCGGAAGCGCGCCGCCGACATGCATTGATAGAGCTGCAATTGCGCCATCTCGAAACAGCCGTTGGAGCGTGAATCGTTGATCAGCCGGTTGAGCGAGGCGGGGTTGGAATCGAGCGCGTCGAGCGCCTGCAGCGCCGCCAGCGAGGCCATGCGGTCGAGCGCTTCCCCGCGCGAGGCGTTGACGCGCCATTGATAGCTGACCGGGGTCGAGGCGACAGCGACGGTGTCGCCGCCGCCGCGGGCCGCGTCCCAAAAGCGCCGGCCGCCAAAGGCGGTGGGGTCGCTCTGTGGCGACAAGCTGAGCGTGGCAACCGCCAGGCGCGGCGCCAGTTCGACCGGCACCGCGCTCGCCGGCGAGCCGGAAACGCCGAGCGCGCGCACGCGCTGCACGCGCGCCGCTTGTTGCGGGGCGACCGTGTTGGCCCAGCGCTGGCGCTGGATCGAATAAGCCATTTCCTGGTAGCGGTCTGCCACCGCGATCACGCGCGCGGAATCGGCGTTGGCCGATTCCAGCAACAGGCGCGTGGCCTGGTCGCCCCCGCGCAAGCCGCGGGCGTAGGTGTGGTCGGCCGAGATGGCGTGGATGACGGCGTCGCGCCCATAATAGGCGGCGGCGTCGCGCACGCCTTGCACGAAGGCCGGCGATTGCGCGGCGGTGGAGGCGCCGTAGGCGACCCAGCCGCGGGTCAGCGCGTCACGATTGTGGCGGGCCACGCGGTCGAGCGCGGATTCGAGTTCGGCGGAATTGGTGATCCGGGCCGCGCGCAGCTCGGAAACGTCACTTTGGTAGGCGGCGTAGGCGCCAATAGCGCTTTGCAATGCGCTGGGCGCGGTGGCCGGGGCTGTTTGCGCGCTGGCGACGCCCATAAGGGCGACAGCGGCCGTTGTAGTCCATACCGCAAGGGTTCGCATCGGATAACTCCTGACTGACCTGAATTGGCGAGTTCGCTTCCGGGCGCATCCCCAAGCAGGCACCATGCCCTAATCGCGTTAAGATATCTTTTAGTCGCGGGCATCCTTCCGGTGTCAACTCAACACACAGTAACGCCGGGTCCAAGACCAGCGTCAAATGCAGTTGCGCTGGCTTTGGCGTGCTGGATTTGGCTTTTGGCGGTAGCGGCTGGGGCCATGGCGGCGGCGGCGGCGGGGGGCCAAGCTTGCGCCTTTGGCCGAGGCCGCGGCGCTGGCGTTCGCCCCGGCCTTGGCCGGTTTTATACTGCTGCCGCGGCTTACTGAGCCGATTGCGCGGCTCGGGCTGCTGGCGGTCTGGCTGGTCAGCGCGGCCGGGCTGACAGCGGGGACCGGGGGGGTGTTTTCCCCCGTGGCGGCGATGTTCGCCATCCCTCCCGCGCTGGCGCTGGCGCTGGGTTCGCGCTGGGCCCCGGAAGCGGGGGCCGCGAGCGTCCTCAGCTACCCCGCCGCCGCCGCGCTGGCTGGTTTTTGGGCCATTGAGCCCGGCGCGCTGTCGCCGTTTCCGGAGATCCTGGCGGTGATCGCCATCGCCTTCGCCGCCGGCCTGATCGGCATCGGCGGGGTAAGCCAGATTCCAAGGCCGAGCGGCGAGATCGCTGAAGTTTCGCACGAATTGCGCACGCCGCTGACCCATATCTTGGGTTTCGCCGAGATGATCGAGCGGCGCTTGTTCGGCGAATTGAACGAGCGCTACGTCGAATATGCCGGCCTGATCCGGCGCAGCGGCAATCATTTGTTAGAGCTGGTTAACGATCTGCTCGATCTGTCGCGCCTAGACGCTGGCCGCTACGAATTGGAGCGCGCTGATTTTGACGCGCGCGCGTTGGTCGAGGAGGTGGTGCGCTTGTCGCTCGACGCCGCCGCGCGCCGCAACATCGTGCTGCTGATGCTGACCCCGGAGGCGCCGCTCACCGTCAACGCCGACGCGCGCGCGCTGCGGCGCATCCTCATCAACCTCACCGGCAATGCGCTGAAATTCACCCCCGAGGGCGGGCGGGTCAGCGTCACCGCCGCCCGGCGCGGACGCGAACTGGTGCTGGAAGTGGCCGACACCGGCCCCGGCATCGCCGAAGCCGAGCGCGCGCAATTGGGCATCGCCTATGCGCGCGGCCAGGCTGGCGCGCGGGTGGAGGGGACCGGGCTGGGGCTGTCGCTGGTGCGGGCGCTTGCCCAGGCCCATGGCGGCGAGTTGAGCTTCGACACTGCCCCAGGCGGCGGCGCGCTGGTGCGGGTGGCGTTGCCAATCATGGTTTCCGGTTAGTTAGCGCCGATGGTCAAGAAGGCGCGGGCGGCGGCGATGTCGCCGACTTCGACCAGCAGGCGTTGGCTGCGCCCTGGCGTTTGCACCAGGATTTCCACGCTTTCGCGCGGGTCGAGCGCCAGCAGATTGGCAAAGGCCGCGTCGGGGAAGGTGAACACCGACAGCGTCGCTCCGCGCTCGCCGTTTTCGCTGCTGCGGGTGGAGGGATAGGCGACCTGGCCGCGTCCCGGCGCCGGCGCGCCAGCGCGCAGGCCGAGCGAGACCAGTTGCTGCAAGGCGATCTCGGGGGCGGCGGTTCGCGCCGCGTCGCGCATGATCAGCCGCGCCGAACTCGCCGCCGGTGCGCCGCGCGCGGAGGGCGCGACCAGCACCAGGCCGCGCGCCGCGCCCAGTTCGCGCACCCCGAACGAGGCGGGAAGCGGCGCTTCGATCTCCTGGCGCAGGCGCCAGCCGTCAGCGCCCGCCACCCGGCGCGCCCGCCAGCTCCTGGCCCAGCCCTCGAAGGCGACCTCGTTGGCGCGGGTCCAGATGCCGAACGCGGCGCGGGCGTCGGTGGCCGCGCTTAAGGTGCGCGGGTCGTCGCAGCGCCGAGCGGCGGCGGCGGCCGCCACCGCTTGCTCCAATTCCCCCAATTGCGCCCGCGACCAGCCGGCTCGCAACAGCGCGCCTCGCGCCTGGCCAGATCCGGCCTCGAGCGCGGCGCGCACGTCGCGGACAAACAGCTGGCAGTGCCCGTCGGCCTCGATCAGGCCGCGGCGCTCGACATAGGCCGCGCGCGCGTTGGGCGCCTGCGCCGACGCCGCGGTCGCGGTCAGCGTTAAGATCGTGGTAAGCAGGAGCGCGCGCATGATTATTGATTGTCTAAGGCGGCGGGGTTGCTTTCGGGTGAATTTCGGCGATGGCGGAATTTAAGACCGAGTTTTGGGCCAGCGCGCTGATCCGGCGCGCCAGCGAGGCCGGCGCTTTCGCCGCGATCGTGCGCAAGGGCGATGCCGACGCCGGCGCGGTCTTGGTTAAGGTCGCGTCACTGGACGGGCGCGCCCGGCTTTACGCGCCGGCGCGCGACGGGTCGGGCATGCGCATCTGGCTCGATCTCTCGGCCGGCAGCCTCGGCGACGATGAACCAGAGATTGACGCCCACGCCCGCAAACGCGCCGCCACCGACCCCGACCTCTGGGTGATCGAAATCGAGGACAAACACGGCCGGCATTTTCTCATGGAGCCGGTGGATCGCGGTTAGCGGCCGAGACGCTGCCGCCGCTTAGCGTCCCTTCTCCCCCGGCGGGGAGTGTTGCGATACGCCCACCCATTCCCGGATTGGCGCGGTACGCGCCAAGTCCGGGACCCATGAACTCTAGCGGTCGCCAGTATTCACGCGGCAGAACACCAGCGCTCTGCTTGCAGCGCTGGTGTTTATGGCCCCAGGACTCGATGCTTCGCATCGCTCCGGGGATGGGTGGGCGTATCGCAACACTCCCCACCTGGGGAGAAGGGGCGCCGCAGCGGCATCGTGTACAACAAACGCACGCCGGCGTCGCGCGCTTAGCGCGAGAGCGCTTGGCTGAGCGTGTTGTTGCTCCAGGCGCCGGCCTGGACGACGCGGCCTTGCGCGTCCCAGAACACGCCGGCGCCGTTGTATTGGCCGCTGGCGAACTCGCCTTCGTGGCGGCGCCCGTCGGCGAAATAAAAAACGCCCGGCCCAGTCTTTAGGTCCTCGCGGTAGCCCCCGGCATAGCGGCCGCCGTCGCTCCAATGGCCGACGCCGACGCCGTTCCTGAGGCCATTCGCCCATTCGCCCTCGTAGCGGAGCGCATTGGCGCTGTTGTTGGGGTTCTGGGCGAAAGAAAAAACGCCGACCCCAGCAATTGTGCCGCCGCTCCATTGCCCGGCATAGACATCACCGACCGCGGACCCAGCGGTGAGTGTCCGCACGCCATAGCCGTTGCGGGCGCCGTTCGCGAACGCTGTCTCATAGCGCCCTGTGTTGGAAGGCTCGCCCCAGGTCAGCGTTTCGGCGCGATAGCCGGCTTCGCCGTTGCGGGCGCGGCGGGCGGCGTCTTGGGCGCTGGCGGCGGCTTGCCGCGCGCGGGCGGCGGCGGCATTGGCGCGGCGTTCGGCATCGCGCGCCTGCTCGACGGCGCGTCGCACGTCGGGGTGCAATTGCGCCAGATCGTAGGCGGCAGGCGTGGCCGTCACCACTTGCGGCGGCGCGCTTGCGGCGGCGGCCAGGCGCTGGCGGGCGGTCCTGGCGTCGGCGGAATAGAGCCCGGAGGGATAGGCGGAGAGGTAACGCTCATAGCCAGCGACGGAATTGGCGCGCTGAGCTGCGCCCCAGGCGTTGCGGTCAGCCTGTTCCTGCTCGCCCTGGCGGCGCGCGGCCTCCTGTTCGGCTTGCCGGCGCGCGGCTTCGGCGCTTTCGCCTTGCTCGCGCAATTGCCGCTCGCGGGTGGCGATTTCCTGTTTGGCGCGCTCGCGCTCTTCCAGCCGCGCCGCTTCGATCTCAGCGTCGACATCGCGGGCTTGCTCGTCGATGGGCGCGGGCGGCGGCTGTTGCGGCGCCCAAGGCCGCAGCGCCACAACCAAGGCCAGCACCGCGATCGCCAGCGCGCCGCCCACCGCCAGCGCCGGCCAGGGCGGGCGCTTGGGTTGGGGAGCTTGCAAGTAACGCGGCGGCGGCGCGGGGGGCAGAGGCGGCGCATGGCGCGGCGCGTCCACGGCCAGGGGCGGCCCGCCCGCGGGCGCGGCCACCTTGGGTGCGTGCGCGTGCAGCTCCTCCACTTGCGCTTTCACGAAAGCCGAGAACGCGCCCTTGGGATAATCGCGCAGGAAGGCGCGCAGCGCGCTCAGATTCTCCGCCGCCTGCGCGGCCTTGAACGCCTCCATCTCGGCGAAGCGGGCGACGTCGTCGCCTTCGCGTGCGCGCGCGCCGAGGCGCGGCGCCTTGCCGGTCTTGGCTTCGAGCGCGCGCAGCAGATCCTGCAAGCCCTCATGGTTCATCTGCCCGTCCCAGGCGCGCAGATCGACCACGTGGTCGCCGCCAAAGCCCATTGGCAGGCGGCAATCGTCGATCCGGGCCGGGCAGAGCTTGTTCTGCTCGCGCGCGTAGGAAGCTTCGTCGATCACAAACGTGCTCTCGCGCGCCAGCTCCGACCACAGCACCACCGCCACCGCGCACTGGTCGATCACCTTTTCGATCACGCGGCGGAATTGCTGGCCGGAGAGGATCTGGAAATCCCACCAGACATTGAAGCCCAATTGCTCCAGCGAAATCGACAGCCGCTCGGCGACCTGGCGGTCCTCGCGCTTGTAGGAAATAAAAATATCGGCCATCGGCCCGCTCCCCGGAGCTTTGCGCAAGCCTTAGCACGCGCGCCGACTGGCGCAAGGGCAGGGCTTGATCCCGGAGCGTTTGCACTATGCCGCCGCCTCGACTTCCTTCTCCCCTTGAGGGGAGAAGGTGGCCCGGAGGGCCGGATGAGGGAAAGCCGGTGTTTCAAGCGGTCGCGCCAACGCGGCCGCTCCGGAAAAACCCCTCATCCGTCGGCTTCGCCGCCACCTTCTCCCCTCAAGGGGAGAAGGGAAGCGGTGGCGGCATTGTGTACAAGACCAGGCCAGCGCCCAGGGGCGCTGCGCTAATTCCGCGCCGTGCAGCGATAGATCAGGCGCTGGCTGGGCTCGCCCTGGGCGAACGGGGTGAGCGCGCCATTGCGGCGGGCGACCGCGCGCGGGTCGCCGTCGCAGCCTCCCCGGGCTCTGAATTGGGCCACGGCCTGATTGGCGGCGGTGAAGGCTTCGTCGTCCAGGGGATAACGCTCGCGCTGGTAGGCGCCGGTGTCGGCGTCGATGGTGAACACGTCCAGCGCGCGCGCGCTTCGCCCATCACCATCGCGCGCCGGAAGCGCTTGCCCTGGCCCTCGCGCGCATAGAGCGCGGTGCCGTTGACGCAGAGTTCGCCGCTGACGGTGAAGTTCAAATCGGCCACGCCCTCGGCGCCGAGACTTTGTTCGCGGTCGAGCGCGCAGGCGACCTGGCCGGAGAATTCCGGCGGCGGGGCCGGCTTGGCGGAATCGCCGCCGCGCTGGTTGATCCACCAAACGCCGACGCCGACCACCACCAGCAGCGCCGCCGCCGCGCCGCTGACAATGGCGATGAGGCCAAGCCGCGAGCCTGGCTGGGCTGCTTCTTGCGCCTGCGCGTGAGCGGGTTCGGCGCGCGGCGCGTTGCGGCGCGACAGCAAGATGGCCCCGAATACGACGAGCGCCACGAACAGCGCCGCGGCGGCCCCGATCAGAATTATTGTGGCGACGCTGGTCAGCCGGTCGGCGGATTCCACCTTGGCGGTCAATTGTACGCCGAGGCGCTCCATCTCGGCGACGCGCGCCTCGATGCGCTGCTCGAACGGCAGACAGGGCTGGTCGTCGAGCGAGGCGCTGACGCCGGCCTCTTCGAGAAATTGCAGCAATTGCGCGGCGCGGGTGGAAACCCCGCGCATCTCCCGCGTCGCTTCGCCCGAGACGTGCCAGGAATTGACGCCGATGACGCGGCCGCACTCGTCGAGCAGCGGGCCGCCGGACGAGCCCGAAGAGATGACGGCGGTGTGGTTGATGGTGGGGATAGCGTCGCCGGTGGGGGCCTGCTCGCGCAGCAAAGTAATACGCCCAGGCGTGCGCGAGGCCGGGGCCGGGCGCAACAGGTCGGCGCCGGTCGCGCCCTGGTAGTCGACGTCGGGATAACCCAGCGCCACCACGCCGTCGCCGGCGTGCGGCTCGATGGTGGAAATGTTCAAGGCCGGCAGCGCCGCCGCTCGAAACTCCAGCAGCGCCAATTCCTGCAGCGGCGAGTAGCGGATGATGCGCGCCTCGATCAGGCCCTCGCCGTCGGGGGCGACCACGGCGATGCCGTATTCCGGCCGCTGCCGCGCTGGCGCCACCACGTGGGCGGCGGTCACCACCAGACCGGGCGCGACCACGAAGCCCGAACCGGAGCCGTAAAGCGAGCGCCCCTCGGGGCTCTCGGCGATCACCACCACGCGCACGATGCCGCGTTCGGAATCCTCGGCGTCGGTCTGCGCCGCCGCCGAACCGGCCAGCGCCAGCATCAGCGCCGCCGCCAGGAGCCTTAACGCCTTTGCCAGCAAGCTATTTCCCCGATCCAGCCCTCTCCCCCGATCATCGGGCGCCGCAGCGGCCCCGGCAAGAGCCCACGGCGCCGCGCTGAAGTTCATTCCAAAAATCTGGCAAAGATTCTGGCAAACAATCTGGACCGCAGCGCGAGGCTCTTGCGTCGCCGCGCGCATCGCGGCAAGCCCTGCTGCCGGTGCTGCTCGCCACCCCCCGGTAAAGCTGAGGATTAGTTAAGCTTGCCGCGCTAAGGCGGGCGGGCGGTCTCGATTCGGCCCCCATTGTGAGGTTCTGCAGGGCATGTTCGGCAATATGTTTGGTCTGGTGGCGCCCGATCTGGCGATCGATCTGGGCACCGCCAACACACTTATCCACGTCCAGGGGCGCGGCATCGTCCTGGATGAGCCCTCGGTGGTCGCCTACGTCAACGAAGGCGGCCGCAAGGTGGTCTATGCGGTTGGCGCGGAAGCGAAAACCATGCTGGGCAAGACCCACCGCAACATGGAAGTGATCCGCCCGCTGCGCGACGGCGTCATCGCTGATTTCGACGTCGCCGAGGAAATGATCAAGCAATTCATCAAGAAAGTGCTGCCGCGCCCGGCTTTGATCAGCCCGCAGATCGTCATTTGCGTACCCACCGGGGCGACCCCGGTGGAGCGGCGCACGATCCTGGAGAGCGCCCAGGCGTCGGGTGCGCGCCGGGTCAAGCTGATCGAGGAGCCGGTGGCGGCGGCCCTGGGCGCGGGGCTGCAGATCAACGACCCGTCGGGTTGCATGGTGGTTGATATCGGCGGCGGAACCACCGAGATCGCGGTGCTTTCCTTGGGCGGGCTGGTATGGTCGCGCAGCTTACGCGAGGCCGGCGACAAGATGGACGAGGCCATCATCCAATATCTGCGCCGGCACGAAAATCTGATGATCGGCGATTCCACCGCCGAGCGGATCAAAAAGGAGATCGGCACCGCCAAGGCCCCCGACAGCGGCCAGGGCATGTCTTTGCCGATCAAGGGCCGCGACAATCTTTCCGGCGTGCCGAAGGAAATCACCGTCACCGAGGCCATGGTGGCCGAAGCGCTGTCGGAGCCGGTGACCCGCATCGTCGATGCCGTGCGCCAAGCGTTCGAGCAGATGCCCCCGGAACTGGCCGCCGACATCTTCGACCACGGCTTGATGCTGACCGGCGGCGGGGCGCTGCTGCGCAATCTGGATATCGTGCTGCAGGAGCGGATTTCGATTCGCGTCTCGGTGGCCGACGATCCGCTGCGTTGTGTGGTCAAGGGCTGCGGAATCGCGCTCGACATCATAAACTCATCGGAAGCGCGCCGGCTGCTCTCCGAAGAGGTGTAAGCAAGCGCGCAACGTAAGGACGGCAGTGGCCAGACGCAGAAGCAATGTGCGGCGCGCGGGCGCGGGGCGGCGTTTCACGCCCGGCGTGATCGCCGCGGCGTTGCTCGGAATCGGCGCGGTCGCGGCGATCGTGCTGAACGCAGGACGAGGGCCCGGCGGCGCCATTGTCGCCGCCGGCGACGATGGCGCCGCGGCGGCGGGGCAAACCGCCACCGGCCCAGCGCGCGCTGGCGAAAATCTGCTGCAAAGGCTGGGGACCATGTGGGGCGCGAGCAAGCGGGTGCAACAGCTCGAGCGCGAGAACCGCGAATTGCAGACCTGGCGCGAGCTGGCCGAGCGGCTGGGCGAACGCAACGCGCGTTACGAAGCGCTGCTGCGCATGCCCGCAAGTTCGTTCGGCGAAGGCGCCGAGATCGAGCGCGCCATCGCCGCGCAATTGGTGCTCGATTCCGGCGGCCCGTTCGTGCGCACTTTGCTGGCCAATGCCGGCGCCGACCACGGCGTCGGCATCGGCTTCATCGCCCTGAACGAGAACGGGCTGGTCGGCCGGGTGGTGTCGGTGGGGCGGCGCTCGTCGCGGGTGCTGATGCTGGACGATTACACCTCGCGCATCCCGGTGATGGGCGAAGCCTCGCGCGTGCGCGCGGTGCTGGCGGGGCAAGCCGCCAATCCGCCGGAACTTCTGACTCAACCTTACCAAGTGCAGGCGCCGCGGCTCGATTTCATCGTCGGCGCGCAGAGCCTGCGCGAGGGCGAGCGGGTGATCACGTCGGGCGAGGGTGGCCTGTTCCCGCGCGGCGTTCTGGTCGGCGTCGCCCAGAGCCGCGGCAATGGCGAGTGGAGGGTGGCGCTGTCGGCGGCGCAGTTGCCGATCGACTTTGTGCGGCTGTTGCCGTTCGTCGATGTGGTCGCGCCGGAAAGCGATGGCTTGCAAAGCCAGGGACCGCCGTTGGCGGCGAGCTCTTCGGTTGGGGTTATCGGGCGCCAGACCATGATTCCGGCGCCGACTGCGCCGCGCCCGCGCTCACCCCCGAGCCCACGGCGTGAGCCCGGCGCGGCCGTCAGCGCTGAACCAGAGCAGCCACCGCCGCAACCGCTGGCGCCGCCAGCGGGTCCTCCCTCGGGGCCACCGCAATGAGCGCGCGCGCGCCGGGGCGGGGATTGTTGACGGCTTGCGGCTTGGCGTTGGCGCTGGCGAGCGTGATCTTGCCGGCGTTACCACTGGGACCGCTGTTCGCGCAGCCGCCGATGCCGCTGGCGGTGCTGTGGGCGGCTTATGGCTGGGCCGCGGAAGGCAGCGGCCCGCAGGCGCCGCTCGCGCTCGCCGCGCTCGGGCTGCTGCACGATCAATTGGCGGGCGGGCCCTACGGCCTGTTCGCGGCGCTTTACCTGTCGGCCTATCTTGCCGGACGCGTCGCTGCTGTGGTGATGTCGGCGCCAAACCTGTTCTCGCTGTGGGGCAGCTTCGCGGTGACAGCCCTGGTGACGGTGGGCGTCGCGTATCTGCTGGCGCCGATCGGCCTTGGGCCGCACGCGCCGTTGCGGCCCTACGCTGAAGCCGCCGGCATTACCGCGCTGCTGTTCCCGCTGGTGCGGCCGCTCTATATGAGCGGCGGGGGCCCGGTTCGCGTTGGAGTGCGCCGATGAAGCGCAAGAAAGTCGGCTCGACGCTGCCCAAGCGCGACGTCAATGTCGTGTTCAGCCGCCGCGCGGCGCTGATGTCGTTCGTCGGCGTCGGCGTCATGGGCGCCATTCTGGTGCGCATGGGCCAATTGCAGGCGACCAATCTGCTCAGCCGCGAATACTCCACCGCCGCCGACGAAAATCGCTTCGACACCCGCATCATCGCGCCGCCGCGCGGGGTGATCTACGATCGCTTTGGAACCGTGCTGGCCCAGACCAGCAAGGATTACCAGGTGGCGATCCTGAAAGAGGACGTGGAGGATATCGACCGTACGCTGGCGATGGTGGCGCAGATACTCGGGCTCGGCCCGGAATGGGCGCGCCGCGCCAAGAACAAGGTCGCTGAAGCGCCGAGCGGTGAGCCGATGCCGATCCATGAAGGCCTGACCTGGGAAGAATTCAGCGCCATCAATGTGCGGTTGCCGGAATTGCGCGGCGTCGTCGCCAATTCCGCCGACGTGCGCGCCTATCCCTATGACATCGTCTACGCCCACCCGATCGGTTATGTACAAAAGCCGACGCAGCGAGACATCGACCGCGCCTTGGCCGCGGGCGAAGGGGGGCTGAGCCGGGCGCTGTATTTGCGCAATCCCCACGTGCGCGTCGGCAAGGCAGGGCTGGAGACCAAGCTCGAGGAGATTCTGCACGGCCAGCCTGGTTGGCGAAAGGTCATCGTCAACGCTCGCGGCGTCGAGCAGGGCGAGGACGCTGACGAGCGGCGCGAACCGGTGCGCGGTTCGGGCGTGGTGCTCACCATCGACCATGAATTGCAGCGCACGGCGATGCAGAACTTCGCCCAGCAATCGGGCTCGGCCATCGTCATGGACATCCTCAACGGCGATCTCTTGGTGATGGCCTCGGCGCCTGGCTTCGATCCCAATCATTTCGTCAATGGCATCGGCCGCGATGAATTCGCCGGCCTCAATACCGACGAGATGAAGCCGCTGTTCCATAAATCCGTCACCGGGCTCTACGCGCCGGGCTCGACCTTCAAGATGATCGTCGGCATCGCCGCCAAGCAGGCGGGCGTTGCCGACGATTGGTCAGTATCGTGCCCGGGCTATTTCCCCTATGGCGGCCGCAATTTCCATTGCTGGCGGCGCGAGGGCCATGGCCGCGTCAACCTGCACAACGCCATCAAGCATTCCTGCGACGTTTATTTCTACCAGGCGGCGCTGCAAGCCGGCCCCGAACGCATCGCCGCGGTGGCGCGCAAGTTCGGCTTCGGCGAGCATTTCGATGTCGGCGTGCCCAATATTCTCGACGGCCTGGTGCCTGATCCCACCTGGTGGCGCGAGCATCGCGGCGAAGGCTGGACTGGAGGGTTGACGCTTAATTACGGCATCGGCCAAGGCGCGCTGCAGGTGTCGCCGCTGCAATTGGCGGTGATGGCCGCGCGGCTCGGCAATAACGGGCGCGCGGTGGTCCCGCGGCTGGTGCGCGAGGCGCCGGGGGTGAGCGAACCGGCGCCGGCGGCTTTGATCGAGGGGATCGAGCCGGAATTCCTGGCCCGCGTGCGCGACGGCATGTTCGGCGTCTGCAACGAGCCCGGCGGCACCGCCGTGCGCGCCGGCGCGCTGGAATTGGTGCGCGATCCGACCAGCGGCGCGGCCACGCCGCTGACGCCGGAAAACAGCGCCTGGCAAGCGGTGCAGATTGCGGCGAAAACCGGCACCGCGCAGGTGCGCATCATCAGCTCGGCCGAGCGCGCCGGCGGCGTGCGCTCCAACGCCTCGCTCGATTGGCGCTTGCGCGACAATGCGCTGTTCTGCTGCTTTGGACCTTGGCACGAGCCGCGCTACGCCTGCGCCGTCGTGGTCGAGCATGGCGGCGGCGGCTCGGCGGTGGCCGGCCCGATCGCGCGCGAAATCATGAAGGCGACGCTGCTGCGCGATCCGGCGCGGCGCGCGCCGGCGCGGCTGGCGGCGCTTGAACCGGTGGAGCGAGTGCGCGCATGAGCATGCTGCCAATCTCCACCCCCCATGGCCTGGGCGAGCGTTTTCGGCGGCTCAATTGGCGCATCATCACCCTGCTGTGCATGCTCGCCATTATCGGCGTGGTCATGCATTTCTCGGTGTCCAGCGCGGGCGAGGTCTTGGACAAGCCGCTGACCCACGGCGCCCGCTTCGCGGCGCTGATGGCTGTCGCCATCGCCGGCGCCATGTTGCTCGACATCCGTTTCTGGAGCTTCATCGCCTACCCGCTCTACGCTTTCGCGCTGCTGCTGCTGCTGGCGGTGGAGGTCGCCGGCGAGACGCGCATGGGGGCGACGCGCTGGCTGTCGCTGGGGCCGGTGTCGCTGCAGCCTTCGGAATTCATGAAAGTCGCCATCGTGCTGGCGCTGGCCAAATATTATCACGATCTCGATCCGCGCAAATTGGGTGCGATCCTCTGGACCATCCCGGCGTTCGTGATGATCGTCGTCCCCGCCGCTCTGGTCATGCACCAGCCCGACCTCGGCACCGCCATGCTGATCGTGTTCGCGGGGCTTGCCAGCATGTTCCTGGCTGGGCTGTCGTGGTGGATTGTCGGCATCGGCGCCGCGGTCGGGGCGGTGGGCGCGTTCTACGCCTACAATTTCGTGCTGCATGATTATCAGCGCAACCGCGTCGATGTGTTCCTGGGGCTGTCCGACGATCCCCTTGGCGCCGGCTATCACGTGCTGCAATCGAAGATCGCCATCGGCTCGGCCGGCCTGTTCGGACGCGGCTTCGGCGAGGGCAGCCAGGCCCAGCTCGACTTCCTGCCCGAGAAGCACACCGACTTCATCTTCACAATGATGGTCGAGGAATTCGGCCTGCTCGGCGGCGCCTTCGTGCTCTGCCTGTTCGGGGCGCTGATGTATTTCGCCATGCTGGTGGCGTTGCGCGCGCGCTATCTGTTCTCCAAGCTCGCGGTCGCCGGAATTGTCGCGACGCTTGCGAGTTATGTGCTGATCAACACCGCGATGGTGATCGGGCTGGTGCCGGTGGTCGGCATCCCGCTGCCGATCATCTCCTTCGGCGGCACCGCCATGACCACCCTAATCGCCGGCTTCTGCCTGGTGCTGTCGGTGGATTTGCATCGGAATTAGGGGGTCGGCAGTCGGCAGTCGGCAATCGGCAATCGGCAATTATACCAACGGCCTTATGCGTTGCCTCCCCACCCATCCCCGGGACGCCGCGGCCGCGGCGGGCCCGGGGCCCATAAACCCAATCGTTTCGCGTTTATAGGCCCCGGACTTCGCTTCGCGA
>JANNQT010000085.1:0-2563 GCA_031400895.1 Alphaproteobacteria bacterium | reverse complement strand
TGTGCAACGACAATTTTCATGGCCGGTGGGCGTCAATTGTGGTGTCCGGTTGAGGCTTAGCTTTCCAGCCTGAATCGGTAGCCGCCGCGGCATTTGCGCAGGGCGCTGAGGACGGCCTTTTGGGTCTTGTCGCGATCGAAGGCTTCGGGATCGAAGCCGCGCGGCGCCCATGTGCGCATGTCGCGATGCTCCTCGTGCTCTGGATCGCTCCAGGCTTCGAGGAAGCGAGCGTATCCGGGCGGGCCGCCGGAATCTTCGGGCGGTCCGGCGCGGCGGCCATCGACGACAAGGGGGTATTTTTCGCCGACGACGCGGTTCACGGGATTTTCGAATGCGATCCAATGGCGCCAGCTGTCGCCAAAGTCGTATTCGTAGAGGATTTTTGGGTCGGGCAGGTCGTGGAGGTTGAGGTCGCGCAAAAACACCTCGCTGGCCTCGAAAGTCTGGTGCTCGTTGAACCCGCGCTCGTCGAATTCCGGCGCGCCGACGACGAGGCCGCCGACGACGAATTGGTGCAGATGCGAGTCGGTCCAGCCGAAGGCGGCTTGGATCACTTCGTGCAGCTGGGCGAAATTGAGCTCCTTGGGCAGCAAGAGCCGCCGCCAGATTTCGGGCTCGATGTCGGCGATGGTGGTCTTGACCTGCAGCAGGAGCTGGCTTGGATCGTCGTGCATGGCCGCGATAATGGCGAGCGCGGCGGCAAACGACAATTGGCGGCGACAATTGCCAACGACAATTACCCGGCGGCCTTGCGCGCGGCGGCGGCGCGGCGGCGATAGCTTTCGGCATTGAACTCCAAAATCGTGGAGTGATGGACCAGCCGGTCGATGGCGGCGACGGTCATGGCCGGATCGGGAAAAATCTTGTCCCATTCGCCGAAGGCCTGATTGCAGGTGACGATCAGGCTGCGCCGCTCGTAGCGCTCGGCGATCAGCTCGAACAGCACGGCGGTTTCGGCCTGATCCTTGCGGGCGTAGCCCAGGTCGTCGAGCACCAGCGCGTCGAAGCGGTCGAGCTTAGCCAGCAGCGCCGGCAGCGACAAATCCCGGCGCGCGGCCTGCAGGCGCTGGACCATGTCGGTGGTGCGGCAGAAAAAAACCCGCCTGCCGCGCTCGATCAAGCCATAACCGATGGCGGCGGCGGCGTGACTCTTGCCGACGCCGCTGGGCCCGAAACAGAGCACATTGGCCCCGGAATCAACCCAGGCATCGCTCTCGGCCAGCGCCATGAGCTGGGCCTTGCGCAGGCTCGGCACGGCGGCGAAATCGAAACTGGCGAAAGTCTTGCCGGCGGGCAGCTCGGATTCGCGCAAGCAGCGGGCGATGCGGCGCTGGTCGCGCTCGGCCAATTCGTGCTCGGCCAGCGCGGCGAGAAAGCGGCCCGCGCCCCATCCTTCCTTGTCGGCCTGCGCCGCGAAAGCGGGCCAGAGCTTGCCGATGGTGGGCAGACGCAAGCTGGTCAGCATGAGCGGCAACCGCGCGGCGTCGATCTCGCGCACGCCGGCGGCGTCTTGAGCCGGGCTCATGCCGCAGCCCTGGGCAAGCCGATCAAGCGATCATAGATCGCGAGATCGGGCGCCGCGATGAAAACCGGCGGCGCTAGAATTGCCGCCGGCGCCATCGCCAGACGCGCCGCCTCGAGATTGGGCAGATCGCCAGAATCGAGCACGCCATCGAGCCAGTCCGCAAGCTTGGCTTCGCAAGCGTGCGCTGCGGCGAGATGCAAAAGTCCAACATAGGCGCGGCAGGCGCGCCGCTCATCGAGGCCCGCGTCCAGCGCTTCCCAGGCGCGGCGAAAGGCCGTGCGCGGATAGAGCGCTTCGCGATGCACGTAGTGGGCGAACGCCTGCGGCTTCTTCACCAACGCGCCGATGATGTGACGATAATCGATGATTTTGGCGCGCGGCGCGCCGCGCTTGCCGCGATGGACCCGGGCCAAGCGCAGCACTTCGGCGGCGCCCAGAAAGCAGATCAGCCGATCGTCATAGACATGCACCTTGAGCCGATGGCCGACCAGGCGCGAGGGCACGGTATAATGCACATCGCGCACGTAAATCGTGCCCGAGCGCGTGACTGTGGCGCTCGCCAGCGTGAAGTCTGTCGTCTTGAATTTCGGCAACGGCGCCATTGCCGCAAGCTCCAGCGCGGTCTCCGCGCGGCGGCGCGCATTGCGTCGGCCGGTCATCTCGGCAAGGAAACGCTGGTACGCCGCGAGGTCCTCGAAATCGCGCGAGCCGCGCAAGTCGAGCGCCTCGCCGAGCATGATCTTCAAGTGACCGTGGGCGGCTTCGACGCTGCCATTTTCGTGGCTGATTCCAGCATTGTTGCGGGTCGGCTCGACGCCGTAATGGATGCAGAACGCCTTGTAGCCGGCGCTGGAATCGTCGTCGTCGGTGAGATTGCGGTAAGCCGCCGACAGCCGATCGGTGCGATGCGTCTTGGGCGCGCCGCCCAGCTGCCAGAGCGCCTCTTGCATGCCCTCGGTGAGCGCGGTGAAGCTCTCTCCGCCCTGGATCGCCTTGACGTATTGCCAACCCGAGAAGGCGAGCCAGAAATGGTAGATG